>NZ_JBDPLT010000088.1:0-11117 GCF_039871775.1 Plantactinospora sp. B5E13
GCGAACCTCAGTGCAGGGCCGCGGTGGCGACCGCGGGACCGGTCGCGGCGAGCCGGGCGGGCCGGACCACCAGCACGAGTACGGCGAGCGCCGAGACCATCCCGCCGACGACCACCAGGGCCATGCCGGCACTGCCGTTACCGAGTACGCCGACCAGCGGCGCCGCCACCGCGCCGACCCCGAACTGGATCGCGCCGAGCAGTGCCGCCGCCGTGCCGGCCGCCTCGCCGTGTCGGCTCAACGCCAGCGCGGGTGCGTTCGGCATGGCGAGCCCGGACGCGGCCAGGACCACCCAGAGCGACACCAGGATGCCGGGCAGCCCGCCGTAGTTGGTGACCGCGAAGCCGAGCAGGGCGAACCCGGCCAGGCTGCCGACGACCAGGGCGGTGACCAGGATCTGCTGTGGCGAGTACCGGCGGAGCAGCCGGACGTTCAACTGGGTGGCGGTGATCAGGCCGATCGCGCCCGCGCCGAAGGCCAACCCGAACTCCTGCTCGTCGAGGCCGTACTGCTCCTGGAAGACGAAGGACGACCCGGAGACGTACGCGAACAGTGCCGCCATCGCCAGCCCGGCGACCAGGACGAGTCCCAGGAAGGTCCGGTCCCGCAGCAGCCCGCCGTACGTCCGTACGGTGTCCAGCGCCCCACCGCGCCGGCGACGCCGCACCGGCAGTGTCTCGGGGAGCCCGAGCCACGCCACGGTGATCAACAGCAGGCCGAAGATCCCGAGCGCGACGAAGACGCCGTGCCACCGCGTCCAACGCAGCAGTTCGCTGCCGAGGGTGGGAGCGAGCACCGGGGCCGCGCCCATCACCAGCATGAGGCGGGAGAGCATCCGGGCGAACTCGGAACCGCTGAACAGGTCCCGCACCACGGCCATGCCGACCACCGAGGTGGCGGCCACGCCGAGGCCCTGCAGCACCCGCAGGGTGCCGAGCACCCCGATGTTCGGCGCGATCACACAGAGCGCCGAGGCGACGATGTGCAGGGCGAGGCCGGTCAGCAGTGGCGTACGCCGGCCGACCGCGTCCGAGAGCGGGCCGATCAGCAGCTGGCCGAGGGCGAGCCCGGCGAGGGTTCCGGTGAGGGTCAGCTGCACCGCCGCCGACGGGGTCTCGAAGTCGGCCGCGATCGCGGGCAGCGCGGGCAGGTACATGTCGATCGTCAGCGGCCCGATCGCGATCAGCGAGCCGAGGACGAGGATGAGTCGGAGCCGCTGGGCGCGGGTCATCAGGTCGCCCGGCGTACGGGATGGCGCGGGCGCCTCGACCTGTTCACCGGTGACGGTCATGGCGTCCTTTCGGCTGGTGCCGGGTGGTGCGGGCGGGGACAGAGAAGATCACATCAGCGACCAACCGTCGGGCGGCGACGGCATTCCCCGTCCTGCCATTGGTAATTCAACTCACAGCGGGATCTGTGGTCTCCGGTACCCGCCCGGTAACACCCCCGTCGGAGGGTCTGGTCTAGGGTGGCCCCGCATGCGGTGATGCACATGTCGAGTGCCATGTTGCAACATGTGCAACGAAGGGTGGGCTGCGGTGACCTCGGTATCAACCTCGGATGACCCGGGACAGTTCGACGCGGTCTGCGTCGGCGAGACCATGGTGATGGTGACCCCGACCCCGGGCGGACGCCTGGACGCGGAGTCGACCTTCGTCCTGCGGGCCGGCGGCGCCGAGTCCAACGTCGCGATGTTCCTGGCCGCGCTCGGCCACCGCGCCGCCTGGGCCAGCCGGGTCGGCGCCGACCCGCTCGGTGACCTTGTCGTCGACCAGGTCGCCGGCGTCGGCGTCGACACCTCGTTGGTCGAAACCGACCCGACCCGGCCGACCGCCGTCTACGTCAAGGACCCCGGGCCGGACGGCACCCGGGTCTACTACTACCGGCGCGGATCCGCCGCCGCCGGCATGGACCGGGCGTACGCGGACCGGATCGCCGAGGTGCCGGCGTCGGTCCTGCACCTGAGCGGCATCACCCCGGCCCTCTCCGAAACCTGCCGGGACCTCGTCGACCGGCTCATCACGACCCGGCCGGCCGGGCGCCGGCTGGTCTCCTTCGACGTCAACTTCCGGCCCGCCCTCTGGACCGGCGCCGAGGCCGACGCGCTGCTCCGGCTGGCCCAGCTCGCCGACGTGGTCTTCGTCGGCCTCGACGAGGCGACCCGGCTGTGGGACGTGCACACCCCCGAGGGGGTCCGTGACCTGGTCGGCACCGCCGGCACGCTGGTGGTGAAGAACGGCGCCGTGGACGCCGTCGCGTTCCACGAGGGCGGCACGACCACCGTACCGGCGAGGCGCGTCGAGGTGGTCGAACCGGTCGGGGCCGGCGACGCCTTCGCCGCCGGCTGGCTCTCCGGCGCGCTGCGCGGCCTCGACCAGACCGCGCGGCTGCGGCTCGGACACCTGGTCGCCGGCGCGGCGCTCGGCTCCGTCGGCGACTTCGCCGACCTGCCCCCGGTGGCGACGATCTGCGCCGAACTCGGCATCACCCCGGAGCTCTGGCACGGCACCGACCAGCCGGCCGGCACCCGGGCCTGACCGGACCGGGAGTACACGATGTCGCAGACCGTCGAGCGCGCCCTGAGCATCATCGAGTTCTTCGCCGACCGGCCCCGGTCACTCGGCGAGATCGCCACCCACCTCGGGGTGCACAAGTCCACCGCGCTGCGGCTGCTGCAGACCCTGGAGGCCGGCGGGTTCGCCCGTCCGGTGGGCGGCCGGTACACCGTCGGGTTCCGGATGGTGGCGCTCGCCCACCAGGCGGTGGACCACCTGGAGCTGCACCCGGTCGCCCACCCGCACCTGGTCCGGCTCGGCGACCGGTACGGCCACACCGTGCACCTCGCCCAGCTCGTCGACGACCAGATTGTCTACGTGACCAAGGTGGACGGTCGCGGGGCGTTACGGATGCGGTCCCGGGTCGGCCAGGCGGTCAACCCGCAGACCTCCGGCGTCGGCAAGGCCGTCCTGGCGTACCTCGACGAGCAGACCCGGGACCGTTTCCTGACCCGGATCGACTATCGCCCGCACACCGCCACCTCCATCACCAGCCCGGAGGCGCTCCGCGCCGAACTGGACCGGATCGCCGAGCGCGGCTGGGCGGAGGACGACGGCGAGTTCGAGGACTTCGTCAACTGCGTGGCGGTGCCGGTCCGGGATGCCCGGGGCCGGGTGGTCGCCGCCGTGTCGATCACCGCGCTGCGGGCGCTCGCCCCGCTGGAGCAGCTCCGCGAGTACCTGCCCGACCTGACCGAGACCGGTACCGCGATCTCCCGTGACCTCGGGTGGACCGCGGACCGCCGACCATGAACGGAGCCGAGGTGGACACCCACTCCACGCCCTTCTTCGACAGCCTCTTCGCCAACCAGCCGGTGATGGCGATCCTGCGTGGCCTGCCGCCCGACCAGACCGTCGACCTCTGCCGGCGGGCCTGGGACATCGGCGTCGACGTGGTCGAGGTGCCGGTGCAGAGCCCGGACGCGCTACCGTCCCTGCACGCCGCCCTCGCCGCCGGGCGGGAACGCGGCCGCCCGGTCGGCGCCGGCACGGTCGTCACCCCCGAGCAGGCGCGGTCGGTGCACGAGGCCGGCGCCGCCTTCACCGTCGCCCCCGGGTACGACCCGCAGGTGGCCGCCGAATGCGCGGCTCTCGGTCTGCCGCACCTGCCGGGTGTCGCCACCTCCTCGGAGATCAACCAGGCGCTGCGTACCGGTCACACCTGGCTGAAGGCGTTCCCGGCGGCGCAGCTCGGTGCCGGTTGGATCCGGGCCCAGCTGGCGCCGTTCCCCACCGTACGGTTCGTCGCCACCGGTGGGGTGGACGCCGACAACGCCGCCGACTTCCTGAGCGCCGGCTGCCGGGTGGTCGCCGTCGGTTCCGCCCTGCAGGATCCCCGCCAGCTCGACCTGCTCGCCCGGCTGACCGGGCGGCTTGAGTAACGCTGATCGGGCGGCTTGAGCAACGCTGATCGGGCGGCGCCGACTCCCGGTCGATGGTCGCCCGGCTGAGCTGAGCTGATCAACCGGCGGAGCCGGATCGGTGCGTCGCCCGGCTGACCGGCCGGCGGCCGGTCAGCCGGGCGAGCGGTCAGGCTCTGACCCGCATCTCCCGGTCCTGCCACGCGGCCCGGACCGACGTCTTGCCGTTGGTCCGCAGCAGCGCTCCCTCGTAGAGCCGGGCGGCGAGCGCCAGGCAGAGCACCGCACCGACGACCAGCACGAGCAGCGAGAGGAACGGCTCCCATCCGGCGGCGTCGCCGGTGAACAGCCGCAGCGGCATCGCGGTCGGCGCGGAGAACGGCACGTACGACAGCACGGTCATCGCCACCGGATTGTCGTTCAGGAACGACACCGCGAAGAACGGGATCATCACCAGCATCTGGATCGGGGTGGACGCCCCGGAGATGTCCTCCTGTCGGCTGACCAGCGCCCCGGCAACCGCCCAGAGCGAGGCCAGCAGGACGAACCCGACCACGAAGAACGGGATGAACCAGCCGATCGCGGGACCGATCAGGCCGAGCAGCGGGCCGGCGTCGACCAGTCGCATCGAGAGGACCGAGACCAGCCCGATCAGCGCCACCTGACCCAGCGCCAAGGCGCCGTTGCCGAGCACCTTGCCGGCCAGCAGCGCCCGTACCGGTACGGCGGCGACCAGGATCTCGACGATCCGGGTCTGCTTCTCCTCGGTGACACTCTGCGCGATCTGGATGCCGAAGGTCAGCGAGGCGAAGAGGAAGACGAAACCGAAGGCGAACGGGATCAGGAACGCCGCCACCGGGTTCACCGCGTCCGAATCGAGCAGCTGCACCGGCGGAGAGCTGCTCAGCGCGGACACGACCTCATCCGGCGCCTCCTTCATGGCGAGGACCCGGACCCCGCCCGGTACGTCGCCCGGCACGACCGCGGCGTCGACGTCCCCGTCCCGGACGAGCTGCTCGGCCCGCTGGGTGTCGGTGGCGGCGACCACCTCCAGACCGGCCCGGTCCAGCGCGGCGGCCACGTCCGGTGCGGCGGCCACCGCCACCGTGGAACCGTCGCCGGCGAACAACGCCGGCACGACCGCCGCACCGAGCGTGAAGAGCAGGAAGAAGACCGTGCTGAACAGGAAGGTCTTGTCACGCAGCCGTACCGTGATCTCCCGACCGGCGACCAGTCGGGTGGCGGCCCAGAACGAGCTGACGTTTCCCACCGGTCCGGGACGGTCCGGTCGACCCGTCCGGGCCTGGCCGGCGGGGGAGGTGGCGGAGGTGGTCGTCACTGGGTGACCTCCCGGAAGATCTGGGCGAGCGAGGGAACGACGGGGGCGAAGGCGCGGACCGGGCCACGATCCAGCGCGGCGTGCAGCACCCGCTGGTCGTCGGCCGGGTCGGTGAGTTCGAGCACGACCCGCGCCCCGTCCAGGTCCACGATGGAGACTCCGGGCAGGTCGCGTACCCAGCCGGCGTCGCCGTCGACGACCAGCTCGTACCGGGGTGCGGCGTACCGCGACCGCAGGTCGGTCCGGCTGCCGGTGGCCCGGACCGCGCCGGCCGCGATGATGACGAGGTCGTCGCAGAGCCGCTCCACCACGTCGAGCTGGTGGCTGGAGAAGAGCACGGGTACGCCGTCGGCGGCCCGTTCCCGGAGCACCCCGGCGACCACGTCCACCGCGATCGGGTCGAGGCCGGAGAACGGCTCGTCGAGGATGAGCAGCTCCGGACCGTGCACCAGGGCCGCGGCGACCTGGGCCCGCTGCTGGTTGCCGAGCGACAGCGTCTCCAGCAGGTCGTCGGCCCGTTCGGTCAGGTCCAGCCGCTCCAGCAGTTCGTCGACGCTGCGTCGGGCGTCCGCCGGGCTGAGCCCGTACAGGCGGCCGAGGTACGTCAGCTGCTCGCGGACCTTCATCTTGGGGTACAGCCCGCGCTCCTCCGGCATGTAGCCGAAGCGCTGCCGGACGGTCCGGGTGATCGGGCCGCCGCGCCAGGTCACCTCACCGGAGTCGGCCGCGAGCAGGCCGAGGATGATCCGCATCGAGGTGGTCTTGCCGGCACCGTTCGCGCCGACGAACCCGGTCATCCGCCCGGGGGTCACCTCGAACGAGATGTCGTCCAGCACTCTCCGGTCGCCGAAGGTCCGGTTCACCGACGAGACACGTAGCATCCAGCTCCTCCATCAGTCCGTGCGGCCGGGGCCGCCGTCGCCCCCCGGCCGGGTCGACGCTAGTGCGTGCCGGGGCCCCTGACGTCCGCCGCGCGACGGAACCGCGCGACGGAACCGCGGGACGGAGCCGCGGGAGGGAGCCGCGTTACGAAACCGCGGGAGGGAGCCGGCCGTGTCCGGGGTCAGCGGTCGGCGGCGCCCGGAGTCACCACGCCGTGCTCGTACGCGAAGATCACCGCCTGGGTCCGGTCCCGCAGGCCGAGCTTCATCAGCACCCGGGAGACGTGGGTCTTCACCGTCGCCTCGCCGAGCACCAGGCGTTGGGCGATCTCCGCGTTGGAGGCGCCCGCAGCGAGCTGGACCAGCACCTCCCGTTCCCGCTCGGTGAGTTCGGCGAGCCGGCCCCGGTCCGGTCCGGTCGTCGTCCCGCCGGAACCCCCGGCCCGGGCCGCGGACCGGGCCGGATCCGTTGGTCCGGGCGTCGCGAAGGTGGCGATCACCCGCCGGGTGATCTGCGGCGCGAGCAGGGCGTCGCCCCGGGCGAGGACGCGTACCGCCTCGATCAGGTCCTCCGGGGTGCCGTTCTTGAGCAGGAATCCGCTGGCCCCGGCCTGCAGGGCGGCGAAGAGGTAGTCGTCGCGGTCGAACGTGGTGAGGATGAGGACGGCCGGACCCTCGCCGCCGCCGTCGGCGACGATCCGCCGCGTCGCCTCCAGCCCGTCCAGGTACGGCATCTCGACGTCCATCAGGACGACGTCCGGGCGGTGTGCCGCGGTCAGTTCGACCGCCTGTCGCCCGTCCGCCGCCTCACCGACGACCTCGACGTCGTCCTCCGTCTCGAGGATGATCCGCAGACCGGTCCGGACCAGATGCTGGTCGTCGGCGAGCAGGATCCGGATCGAAGTGCCGGTCATGCCGTTGCCTCCTGTCCGACGGTCCGTGCCGCCGGTTCGTCGCCGACCGTCCGTACCACCGGTTCGTCGGCGGTGGTCCGTGCCGTCGCCTCCGGTCCGACGGGCCGCGTCGCCGGGGCGACCGGGAACCGGGCGCGTACCCGGAAACCGCCGCCCTGCCGGGGGCCCACCTCCAGGCTGCCGTCGTGTGCCGCGACCCGTTCCCGCATGCCGATCAGGCCGAGCCCGTCGCTCTGCGGGCTCCGCGCCGACGGAACCGTCGCCAGCGCCCGACCGTCGTCGGTCACCTCGACCTCGACCTCGTGCCGCAGATAGCGGACGCGGACGTCGACGCTGCCCGCCCGGGCGTGCTTGATGGTGTTCGTCAACGCCTCCTGGACGATCCGGTAACCGGCGAGCGAGACCGACTCCGGCACCGGTAGCGGCGTGCCGAAGGTCTGGTACGCCACCGTGAGGCCGGCGTCCCGGGCGCCCTGGACCAGGGAGTCGACCTGGTCCAGCCCGTACCCGCTGGTGTGGCCGCCGGTGTCCGCCCCGGTGCGCTCGGTGCCGCCCGCGTCGCGCAGTACGCCGAGCATCCGGCGTAGTTCGTCGACCGCCGTACGGGCGCTCTGCTCCACCGCACCGAGGGCGGTCCGGGCCTTCTCCCGATCCTTCTCCATCACCCGGCGGGCGGCGCTGGCCTGCACCCCCATCACCGAGACGTGGTGCGCGACGACATCGTGCAGCTCCCGGGCGATCCGGACCCGTTCCTGGGTCACCGCCCGCTCCGCCTCGGCGGCCCGGGACCGTCGCAGTTCCTCGGCCTGCACCCGCAGTCGGTGGCGGCTTCGCGCGGAGACCCAGGTGCTGTTGCCCAGCAGGTACGCGAGCAGGAAGAAGGCCAGGTTGAACAGGATGCTGTGCAGGGAGGCCGCCAGCAGCGGTGGCAACGGTCCGGCGGCGCCCTCGAAGCGCATCTCGATCGTCAGGATCGAGATGGTCGCCGAGACGGCCAGCCAGGCGAACATGGCGACGATCACCCCGATCCGGATCCGGGCCGCCCACCGGCGGTGCCGTCCCCAGGCACCGAGCGTGTAGATCGCGACGAAGAGGGACGCCGAGGAGACCAACGTCTCCGGACCGCCTCTCGCCTGGGCGGCGATGAAGACCACGGCGATCACGATGGTGACCGCCTCGGGACGGGTACGTCGCCAGACCAGCGGCAGCGAGACCGCGACCGCCCAGGTCAACTGCTCCAGCCAGGAAGGCGGGGGACCGAGCGGGAACATTCCCATGCTGTTGGCGAGGACCACGCCGAGCATGCCGACGGCCGCCGTCGACAGCCCGAGGTACAGGTCACGTCGTTGTTGCGTCGGGTTCGGCCCGGGCCGGCACCACTCGTCGCTCGGTTCCCACGCCCGCTCGGTTCCCATCCGACATGAATAGCGCATCCACCCCGCCTGTCAGGAAGGGCCCCTTGCTGACAGCCGAGCCCGGGGGAGGTGCCGCCCGCTGGCGGGCCGCGAGCACAGGGCCGCCGGATGGAATACTTGACTCGGCAAGTATGTTGTGGGACGTGTCGGGGCGGATGCCCCGGAGCAAGGCCTTCACGCGAGGAGTCGATCATGCAGTTCGGGGTCTTC
The DNA here is from genome assembly GCF_039871775.1 of Plantactinospora sp. B5E13. Taxonomy (NCBI): domain Bacteria; kingdom Bacillati; phylum Actinomycetota; class Actinomycetes; order Micromonosporales; family Micromonosporaceae; genus Plantactinospora; species Plantactinospora sp. B5E13. The sequence continues at coordinate 8,676 of NZ_JBDPLT010000088.1, forward strand.
ACCGTCGGCGACGTGACCGTGGACCCGACGAACGGGCGGTTGCCGTCCGAGGGCGAGCGGATCAAGGCGATGGTCACGATCGCGCTCAAGGCGGAGGAGGTCGGCCTTGACGTCTTCGCCACCGGCGAGCACCACAACCCGCCGTTCGTACCCTCCTCACCGACCACCATGCTCGGCTACATCGCGGCCCGGACGAACCGGATCCTGCTCTCCACGTCGACCACCCTGATCACCACCAACGACCCCGTCAAGATCGCCGAGGACTACGCGATGCTGCAGCACCTCGCGGACGGTCGGGTCGACCTGATGATGGGCCGGGGCAACACCGGGCCGGTCTACCCGTGGTTCGGGCAGGACATCCGCAACGGCATCCCACTGGCGATCGAGAACTACGGCCTGCTGCGCCGGCTGTGGCGGGAGGACGTGGTCGACTGGTCCGGCAAGTTCCGGACCCCGCTGCAGTCGTTCACCTCGACACCGCGACCGCTGGACGGCATCCCGCCGTTCGTCTGGCACGGCTCGATCCGCAGTCCGGAGATCGCCGAGCAGGCCGCGTACTACGGCGACGGCTTCTTCCACAACCACATCTTCTGGCCGAAGGAGCACACCCGGCGGATGGTCGGGCTGTACCGCCAGCGGTTCGCGCACTACGGCCACGGCGACCCCGACCAGGCCATCGTCGGACTGGGCGGCCAGGTCTTCATGCGGCGCAACTCCCAGGACGCGGTCCGCGAGTTCCGGCCGTACTTCGACAACGCGCCGGTGTACGGACACGGTCCGTCGCTGGAGGACTTCACCCGGGAGACCCCGCTGACCGTCGGAAGCCCGCAACAGGTGATCGACCGCACGCTGGGCTTCCGCGAGTACGTCGGCGACTACCAGCGCCAACTGTTCCTGATCGACCACGCCGGCCTGCCCCTGAAGACCGTTCTGGAGCAGCTCGACATGCTCGGCGAGGAGGTGGTGCCGGTGCTGCGCCGGGAGTTCGCCGCGTTGCGACCGGCACACGTTCCGGAGGCGCCGACCCACGCCAGCCTGAAGGCCGCGCGGGACGCGGCCGACTCGGACGCCGGGGCCCAGACGGGTTCCGCCGCGATCGAGGCGGGAGCGGACCGATGACCCGTCGTACCCTCGCGGTGGTCTCCGGCGGCCTGCGCGTGCCGTCGTCCACCCGGCTGCTCGCCGACCGGCTCGCCGAGGCGACCGGCGCGGCGCTGGCCCGCCGGCAGGTGGAGGTCGAGACCCACGTGGTGGAACTGCGTGACCACGGCCACGACGTGGTGAACCACCTGTCGACCGGCTATCCGTCCGAGTCGCTGAAGGCGGCACTCGACGCGGTCGCCGCCGCCGACGGCGTGATCACCGTGACGCCGATCTTCAACGCCTCGTACAGCGGACTGTTCAAGTCGTTCTTCGACGTGCTGGGGGACCAGGCCCTGGTCGGCCGACCGGTGCTGATCGCCGCGACCGGCGGCACCGCACGGCACTCGCTGGCCCTCGAACACGCGATGCGGCCGATGTTCAGCTATCTGCGGGCGATCGTCGTGCCGACCGCGGTCTTCGCCGCCCCGGAGGACTGGGGCAGCGGTGATCCGCAGGCGAGCCTGCACAGTCGGATCAGCCGTGCGGCGGACGAACTGGCCGAGGAGATCAACCGGCGGGGGCCGGCGACGGTCGCCGACCCGTTCGCGCTGACCACCTCGTTCGACCAACTGCTGAACGGCGGGCCGGCCGGGCAGTGAACCCGGGCCGCCGCCGGCCGGGCGGCGGCTGAGCCGTGTTGCCGGTGACGGCGGTCCGGGGCGGATCCGGTTGAATGGGCGGATGACTTCCGTACCGGTGGTGGTGCAGGCGATCCGGCGTGCCACGGTCGACGCCGTCGAGGCGGCCCGGCTCGGGGACCTCACCGCGTTCGAGACGGCGGTCGGGGACCTGGCCGCGCAGAACCAGGAGCAGGTCGGCCGGGTTCTCGGCGGAATACTCCGGATGCAGCTCGAGGAGACGCACCAGGACGGACTGACCGGCGAGGACGTCCAGGCGGTGCTGACCCGCTGCGTCCGGACCAACGTGTCCTGGCTGCCCGACCTGGACGTCCAGGCGTTGGCGCTGCTGCTGACCGGCGCGCTCGGCGTACACCCGGAGGCCGGGGAGGTGCCGCCGCCGGACCGCACCACGGCGGCCCGGCACGCCCCACTGCTGGTGGCCGACCTGCTGACCGTCACCGGCCGGCCGGTCGGCGACTACCTGGACGCCGCCCTCACCGAGATCGCCACCACCGAGGGAATGGAACTGCCCTGACCGGGTAGGAAGGCCCGCCGGCGCCCGCCCTACCGCGGACGCCGGCCGTCCGACAACTCAGTGCCCGACCGAGTCGGAGTCGGGGGGCGCCCCCCCCCCCCCGGGGGGCCCCGGGACCCACGGTGTTGAACAGAGGATGGAAGA
>NZ_JBDPLT010000089.1:0-10166 GCF_039871775.1 Plantactinospora sp. B5E13
TATGGGCCCGACCGTGTGGGTGTGGGGGGCCGCAGCCTCGCCCGGGTCGGGGGCGGTGAGCGCGGCCACGTCCGCCGGAGCCAGCGAGAAGTCGAAGACGTCGAGGTTGGTCTTCATCCGCTCCGGCGAGGAGGTCTTCGGGATCGGCACGAGCCCGAGCTCGACGTGCCACCGGAGCACGACCTGGGCCGGCGTCCGACCGTAGCGCTCCGCGACCTCCGTCACCACCGGCTCGGAGAGCAGTTCGCGGCCGTGCCCGATCGGCCCCCACGACTGGGTCACGATGCCGTGCTCCCGGTGGTAGGCGCGAACGGCCTCCCGGGCCAGCGTCGGGTCCAACTGGATCTGGTTGACGTCCGGCGTCACGTCGGTCGCGGCCCGGATCCGGTCGATGTGCGCCGGCTTGAAGTTGGACAGCCCGATTGCCCGGACCAGCCCCTCCCGCAGCAGGTCGGCGAGGCCGAGGAAGGCGTCCACGTACCGGTCCTGCCAGGGCATCGGCCAGTGGATCAGGTACAGGTCGAGGTAGTCCACGCCGAGCTTGGCGACGCTGTCCCGGAACGCCTCCCGAACCTGCTCCCGGCCGTGCCACTCGCCGTTCAGCTTGCTGGTGACGAAGAGCTCCTCCCGGGGTACGCCGGAGGCGCGCAGCCCACGGCCCACACCCGTCTCGTTGCCGTACTTGTAGGCGGTGTCGATCAGTCGGTAGCCGACGCCGATCGCCTCGGCGACGGCCCGCTCCGCCTCGGCGTCCGACATCGGCCAGGTGCCGAGGCCGACCTGGGGAATCCGGGCGCCGTTGGCCAGCGCGAGGGTCGGTACGGCCAGCTGCTCGCTCATCGGGGTGCTCTCCTGCCGTCGTACGGCCCGGGACGCGGGCCGGGTTGTGCGGGTCCAACCAGCTCAACCTACTCGCGTGATCATCGGGCCACCGCAGCCGGTTCAGAGCTGTCCGACGGCCAGTTCGCGCAGCGTGCCGGCGAGGGTGTTCCGGGCCAGCGGCACCTTGAAGGCGTTGCCGGGCAGCGGTCGGGCGTCGACGAGCTCCGCCTCGGCCGCCGCCCGGAACCGGTCCTCCCGAGCCGGGCCGCCGCGCAGCAGCTCCTCGGCCCGGGTCGCCCGCCACGGCTTGTGCGCCACCCCGCCGAGCGCGATCCGGACGTCCCGCACCACACCGTCGGCCACGTCCAGCGCTGCCGCCACCGAGACCAGCGCGAAGGCGTACGACGCCCGGTCCCGGACCTTGCGGTAACGGGAGCAGGTGGCGAAGGGCAACGGCGGCAGCTCGATCGCGGTGACCAGTTCGCCGTGCGCCAGCACGGTGTCCCGCTGCGGCTCCTGCCCCGGCAGCCGGTGCAGCTCGACCATCGGGATGCGTCGCTCACCGTCCGGCCCGCTGGTCACCACCACGGCGTCCAGCGCGACGAGCGCGACGGCGAAGTCGGAGGGGTGGGTCGCGACGCACTCCGGCGAGGTGCCGAGGATGGCGAGTTCCCGGTGGTATCCCTCGATCGCCGGGCATCCGGTGCCGGGTTGGCGCTTGTTGCACGGCGTGGTCACGTTCTGGAAGTAGACGCAGCGGGTGCGTTGCAGCAGGTTGCCGCCGGCGGTGGCCAGGTTGCGGAGCTGACCGGAGGCACCGGCGAGCAGGGCCTGGGAGAGCACCGGGTAGCGGCGCCGGACCAGTGGATCGGCGGCCAGGTCGCTGTTCGGGGTGGCGGCACCGATCCGCAGGCCGCCGTCGGGCAGCTCGTCGACCCGGTCGGAGGTGAGCCGGCGTACGTCGACCAGCAACTCCGGGGTGGCGACGTCGAGTTTCATCAGGTCGACCAGGTTGGTCCCGCCAGCGAGGAAGGCGCCGTTCGGGGTGCCGGCGAGCAGGGCGACGGCGCCGGAGACGTCCTCGGCCCGGGTGTAGCGGAAGGGTCTCATCGGCGGGCGACCTCCTCGATCGCCGGGACGATGTTGGCGTACGCCGCGCAGCGGCAGAGGTTGCCGCTCATCCGCTCCCGGATCTCGTCCGCGTCGAGCCGGACCGGGCCACCGTCGTCGCCACCGCCGTCCGGGTTGTCCATGGTGACCGCGCTCGGCCAGCCGGCCTCCGCCTCGCGGAGCATGGCGACCGCGGAGACGATCTGGCCGGGTGTGCAGTATCCGCACTGGAAGGCGTCGTGCCGGATGAAGCACTGCTGCATCGGATGGAGTTGACCGTCCGGGGCGAGCCCGGCGGCGGTGACGATCTCGGCGCCGTCGTGGGCGACCGCGAGGGCCAGGCAGCTGTTCACCCGCCGACCGTCGAGCAGGATCGTGCAGGCGCCGCACTGGCCGTGGTCACAACCCTTCTTCGGGCTGGTGTTGCCAAGTCGTTCCCGCAGGGCGTCGAGCAGGGTGGTCCGGGTGTCCACGGTGAGCCGGTGGTCCGTTCCGTCGACCCGGATGGTGACCTCGACGTCCATGGCCGGACCTCCCGCCTGTACGGAACGCAGCGAACACCTCCAAAGCTAGCCATACCGGCACGGATCGCGCGGTGAAATATGGAAAGCGCGGGTGGGTGAGAATCAACGGCATGCGGTTCGGCATCCTGGGCGTGACGGAGGTGTACGCCGACGACGGCTCCCGGGTCGTGGTCGGCGGTGCCCGGCTCCGTGCCCTGCTGGTGCTGCTGCTGCTCGACGCGGGTCGAATGGTCGCCGCCGATCGGCTGATCCACGGCCTGTACGGCGACAGCCCGCCGGCGGGCGCCAACAACGCCCTGCAGTCCCAGGTCAGCCGGCTGCGCCAGATCCTGGCCGGGACCGGCGGGTCGACGCCGCGACTGGAGTTCCACCCGGCCGGCTACCGTCTCGCGATCGACCCGGAGGACGTCGACGTCCACCGGTTCACCCGGCTGGTGACGGCCGGGCAGCGGGCGCTCCGCGACGGCGACCGGGCCTCGGCGGTCGTACTGCTGCGCGAGGCGCTCGACCTGTGGCGGGACGAACCGTTGGCCGACGTCCGACCGGCCCCGTTCGCCACCCCACAGGCGGTACGCCTGGCGGAGCTGCGGCTGGGCGCGGTCGAGGACCGGGTGGAGGCGGAACTGGGCCTGGCCGGGCCGGGGCCGCTGATCGGCGAGCTGCGGGACCTGGTGACCGCGTACCCGCTGCGGGAGCGGCTGCGCGGTCAGCTGATGCGGGCGCTGTACGCGGGCGGCCGGCGGGCCGAGGCGCTCGCCACCTTCGCCGAGGGGCGGCGGCTGCTCGCCGAGGAACTCGGCGCCGACCCGTCACCGGAGCTCGCCGCACTCCACCTGACGATGCTGCGCGACGACCCGGTGCCGCGCCCCGCGGATCGGCTGCCGCCGCCCGGTGACGACCGGTTGCCACCGCCCGGTGGCAGCCCGGTGCCGCCGCGCACCGACCGCACGTCACCGGTGGGGGAGACCGGGGTGGCGGAGGCGGGTCCGTCGACTGACGGCGGGTCGGCCGAGCCGGCGTACCCGTCGGGGCCGCCGGCCACCGGCGGCCGCCCGGGATCCGGGCTGCCCGGACAGCTGAGCAGCTTCGTCGGGCGGGAGGACGAACTCGGACGGATCAGCAAACTGCTGGACGAGGCCCGGCTGGTCACGGTGCACGGTCCGGGCGGCGTCGGCAAGACCCGGCTGGCGATCGAGGCGGCCGGTCTGCAGTCCGGGGACGTCCGGATGGTCGAGCTGGCCGGACTGGTCGACGGGGCGGACGTGGCGCCGGCGGTCCTGGCCGCGCTCAACCTGCGGGACGCGGCGCTGCGGGCGCCCGGTGGGCCCCGGGACGTGGTCGACCGGCTCGTCGCGGCCCTGGCCGACCGGCGACTGCTGCTGGTGCTGGACAACTGCGAGCACGTGGTCGCCGACACGGCCCGGCTCGCCGCCCGGCTGCTCGCCGGCTGTCCGGGGCTGCGGATCCTGGCCACCAGCCGGGAACCACTCGGGATCACCGGCGAGGCGGTATGCCCGCTGGCCGGTCTGCCGCTGCCGGCGACGGAGGTCACCGCCGGCACCGCGCGCGACTGCGCCGCGGTGCGGCTCTTCCTCGACCGGGCCGTCGACGTGGCACCGGGATTCGACGTCGACGAGGAGAACCTCGACGCGGTGCTGCGGATCTGCCGTACCCTCGACGGTCTGCCGTTGGCCATCGAACTCGCCGCCGCCCGGTTGCGGGCGCTGCCGGTCGGCGAGATCGCGGCCCGGCTCGACGACCGGTTCCGGCTGCTGAACCGGGGCAGCCGGGTGGCCCAGCCCCGGCACCAGACGCTCCGCGCGGTCGTCCGGTGGAGCTGGGACCTGCTGGACGGGACCGAGCAGCGGCTGGCCCGACGGTTGACCGTCTTCGCCGGCGGCGCCGACCTGGCCGCGATCGAGCGGGTCTGCGGCCCGTTCGACGCCGCCGACGTCCTCGACGTACTGACCGGTCTGGTCGACAAGTCGCTGGTCGAGGCGGGGGGTGGGCGCTTCCGGATGCTGGAGACGGTCCGGGCCTTCTGCGCCGAACGCCTGGTCGACGCCGGCGAGGCGGCACCGCTGCGCCGGGCGCACGGCGCGTACGTCCTCGAGCTGGCCCGCGCCGCGGACCGTGGGTTGCGCGGCGCCGACCAGTTGGAGTGGTTGCGCCGCCTGGACGCCGACCGGGACAATCTCCACCTCGCGCTGCGCCGGGCGGTCGCCGACGCCGACGTCGACCTGGGCCTGCGGCTGGTCGCGGCGCTCTCGTTCTACTGGTGGCTGCGGGGCCTGCGCGCGGAGGGGGCAGCACTCGCCGACCAACTCGTCAGCCGCCTCGGCCCCGAACCTCCAGCCGGACTCGAGGAGGCGTACGCGCTCTGCATCCTGCACGCCTCGCTCGGCGGGTACGGTCCGGCGGCGCGGGCCGTGGCCCGGGCCGGCGAGATCCTGTGGAACCTGAACCGGCCGCTGACCCAGCCGTTCCTGCTCTACCTGTCCGGGATGGCCGCCGGCCCGCCACCGGACCTGCCTCTGTCGGTATCCGGGACGCCGGAGTCGTGGGGCATCGTGGTCGGGTCCGATCCGTGGAGCCAGGCGCTGGCCGCGCTCGGCATCGGCATGGTGCGGATGATGGAGAGCCGGTACGACCAGGCGTGGGCGGAGTTCGACCGCGGGTTGGCGGGATTCCGGGCACTTGGTGAGCGCTGGGGCAGCGTACTGACGCTGAGCACGATGACCGAACTCGGCTACCGGTGTGGTGGGGCGGAGACCACCGGGCTGCTGGACGAGGCGCTGCGACTGGTCGAGGAACTCGGCTCCACCCTGGACATGGCGGAGCTGCTGCGTATCCGGGCGGACGGCCGGGTCAGCGTCGGGGAACTCGACGGGGCGGTGGCGGACTACCGCCGGGTGACCGAGCTCGCGTCGCGGGCCGGGGCGCCGGAGATGCTCGCCGCCGCCCACCTCGGGCTCGGCGAGATTGCCCGGCGCCGGGGCGACCCGACCGGGGCCCGGCGACTGGCCGAGCAGGCCCTCGCCGAGTGCCCGACCGGCTGGTTCGGCGCCGAGGGGGTCCGGCTCGCCACCCTGGTCCTGCTCGGTCAACTCGCCGAGGCGCGGGGAGCGCCGGACGAGGCCCGGGCGCACTTCCGGGAGGTGCTGGCCGCGCCGGTCGGGGTGTGGGAGTCGGCGATGCTCGCGATCGCGGTGGAGGGCCGGGTCGGGCCGGTGCTCCGGGACGGTGATCCCGAACGGGCCTGCCTGCTGCTCGGCGCGGTGTCGGCGCTGCAGACCGGCATCGGTCCGGCGGGGGCGGTGGCCGGCACGGAGGTCGCCGGCGCGGTGCGGGCCCGACTCGGCGACGCGGCGTACGAACGGATTTTCGACCGGGGTGCGGCGCTGGACCGAACCGCGGCGCTCGACCTGCTCGACCGGTCCTGAGCCGGCCGCCCGACGTCGGGTTCGGGCCGTCGGCCGGCGGTGCGTGACCGGTGGGTCCGGAGCCAGGCCGGTCAGCGTGTGGTGCGCGGCCGGTGCGCGCGGTCCGGGACTGTCGACGGCATGACCAATACGACGTCAGCGGTCGTCGCCGAAGGGCTGCGCAAGCGGTACGGCACGACCTGGGCCCTGGACGGGCTCGACCTGGCCGTGCCGACCGGCACGGTCTACGGGATGTTGGGCCCGAACGGCGCGGGCAAGACCACCGCGGTGCGGATTCTGACCACGCTGTTGCGGTTCGACGCCGGTCGGGCCCGGATCGCCGGGTACGACGTGGCCCGCCAGCCGGAGCAGGTCCGCGGTGTGCTCGGGCTGACCGGCCAGTACGCCGCGGTCGACGAGATCCTCAGCGGACGGCAGAACCTGATCCTCTTCGGCCGGCTGCACCACCTGTCCCGGCGGGCCGCCCGCCGGCGCGCGGACGAGTTGCTGGAGCGGTTCGGGCTCGCCGACGTGGCGGGCCGTTCGGCGGGAACGTACTCGGGTGGGATGCGGCGCCGGCTCGACCTGGCCGCCAGCCTGATCATGACACCGAGGGTGCTCTTCCTCGACGAGCCGACCACCGGCCTCGACCCGCGCAGCCGCAACCAGCTGTGGTCGGCGGTACGGGAGCTGGCGGCGAACGGGACGACGGTGCTGCTCACCACCCAGTACCTGGAGGAGGCGGACCAGCTCGCCGACCGGATTTGTGTGATCGACAGCGGCCGGATGGTCGCGGAGGGCACGTCGGACGAGCTGAAGGCCCGCATCGGCGCGGACCGGATCGAGGTGGTCGTCCGGGACCGGGCCGGGGTGGCGGCCACGGCGGCGATCCTCGAGCGGCTCGCGGCCGGCCCGGTGAGCGTTGACGCCGAACTGCGGCAGCTCGGCGCGCCGGTGGTCGACCGGGTCGCCGCGCTCGGTGACGTGATGCGGGCGTTGGAGGCCTCGGGAATCGTGGTGGCCGACATCGGCCTGCGCAGGCCGACCCTGGACGAGGCGTTTCTGCAGCTCACAGCCGGCGGAGCCCGGCAGGTGGCGGGGGTGGCGCGGTGACCGGGGTCGGTGGGGTGGTCGGCGGAGTCGCGGGTGACGGGGGTGGCGCGGTGAACGGGGGTGACGCGGTGCGCAGGTTCCGCTGGGCGGTGGTCGACGGGGCGACGATGACCGGGCGCAACATGGCGCACGTGGTCCGGTCGCCCGAGGAGATCATCATCTATTTCAGCCTGCCGATCATGTTCGTCCTGGTCTTCGGTTACGTCTTCGGCAGCGGCATGACGGTCCCGGGCGCGGGCAGCTACCGGGAGTTCCTCCTGCCGGGCGTTTTTGTGATGACGATGCTCTACGGACTCGGTGCCACCGCGAGCGGCGTGGCGATGGACGTCAGCCGGGGAGTGGTGGACCGGTTCCGGTCGATTCCGATGGCCCGGTCGGCACTGGTGACCGGGCGTACCGGGGCCGACCTGATCCGGGCCCTGCTGGAGATGACAACCCTGGTGGTCTGCGGTCTGCTGGTCGGCTGGCAGTGGCGCAACGGTGTGGTCGACGCGCTGGCGGCGGTGGGTCTGATCCTGCTGCTGCGGCTCGCCTTCACCTGTCTTGGGATCTTCTTCGGCCTGGTGGTTCCGAACCCGGACACGGTCGGCGTGATCGTCTTCCCGCTCGCCTTCCCGCTCACCGCCCTCTCCAACGTCTTCGTCGCCCCGGAGTTGTTGCCGGACTGGCTCGGTGCGGTCGCGGCCTGGAATCCGCTTTCCGCGACGGTGGCCGCCGCCCGGGAGTTGTTCGGCAATCCGGGAATCGGTGGCGACTCCTGGCCGGCGCAGCACGCGACCCTGCTCGCCGTCGTCTGGCCGCTGGTGTTGATCGCCGTCTTCGCCCCGCTGGCGGTACGTCGTTACCAGCGGCTGGGCCGCTGAGCCCGGGCCGGCGGTCCGACCCTACGGATGGATTTAGCGTCAGCTTGACGTGAATACCCTTCCCTGTTTATCGTCCCAGTGACGAAAACAGGGGAGGGTATCCGACCATGAGTGACGTGAAGCGACGTCTGTTCCTGCGGCACCTGCGCGGCACCCCGACCAGCTGGGTCCGCCACCACGTCCGCGGTCAGGTCCGGCACGAGGGCGTGGGGCTGTCCTTCTGGTACCGGCCGCTGGTCAGCGTACTGAGCGAGGTGCCGGTCGACGACCGGGAACTGCCGCTGCTCTTCCACGCCCGGACCAGCGACTTCGCCGACGTCACCGTCCAGGCGACGGTGACGTACCGGATCGCCGACCCGGCACTGGCCGCGAGCCGGTTGGACTTCTCGGTCGACCCGGACCGGGGCGCGGCCCGGGGACGGCCACTGGACCAGATCGCCACCCTCCTCGCCGAGCTGGCCCAGCAGCCGGCACTCGACCTGCTGGCCCGGGTGCCGCTGGCCCAGGCACTGACCGACATCGCCGCCGTCCGGGAGGCGGTCTCGGCCGGGCTGCGCGACGAGACCCGGCTCACCGACATCGGCGTCACCGTGGTCAGTGCCCGGGTCGTCGCGGTCCGGCCCGAGCCGGAGATGGAACGGGCGCTGCAGACCCCGACCCGGGAGGCGGTCCAGGTCGAGGCCGACCGGGCGACGTACGCCCGGCGGGCCCAGGCGGTCGAGCAGGAACGGGCCATCGCGGAGAACGAACTCCAGAACAAGATCGAGCTGGCCCGCCGGGAACAGCAGCTCGTGGAACAGCACGGCGCCAACGCGCGGCGCAAGGTCGAACTCGACGCCGCCGCCGATCTGGCGGTGGCCCAGGGCAAGGCCGAACGGGAGAAGGTGACGAACGCCGCGACGGCCGACCGGGCCCGGGTGCTGGCCGCCGCCGAGGCCGAGAAGGAGCGGACCCTCGCCGCCGCCAAGGCCGACGGGGTACGGGTGATCGGGCTTGCCGAGGCCGAGGCGGAGGCGGCCAAGCTCGCCGCCTACCGGGACCTGCCGGCCGGGGTGCTGCACGCGCTGGCGCTGCGGGAGATGGCCGGTCAGCTGCCCGAGGTCGGCCAGCTCACCGTCACCCCCGACGTGCTGACCGGCCTGCTGGACCGGTTGGCCCGGTGAGCAGGCCGAACCCCGCGCCCCGGTTCGTCGTGGTGCGCGCGGACCTGGCTGCCGGGGTGACCCGGTGAGCGCGACCCTGGCTCCCCGGGTCGTGGTGGTGAGCCGGCGCAGCGAACTGGACGAGCTGCTGGCTCAGCACGGCACCCGGGCCGCGGCCGGGCACTACCTGAGTCGACGGGGGCGCGACCTGGCCGAGGTGGTGGCCCGGCACGACGCGCTGCAGGTGGCGCTGACCACGGTCGGCGCCGCCGTCCCGGCGGACTGGCGTCGGGGCCACGCTGACCGGGACGACCTGGCGCGGTTCCCGTTCGCGGCCGAGGACGTTGTCGTCGCGGTCGGCCAGGACGGACTGGTGGCCAACGTGGCGAAGTACCTCGACGGTCAGCCGGTGATCGGGGTGGACCCGGATCCGGGTCGCAACGCCGGCGTACTTGTCCGGTACGCGCCGTCGGAGGTGGCTCGGCTGCTGCCGGCGGTGGTCTCCGGGCGGGCGCCGATCCGGCGGCGCACCATGGTCCTGGCGGTCCTCGACGACGGGCAGGAACTGCTCGGCCTCAACGAGATCTACGTCGGGCACCCGGGCCACCAGTCCGCCCGCTACCTGCTGTCCCTGATGGACGGCCGTCGAGAGCGGCAGTCCTCCTCCGGCCTGGTGGTCGGGACCGGGACCGGTGCCACCGGCTGGTGCGCCTCGATCGCCCGGGAACGGGGCGACGGTCCGGCCCTGCCGGCCGCCGACGAGCCGGCGCTGTGCTGGTTCGTCCGGGAGGCGTGGCCGTCACCGGCGACCGGTGTGGCGTTGACCGCCGGGCGGCTCGGCCCGGGCGAGACGGTGGAACTCGCCGCCGAGCGGGAGCGACTTGTCGTCTTCGCCGACGGACTCGAACACGACCACCTGGCGCTGGCCTGGGGTCAGCGGCTCACCGTCGGCCTGGCCGGACGGTCCCTGCACCTGGTCGAGCCGGCACGCTCCTAGGGCTCGAGCGTGGCGGGCATGCTGAAGGCGGCGACGTGACGGGCACCGATGAAGGCGTTGCTTTCTACGATCTTCCCGTTCTCGATCCGGAGTACGTCGACGACCAACGCCTCGTAGTGCGGGCTGCCGGGCCGGCGGAGATAGTTGATCAGTGCCGGGCGCCCGTTGGCCGA
>NZ_JBDPLT010000009.1:0-220533 GCF_039871775.1 Plantactinospora sp. B5E13
GACTCATGACCCCATCCTGGGCCGTCACCACGCCAACAACAGTATTCAACGCTTCTCGATCCTGAACTCGCCCTGTCCGACGGACTTGCTATGAGCCGCTGGCCTCAACTCACCCTGACAGACAGGGCTACAACGAATCACGCCACCGACCTGTGAGGTTCAGGGCGATCTGACACCTTGCGCGGCTACGTCGTCGTAGTGATGGGAGCGCGAACCAAGGTTCCTGGACTTCTCGGATGACGACGAGAGAGAGACTCACGATGAACATCGCCCTCTGGATCACGGCCGCCCTGCTAGCCCTCGCGTTCTTGGGTTCCGGCGTGACGAAAGTCGTCAAGTCCCGAGACGACGTCGTTGCGGCCTACCCGTGGGCCGAAGACTATTCGCAGGGTCAGATCAGACTCATTGGGGCAGCGGAGGTCCTCGGTGCCGTCGGACTGATCGTTCCCCCGGCTGTCGGTGTCCTGAGCCTGCTGGGTCCCATTGCGGGGGCGGGCCTGGCCGTCTTGATGGCCGGCGCCGTCATCGTGCACCTTCGTCGCGGTGAGACCACCAACGTCGTGTTTCCGCTCGTGCTGTTGGTGCCTGCCGCAGCGCTGGCTGTCCTGCGCTTCGGACCCTTCGCCTTCTGATCGCATCCAACCCTCACACACCGAAGGAGAGGCTTCACGATGACTACCCCACAGACCAACAAGGCGGTCTACAAGCGGCTCCATGACGCGATCAGCAGCCGCAATCTGGAGCTGATCTCGCGGACCGTCGACGAGGTGTTCCACCCCGATGCCGTGTTCCATGTGCCGGGGCCGGTGGGCACCACGGCGCCCGAGGCTGTGAAGGGCGCCTGGACGATGCTGCTTCGCGGGCTCCCCGACATCCAGGTCACAGTCGAGGACATGATCACAGAAGGTGACAAGACCGTCTTCCGGACCACCGTGAGGGGAACCCATCAGGGCGAGTACCGCGGCCTGGCGGCCACTGGGAGAACCATCACCTACAACGAGATCTTCGTCTTTCGCTTCTCCGAGGGCAGGATCGCCGAAGTATGGGGGGTCATCGACATCTTCTCCCAGCGCCAGCAGCTGGGTGAGCGGATCCCGTGACCTCACAGACAGCCGGCGTGTTTCGTCGAACACGGCAGGGGCGAGACTTACGGAGGCGTGCACCCACAATGGCCACAAGTGACCGATCACGCCACAGTCCGGACGACTCGGGGCTGAACGCGGTGATGAGCGAGCGGCGCCACCTGATCAACCTCGCCTACCGGCTCTTGGGCTCTCTTGCCGAAGCGGAGGATGCCGTCCAGGAGACCTACGCCCGCTGGTACGCCATGTCTGCGGAGCAGCGAGACGCCACCCAGTCCCCGGGCGGGTGGCTGACCACGGTCGCGGGCCGCATCTGCCTGGACGTACTTGGCTCGGCGCGAGCACGTCGAGAACGGTACGTCGGAGAATGGATCCCCGAGCCGCTACCCGAGTCCGCAGCGTGGTCAAGCGCGAGCGAGGGGCGGGGCGGTGCCGGTGACCCCGCAGACCGGATCACCCTCGACGAGTCGGTCACCATGGCCTTCCTCGTCACGCTCGAAGCCATGACCCCGGCTGAGCGTGTCGCCCTGATCCTCCACGATGTCTTCGGGTACCCGTTCCCCGAGGTCGCAAAGATCGTCGGTCGTACGCCCGCGGCATGCCGCCAGCTCGCCTCGTCAGCCCGTCGCCGGGCCCGCTTGTTCGACGTGACCCAGATGTCGAGGAACCGGCAGGCCGAGGCGGTTCGGGCGTTCAAAAAGGCATGGGAGGCCCAGGACATCGAAGCTCTGATCGGCCTCCTCGATCCCGACGTAACAGCGATCGCCGACAGCAACGGACTGGCGCAGGCGGCACTCGGGCCGATCGAAGGCGCCGAGCACGTCGCCCGCCACTACCTCACCATCGCTGAACAAATGCCTGCCAGCGCGGCCCTGGTCGAGTGCGTGGTAAACGGTCAGCCTGGGCTCGCGGTGCAGCAGGACGGAGCCACGGTGACGGTCCTCGCGTTCGACATCGACGAAAACAGAATCACGCATATCTGGGCGGTCCTCAACCCCGACAAGCTCCAGCGCTGGAGCTGAGCCGCTAGCCGACGACTTCCGCGCACGAGGGATCCCGCGGGGGCGGTCAGCTGCGGTCGGATCGCGCACGACGTCCTGTAGACCGTCGTCGACTGCGGGAGAACGCGGCTTACAGCCGAGTTCCCGTTTGGCCCTGCCGCTGTCCAGGCTCAGGCCTGCGCGCACCACAAGCATTCCGAGGTAGGGCGAGACGCGCAGCAGCCCGTTCGGCAACAGCAGCGGCGGTCGCCCGCCGACCGCGGCGGAGACCGCCTGCAGGTAGGAGGTCCACGTGCACGGCTGGTCGTCGGCGACGTTGTATGCGCTCCCGGCACGCCCGTTCGCCAATGCGGCCACGGCCGCGGCAGCCACTCCTCGAGGTGAACCATCGACACGGTCGATCCCTGTCGCGGAGCCACCAGGTTCTCACGCTCCGCCTGGTCGAGCAGTCCGAGCGTGTTCGACTCGAACCCGTAGAACATCCCGTATCGCAGGGAGACC
The DNA here is from genome assembly GCF_039871775.1 of Plantactinospora sp. B5E13. Taxonomy (NCBI): domain Bacteria; kingdom Bacillati; phylum Actinomycetota; class Actinomycetes; order Micromonosporales; family Micromonosporaceae; genus Plantactinospora; species Plantactinospora sp. B5E13. The sequence continues at coordinate 2,585 of NZ_JBDPLT010000009.1, forward strand.
CCCTCGATCGAAGCCGTTGCGAGCACGAGCTCCTCGTTCGTCCGCATCGCGGTCAGATGCCGATCGAATCCTCCGCGTCCTGGTCCGCCGAAGGGCTTGTCCCCCGTGACCGGCGTGGTTCCATGGTCGTGATACCCGTAGCCGAAGACAAAGGACTGCGTCACGAACCGCCCGACACCGACGCGATCCGCCAGCCTTACCAGGTTGGACGTGCCCTCGGTACGAAGTCTGTTCGTCGCATGCAGGTCTCGGTGAGCGACGGGCATCTTCGAGCGCACGGTCGCCTGGTGGATGATGGCCCGTAAGGAGCAGAACCAGAACGGCTCGTTACCGAAGATTCGGTAACGAGCCGCGTGAACTGGCCGCATAGGCAGTGGGCGATACTGGGATCGAACCAGTGACCTCTTCGGTGTGAACGAAGCGCTCTCCCGCTGAGCTAATCGCCCTCAGCGCCGTGAACTGTACCTGATCGGGTCCCCGGCGCGCATCTCCGGGGTCAGTGGGTGGCGATGTAGTGCATGAAGCGGGCGAGGACGTCGATCCCCAGGCTGGCCCGTAGGGAGAGCCAGAGCACCACGGCGACAAAAACGAGGCCGACCGATCCGAGGACCATCCTCACCAGAAGCGACTGTTCACGTACCCAACGTGCCCAGGACTGGACGTGCCGACGAGTGAAATTCAGCAGCCGTTTGGCCCAGTGGAACTCCACCGCCCAGATGCCCAGTCCACCGATCACGATCAACCAGCCCGGTCCGGGCAGCGGGATCAGCGCGAGGCCGAGCAGGACGACGATCGCGCCGGCGACCGCCACCGCCACCTTCAGCGTGATCCGCCCGGTCGGGTTCGCCCGGATGATCTCCAGGGTGGTCCGGATCCGCCGCCACCGGGGCGCCGGTTCGGTGCGGACGCCGCCCGCCGCCCCGGACTCGGCGGCAACCGTTGATGGATGATCCCCCGTCGGGGATGTCGGCCGGTCCCCCCGTGGGACGCACTGATCCTCCGGCACGTCGTACCTCCGCCCATTTCCCACCGCCCCACCACCGGCGCGGTCGCCGGTCGCCACCCTCATCCCGGTCGGAGGCACTTTCTCCATTGAGGATGGATTGGTCGGCATTTCAACCCCCAGTGTGGCCCGGCCCGTCACCCAACAGGACGACTGGACGTTACCGGAGTAAGTCGACGGCTGAACCACCTGGCGTCGTCGGGTGGGGATCGAGTAACCGGGATGGAACTGGACATCCTACATAAAGATTCGATTTCGATCCGCGACTCGGCAGGTCCTTACCACTACTGGGTGATATCAGCGTATGGCGGAGCGTAACCATGAGTAGCACCTGAGGATGGGAAAGGCGGGACACGTACGTCCCGCAGCGGTGCCGGGGGGAGAACGTCCATGAGTGTCATCCGACCAACCACGGTCGAGGTCGAGACGTCGTTAAGGCTCGTTGCACCTGACGCCACGGCCCTGCCCGTGCGTGCCAGCCTGCGCTACGACCCAGCCGACCCGTATGCGGTCCATGTCCTGTTCCACGCGGAATCCGCCGGAGGCGAAGCGGTGAGCTGGTCCTTCGCGCGGGAACTGCTCGTCACCGGGCTGGATGAGCCGGCCGGGATCGGCGACGTCCGGGTCTGGCCCTGGGCCACACCCCGGGGCGACTTCGTCGCGCTCGCGCTCTCATCACCCGACGGTAACGCCCTCTTCGAGGTGCCACGCAGCGTCCTGGTCAGGTTCCTACGCCGGACGTACGTGGTGGTGCCCCGGGGTCGGGAGGGCGACCACCTGGACGTCGACACCGCCGTCAACCGGCTGCTCGCCGGACGGTGACAACCGTTCAGGAAAGTCACAGTCAGTAACCTTCACCACGCCGCGCGGACCTGCCGAGTCCGCGCGGCGGTTGTTCGCCCGATTCATTCCGCCCCGGCCCGGCAATTCCGGTTTTGGCGGCGATCGCCGGCCTTTTCCGCGCCGACCCTGTTCCGAGCCGGATATCAGTATCGTTCCCGCCGCGCCACCGCTGTTCAGCCGTGCGTGGTGATGCCCCCGTCGACCGGAATGACCGCGCCGGTGAGGTACGCCCCGGCCCGCGAGGCCAGATAGATCGCCGCCCCGGCCATGTCGTCGGGGCGTCCGATCCGACCCAGCGGCACCTGGTGCTCGATCGTGGCGCGGGTCGCCGGGTCGTCGAGCGCGAACGCCATCATCTTGCTCTCGAACGGGCCCGGGGCGATCGCGTTGACGGTGATGTGCTCCGGGGCGAGCTGGTGGGCGAGGCTGCGGGTCAACATGTGCACCGCCGCCTTGGTCGCCGCGTAGGCGTACACCTCCATCCAGGGGACCCGGATGCCGTCGATCGAACCAATGTTGATCACCCGGGCCGGGTCGTCGGCGGTCGCCGAGGCACGCAACGCCGGCAGCAGGGCGGTGGTCAACTGGAAGACCGCCTTGACGTTGACCGCCCACAGCTTGTCGAACGCGCTCTCCGGATACGCCTCCAGCGGCGCTCCCCACGTCGCGCCGGCATTGTTGACCAGTACGTCCAACGCCGGGACCCGGGCGAGCACCGCCTCGGCCAGCCGGGTCGCCCCCGCCGCGGTCGAGATGTCCGCCGGGATCGCCTCGCACCGGCCGTAGCCGGAGAGTCGCTCGGCGACCGCCAGGCAGACGTCCGGCTTGCGGGAGGAGACGATGACCCGGGCGCCGGCCTCGACAAATCCCTGGGCGATCATCAGCCCGATCCCCCGGGTCCCGCCCGTGACCAGCACCGTCTTGTCATCAACCGCGAACAGTCCGGGCATCGACACCTCTTCCGGAAGCGACCGCGGTCGTCGCGACGACGGCTGCCCCGCCGCCGCGACGACCCACGATCCGAATGTCGTTCGGGTCTACCCTCTGCCACCCCGTCCGGTCAAGCCGGACGGCCGTACGGCGTCACGGTTCGACCCCGGCGATCCGTACCCCGTCCAGATGGACGGTGATCCGGTCCGTACCGGCGAAGTCGGGCCGACCCGTCCGCCAGCTGTGGTCGTCCGCCTCGACGAACCGTGACCGGTCGGTCTTCCAGAGCCGCAGTTCGACCGGACCGAGCCTGGCGCCCGGCGCCAGGACCCCGGCCGCTGGGGTGAACCCGACCTCCAGATAGCCGTCCGCGCCGGGCCGGGCGGCCGGCAGCGTCACCACCCGCCGGGTGACCCGGTCACAGCCGAGCCGGCCGGCCCGGTCACAGTCGGCCCGGACCGGGGCCCGGCCCGAGTCGCGGGTGAACCAGTACCGGACGGTGATCCGGGAGAGGTCGACCGGGTCCGGGCCGGCGTTGCGCAACTGGACCGCCGGCCTGATCCACCGGTCGGTCGGCGACCGGTCCAGGTTGCGGTAGGTCAGCTCGGGCGGAGTCACCGAAACCGCCGCGTCGATCTCGAAAAGGGTCACCGAGTCCGCCGGGAAGGTGTGGGTCAGCAGACCGTTCGCCGCGCCGGCGGTCGGCGGCGGCACCAGGATCCGCTGGTCGGGTGCGCGGACGATCGAGGTGGGGTCGGCGGCGCCGTACCGGTGGACCCGGGCGTCGAGCCCGATCGGCCCGCGCAGCGTCAGAGTACTCGTCTGCTCGACCCCGGCCTTGTTGACCACCATCACGGTCAGTGCGCCGTCGTCGCCGCGCTGTGCCGCGTAGACCGAGAGCTTCTCCTGGTCCGCGCTGGTCGCCCGGACCCCGATGTCGCCGAACCGGCCGCCGGCCCCGTCGTAGTTGCGGTACATCCGGAAGGCGTACGCGCCCGGCTGGTCGGCACCGGGCGGTGCCCAGAGCGTCGCCAGGTCGAGCCCCTCCCGACCGAAGATCCCGAGTACGTCCGCCTGCGCCAACGCGCCGTTGACGTGGTCCAACGCACCCCAGTTGTACTCGGTGACGGCGGTTCTCGTACCCGGGTAGTTCGCCGCCACCAGTTCCTTCATCCGGGGCACCAGCCGGACCTGTGTGTTGATCCAGCTCTCGTCGGTGTACGTCGGGTCCCACAGTGCCCGGGTGGACCGCAGCCGCAGCGCGTTGGTCGCCGGGTCGTTGCCGTTGCCGAACGCCACCCCGGCAGCCTGCGGATAGAAGTGCATGTCGAAGTAGTCGAGGACCCGCTGCCCGTGTTCCTCCTCGTAGTCCCGCATCTGCTGCAGGTACCAGGTGCTGAACGGCAGTCCGTCCCGGTTCGGCCGGTCGGGTGGGTTCGCCCAACAGCCGGTACGCCCGCAGACCTCCTGGTCGAGTCCGGAGTGGTCCCAGGAGGTCCAGCCCCAGCCGACCGGGCCGAGGGTGGCCGCCGTCGGGTCGACCTCCTTGATCGCCGCCCCGATCGCGTACGCCTGGTCGCGCAGCTCCGCCGAGCTCGCCCCGGTCGGGTGCACGTCCCGGTGGGTGTGGTGCCAGATGTCCGGCTCGTTGTCCAGGTTGTAGAACCGGACCCCGCCCTCGGCTGCCGTTCCGTACTTGCCGGTCAGATGGCGCAGCCACTCCCGGACGTACTCCGGTCCGACCTCGACGCTGGTGTCGTGCGGGTCGTTGCCGGTCACCGGGGTGCCGTCCGGACGGATGCCGTCGCCGCAGTCCGGGCGCCACTCGTCGGTACGCTGCTGCGGGCCGTACTTCGTCACGGAGAAGCCGCAGGAGCCGTCACGAGCCTTCGGCGCCCAGCCGATCAGCGGCACGGTGAGCACCGTGTCCGTCCCGGTACGCCGGTCCTGTTCGACAAAACGGTCGGTGGAGGACCCGTCCGGCAGCGCCTCGGGATTGTCGTTGGCCTCCGCGATGTTCTCGAAGAACCAGTCCGAGGCGCGGTTGGTGGTGTCGTACCGGTAGTGGTAGCGGGTGGTGGCGTTGCCGCCCCAGCGCCGTACCGGCAGGGACAGTTCGGCGGCCAGGGCCTCGTCGACGAAGTTCATGCCGTAGATGTGCGGGCTGATCGGATGGCGGTCCAACCGGAGGTCGACCTCGAGGGCCGGCCCCGGCTCGGCGTACGCCGGACCGCCGGTGACGACGAGCCCGCCACCCGTGGCGACGAGTACGACGCTGACGGAGGCCAGCAGGGTGAAGCTGCGACGCATGGAATCTCCCGGGCTCCTTGCCGCCCACCCGGGGTCGGGGTGGGCGCGGTGGGATGACGGTCGGGCGTGGCTCGCTGTCGCCCCGCGCGTCGTTCGTCGGCCCGGACGGCGCTCAGGTTATCCACCGGCCACCCCCGCGGTCAACGTCGAACGTCGATGGATGCCGGAGGTTCGACGGCCGGTCACGGCGCGGGGTGCTGCGCCGCCGCCCGTTCCGGGCTACCGTCGAGGCGATGCTCCGATTCGGTCATGGCTCCGACGAGTCGAACGGTTCGCCGCCCGGGCCGCGACACGCCGGCATCCACACTTTCACCCTGCGTGACTTCTCGTCGGATCCGGTCCACCGCCGTCCCCGGCTGCTCGACCGCCACCTGCTCCTGCTGGTCACGGTCGGACACGGCACCCAGGAGGTCGACTTCCGCGGCTATCCCTGTCGCCCCGGCTCGCTGATCTGGGCACAGCCTGGTCAGGTCGTCCACCACGGCGAACCGGGCGGACTCGACGCCATCCTGGTCAGCTGGGCTCCGGAGGCTATCCGCGAACTGGGACTGGCACCCGTCGCCGCCCCGCCGGGCGGGACCGGCTACTGGCAGCTGGCCGGCGAGGACGAGGACGCGGTGATCAACGAGGTCAGTCAACTCGTCGTCGACTGCCAGCGGCACCCTATCGGGGACGTCGCGGTCGACCTGCTCCGTCACCAGCTCGCCGTCCTGCTGCTGCGGCTGGCGCTGCTGCCGGGCGGTCCGGAGCGGGACGACCGGCGGGACGGGGCGACGGACGAGAGCGGGGGCACCTACCGGCGACTGCGGTACGAGATCGAGCGGTCGTACGGGCAGACCCGGCGGGTCGAGGACTACGCCGGTCGGCTCGGCTGTTCGGTGCGTACCCTCACCCGGGCCTGCCTGGCGGCCACCGGGCGCAGCGCGAAGCAGATCGTCGACGACCGGGTCGCGTTGGAGGCCAGGCGGCTGCTCGCGGCGACCGACCTGCCGGTGGCCGGGGTCGGTCGTCGGCTCGGTTTCGCCGAGCCGACGAACTTCGGCCGGTTCTTCCAGCGGGAGGTGGGCCAGAGCCCGGGTGCCTTCCGGCTCCGTCACCGGGGCCCGGCCCGGCCCGAGACCGTCCTCATCGGAGGGTCAGCGGTTTGACGAACAAACGTACGGGGAACTGTGTGGTCACCGCCGGTTGACACACATTCTCGAAGGGGGCACGGCCGTGGGTCTGATGTTCCGTAAGCGCAAGAAGATCGGTCCGCTGATCCTCAACTTCACCGAGAACGGCTTCTCCTCGTGGAGCATCAAGATCGGTCGCTGGTCCTGGAACTCCCGAGCCCGGGCGCACCGGGTGGATCTGCCCGGACCGCTCTCCTGGAAGCAGGACAAGTCCCGGCGGTGACCCGTCACCGCCGGAAGCCGGGGCGCCGACTCGTCGGCGCCCCGCGGCGTGTCCGGGCCCGGACCCGGTCATCCGGCCGGTGCGCCGACAGTGATCATCGTGTCCCCGGAGAGCCGCCCGGCCAGGGGTTCCCGGTTGACCTCGCCGCTGGCCACCAGGTGCTCCAGCACCTGGTTGGCGTCTCCGGCGCGGTAGACGGTCCGCTCGGCGGTGAACTGCCGCAACTGCGTCACCGACGCCGGGCCGGTGGAGGTCAGCCGGTCGAGGAGTTCGTGACGTAGCGGCTCCGGAGCCGGAACCGGCGTGGGATCCACCAGGCGCCCCTCGGGGTCGTGCGGGTCGCGGAACCGGACGCCGCTTTCCCGGTCCACCGTCCAGAGCGCATCCTTGAACGCCTCCAGCCGCTTGCCGTAGGCGGTGGCGAAGACGAGCAGGCGCCCGCCACGGCCGGGCGGCCCGGGCGCCGGGTCGACGACCAGCTCCACCTCGGACACCAGCGGGAACCCGGCGTCGTTCAGCCGTTGCCGGAGCTCGCCCCCGGCCCGGGCGGCCGGGTCGAGTACCAGCAGCAGCTCCGCCGGCCGACCGGCGACGACCGCGGCGAGGACGTCGCCGTCGACCGGCGGTCCGCCGACCGCGTCCAGGTAGCCGAAGAGCGGGGCGGCGGCCGCGGCGGCCGCCTTCAGCACCACCGGCAGCCGGGTGAGGTCACCGGCCACCGGGTGCGCGGTCACCTCCGCCGGCAGTTCGGCCGCGAGCGCGGCGTGCCGGGCGAGCAGGTCGTCGGTCGGCCCGACGACGGTCAGTACGGTCAGCTGCCGTCCCCGCGACCCACCGGCGGCCCGGCCGAGGGCCCGGAGGGCGGCCCCGGCCGTGTCGCCGTCGGGACCGGCGTACGCCTGGACGAAGGTCGCCCGCCGGGATCGGCGCAGCGCGTCCGGCACCCAGGAGGCGAGGTGACGGACCAGCAGGTGGCGGGTGACGGGGCCGATCGGGTCAGCGGACATGCTGCGGTTGTACCGTGCCCGTCCCGCACCGGGCACACCGCCCCCGCCTCAGACCGGGACGGAGATGCCCACCCCGCCACGGGTCTGTCCCCCGTACCGCTGCTTCTCCCGGGCCAGGTCGAGGCGGGAGATCCGCTTGCGGGCCGCCAGGGCGGCCTCGTCCAGCCGGTCGGCCGGTACCAGCCAGACCACCTCGAACTCGAGTCCGTCCGGGTCCCGGGCGTAGAGGCTCTTGGTGCTGCCGTGGTCGGACGTGCCGGTGAGCGCGCCGGCCTCGGCGAGCCGGGCGGCGGTCGCCTCCAGTTCGTCGAGGGTGTCCACCTCCCAGGCCAGGTGGTAGAGGCCGACGGTGGTGCGGCCGGCGCCGGACGGGCCGGCGTCCGCGCCGACCTCGAACAGGCCGAGGTCGTGGTCGTTGGTGGAGCCGGGTGCCTGCAGGAACGCGGCGCCGGTGAATCCGTCGGGGGTCATCGCGACCTGGCGGAAGCCCAGCACGTCGCGGTAGAAGGCGGCGCTGCGGGCGAGCTCACGGACGAAGAGTACGGCGTGGTTGAGTCGATGGATGCCCATGTCCCCACGGTAGCCCAATTTGGTTGAGCGTTCAACTACTTGCCTATGATGGTGGTCATGACCCGCTGGCTCGATCCCGACGAGAACCGCGCCTGGCGCGCCTTCCTGAGCGCCTCCCGGGCCCTGATGGCCACCCTGGACCGCGAACTGCAGCACGACGCCGGCATGCCGCACGCCTACTACGAGATCCTGGTCCGACTCTCCGAGGCGCCCGACCGCCAACTGCGGATGTCCGAACTGGCCGAGGCGACCGGGGGCTCCCGCAGCCGGCTCTCCCACGCGGTGGCCCGCCTCGAGGAGTCCGGCTGGGTACGCCGCCAGGACTGCCCCACCGACCGACGCGGCCAGGTCGCCGTACTGACCGACCCGGGCTTCGAGGCCCTCGCCGCCGCCGCACCTGGGCACGTCGAGGGCGTACGCCGGCACCTGTTCGACCAACTCAGCCGGGAGCAGGTCGACCAGTTGCGGCGGATCAGTGAGGCGTTGGTCGCCCATCTCGACCCGGACGGCCGCGCGTCATGACCGAACTGCCCCCACCCGCCCCCTTGTACTGAACGTCGCCGGCCAAGCACGATGAGGCGTGACTTCCGGCTTCGCTGAACTCACCCAGCAGGCCCACGCGCTCGTCGCGGCGGGCGACCTGACCGGCGCCCGGGATCTGCTCGGCACGGCACTGCGCGACGTCGATCCGGGTGCCGACGACGCACCGCCGGAGGTGGCGGACGCGGCCGGACTCCAGGCCCGGGTACTGGTCACCCTCGGCGACGCGGCCGCCGCCCGGACCTGGGCCACGTTCGCGTACTCCGCCGCCGCCCGACGGTACGGACCGACCGACCAGCGGACCGTCGCCACGGCGGCGACGCTGGCCGCCGTCCTGCACCGGGTCGGCAGCCACGCCCCCGCCGCCGACCTGTACCGCGACGTCATCATCGAACTGACCGCCACCGACGGGCCCGAGTCGCTGCGGGTGCTCGCCGCGCACGCCGACCTGGCCACCGTCGAGTACGCCCAGGGCGAGTGCGCCGTCGCCCGCAGCCGCCTGCAGGACGCCTGGGAACTGCACCGCGAGGTGTACGGCGACGGCCATCCGGCCGGCATCCGGATGCTCGCCCGGCTCGGCACGATGGAACGGGACTGTGGACTCCACACCTCGGCGCACGAACGGCTGGCGCTCGCCCGGGAACTGTGCCGGCAGCACCTGCCCGCCGACCATCCACTGGCCGCGCAGATCGGGGCGCTCGCCGCCGCCGGCGCCGACCCGGGGCACGCCTGCACCGACCCGGCGACCGCGGCGGCGACGGGCTCCCCGATCCCCCAGGCCCGCACCGGCACCCCGCCCGCCGACCCCGCCCGGACCAGACCCGCGTACGCCGAGCCGCACCGGGTCGAGCCCTCCACTGACCGGCGCCCCGGCGAGTGGGGCGATCCCGCGCCGAGGTACCCGGAACCGGGGTACCCGCCGACGGTGCCGCCGCCCCGACTCCCACCCGCGCCGCCGGTCGACCCGCCACCCCGCTGGTCGGCACCGGCCGCGCCCGACGCCGACCGGGAACCCCGGCCCGGGGTGCCGCCACCCCGCAGCGCCCCCGACTGGCGGCCGACGGAGTTCGGCACCGTCCCCGCCGGTCGGTACGGCGACGACCCGGACCTCGACCCGGAGCCGGACCGGTGGCCGCCGGAGCAGGTCACGCCGGTCACGCCGGATCCGGCGGACAACGTCATCGGCCCCGTCCCGCGCCCCCGACCGGTGCCGCCGCTGCCGCCGGCGGTACCGGAGTTCGCCGGAGACGAATACCCGGAGCAGCGCTGGCACGACGGCGGCCCGCCCCGGCTGCCTGCCGGCGATCCCGACGAGGCGGACGGCGTACGCCGGGTCCGGCACCTGCCCGAGCGGCGGTCCGCCCGGCTCCCGGCCCGGATTCCCCGGCCGGCCCGCCCGGTCTGGCGACGGCCGCCGGTCATCGTCGGCGGCCTCGTCCTGCTGGTCCTGGCCGGCACCACGGCGGTGGCGATCGGTTTCGGGTCGACCGACGGCGGGAGCGACCCGCCGCCCGACACACCATCCACCGGGACCGGCGCCGCCATCTCCACCCCGGCGTCGGCACCGCCCGCCTCCCCCGGCAGCCCACCGGGTGACCTGACCCTGGTGGACGATCGCACCAGTGTGACGCTGACCTGGACCTACCCGGCCGGCGCCGAGGGATCGGTGGTACTCGCCGGCGGGCGCGCCGGACAGGAACCCAGAGCCTTCCAGGAGTTGCCGGCCGGCTCCACCGGTTACGTCGTCTACAGCCTGGACGTCCGGACCAACTACTGCTTCACGGTCGCGGTGGTCTACTCGGCCGACGTGGTGGGGCGCGCCGACCCGGTCTGCACCGACCGTCCCGGGGCCGCACCGGCCCGCTGACCGGGCGCCGCGTCGGCCGACCCGCCCGGCGTCCTGTCCGGCCGGTGGGCGGGCCCGTCGTCCGGCCGGTGGGCGGGAATCCTGTCGGTTTCGCCGGGGTCCGACGCCGGACCGACCTCGCGCGCCGCACGGTCCGCGGCGGGCAGCCGTACCTCGACCCGTAGGCCGGGCTCCGCGTCTCCGAGGGTCACCGTGCCACCCTGCCGGCGGACCAGTTCCCGGACGATGGCCAGGCCCAGACCGGCACCACCGGCGTCCCGGGCCCGGGCGTCGTCGAGTCGGGTGAACCGGTCGAAGACCCGGTCCCGGTCCTCGGCCGGGATGCCCGGCCCGTCGTCGGTCACCGCGACCAGGTGGTACGCCGGCCCGTCCCAGCCGCCGGCCGCCGCCTCCAGCACCACCTCGCTGCCGGTGTGCCGTACCGCGTTGTCGAGCAGGTTGGCCAGGACCCGGGTCAGGGCGTCCGGCTCCCCCAGCACCCACAGTGGCGACCTTGGTGGTCGGACCCGCACCGGCGGCGACGGGTACCGGTCGGCGACGTCGGCCAGCAGCTCGCCGAGTTCGACCGGGGTGGCCGACCGGCGGCGGCCGCCGCCCGGGTCGTCGAACCGGGCGAGCAGCAGCAAATCGTCGACCAGCCGGCTCAGCCGCTGGGTGTCGGCGAGCAGGTCCTCGGCGACGGCCGGCCAGTCGGTGGTGGCACCGAGCCGCTGCGCCACCTCCAACTGGGTCCGCAGGTTGGCCAACGGGCTGCGCAGCTCGTGCGCCGCGTCGGCGACGAAGGCCCGCTGGCGGGCCCGGGCCGACTCCAGCCGGCCCAGCATCCCGTTCAGGGTCACCGCCAACCGGTGGATCTCGTCCCGGGACGCGGGCACCGGCAGCCGACCCGGCCGGGCCCCACCGGTGATCTCCTCGGCGCCCGCCCGCAGCGCCTCCACCGGCCGCAGGGTCGCCCCGATCACCCGCCAGGCCACGGCGGCGAGTCCGAGCAGCAGCAGCGGAAAACTGATCAGCAGGATGGTCCGTACCATGGTCACGCTGTGCCGGACGTCCGCGGTCGACTTGGCCACCAGCACCGTCTGCGGGTCGGCGGCCGGTCCGGCGGGTACCGCCACGACCCGGATCGGGCCGTCCCACCCGAGCCGTTGTCCCCGCAGGTAGAACCGGTCCCGTTCGCCGGCGTGGAAGCTGCGCAGCTCGTCCGGGTAGAGCATCGGCACCAGCCGGTCGGCGTCGATCGACGCGGCCCGGATCCGGCCCTGCCCGTCGACCACCTGCACCCGGACCTGGTTGCCGGCCACCGGCAACGGGTCGGGCAGGGCGTTCTCACCGGCCAGCCGGGCCACCGCTTCCGCAGTCTTGAGCGCCTCGGTGTCCACCGTGCGCTGCAGCGCGTAGCCGAGGGCGCCGAGCAGCACCAGACCACCGACCGCGAGCCCGGCGGCGAGCCCGGCCACCCCGATGATCATCAGTCGGGCACGCAGGCTCAGCCGCAGCCAGAGCCGCCACCCCCGACGCCGTGCGGCGTCCGCCCGACTCACGTGACCAGCCGGTAGCCGGCGCCCCGGACCGTCTCCAGCCGGTCCCGGCCGAGCTTGCGGCGCAGGTAGCCGACGTACACCTCGACGGCGTTCGGCGCGGTACGCAGACTCGCGTCCCAGACGTGGTCCAGCAGTTCGGTCTTGGACACCACCTCGCCGGCCCGCCGCAGCAGGTACTCCAGCAGGGCGTACTCGCGGGCGGTGAGCTCCACCTCCACGCCGGCCCGGGTCACCCGACGGCGGGCCGGGTCCAGGGTCAGGTCGCCGGCCACCAGCACCACCGGGCGACGCGGAGCCCCCCGGCGTAGTAGCGCGCGGAGCCGGGCGAGCAGGACCACGTACGAGAAGGGTTTGGTCAGGTAGTCGTCGGCGCCGCAGTCGAGCCCGTCGGCCTGGTCGTACTCGCCGTCCTTGGCGGAGAGCATCAGGACGGGCAGCCAGTGCCGCTCCGCCCGCAGTTGCCGGACGACCCGATAGCCGGAGAGCCCGGGCAGCATCACGTCCAGGATCATCGCGTCGTAGCCGCCGTGTCGGGCGAGGTCGAGCCCCTCCGGCCCGGTGGTGGCCACGTCGACGACAAACCCCTCGGCCTGCAGCCCACGCTGCAGCGCCGTGGCCAGCCGGGCCTCATCCTCCACCACCAGCAGTCGCACCGCCCAAGCGTGCCATCCCCGGGCGGGCCGGGACCAGCGGCGGTTCTCAGCGGTTTCACAGTGCCCGGGGCGCAGGATGGGAGCAGGAGGTACGCCCATGTCCGTCTTCAACACCCGGCCCGCGCTGCGCTGGCTGGTGCCGACCGGAACCGCCGTGGCGATCGTCGCCGGCGGTGCGGCGATCGGCACGTTCGCCTCGGCGGCCGAACCGAGCCTGCCCGAACGCAGCGCCGCCCAACTTCTCGTCGACCTGCAGACCGCCCGCCTGGACGGGCTCTCCGGCACCGTGATCAAACGCGCCGACCTGGGCCTGCCCAGCCTGCCCGGAATCGGCGGACGGGGCAACGCCGACCTGGCCTCGCTGGTCTCCGGCACGCACACGCTGCGGGTCTGGTACGCCGGTCCGGACCAGACCCGGGTCGCCCTGCTCGGCACGCTCGGCGAGACCGACGTGATCCGCAACGGCCAGGACGTCTGGGTCTGGGACAGTCAGCAGAACCAGGCGACCCACAGCACCCTGTCCGACCCGGGGGACCGCCACCGGCCCGACGTCGCCCACCTGCCGGCCACCCCGCAGGAGGCGGCCGAGCAGGCGCTCGCCGCGATCGACCCGAGCACCCGGGTCAGTGTCGGACGGTCGACCTCGGTCGCCGGGCGGGACGCCTACGAACTGGTGCTCACTCCCCGGGACGCGACCTCGCTGGTCGGTCAGGTCAAGATCGCGATCGACGCCGCGGAACACGTACCGCTGCGCTTCCAGGTGGTGCCACAGGGCACCCGCCAGCCGGCGTTCGAGGTCGCCTTCACCCACGTCGACTTCGACCGTCCCGATCCGGCCCAGTTCACCTTCAACCCGCCGCCCGGCACCACGGTGACCGAGGAGCAGGTCGACCCGTCGCGGAAGCCGGACGTACCGGAGCACGCCGAGCGGCCGAAGGCCGTCGGTACGGGGTGGACCACGGTCCTCGTCGGCCGGCTGCCCGACGCCGCCGACCTCACCCGGTCCGCTCCCGGCGGTGCCGAGGGTGCCGGGTTGACCGGCCTCCTCGAGGCGTTCCCGAAGGTGAGCGGCGCCTGGGGCAGCGGTCGGGTGCTGACGAGCAAGCTCTTCACCGTCCTGCTCACCGACGACGGGCGGGTATTGGCCGGCGCGGTGACCCCGGAACGGCTCTACGACGTCGCCCAGAACGGCCGATGAGTTCCGCCGGGTTGGCGGTGCAGAGCGAGGGGCTGGGCAAGCGGTTCGGCCGCCAGGTCGCGGTGGACGCCGTCGACCTGGCGGTCCCGCGCGGCTCGGTGTACGGCTTCCTCGGGCCGAACGGTTCCGGCAAGACCACCACGATCCGGATGCTGCTCGGTCTGGTCCGGCCGACCACGGGCGGGCACCGCCTGCTCGGCGAGCCGATGCCGGACGGGGCGGCCCGGGTGCTGCCCCGGATCGGCGCGCTGGTCGAGGGTCCGGCGTTCCATCCGTACCTGTCCGGGCTGGAGAACCTTGGCCGGTTCGACGCGGCGGACCGTACCGCCGACCCCCGGACGGCGTCGGCGCGGATCGGCGCGGCGCTGGACCGGGTCGGGTTGGGTGCGGCGGCGGGCAAGCGGTACCGGGCGTACTCGCTGGGCATGCGGCAGCGGCTGGCCCTGGCCGCGACGATCCTGCGGCCCCGGGATCTGTTGATCCTCGACGAGCCGACCAACGGGCTCGACCCGCAGGGCACCCGGGAGGTACGCGCCCTGCTCACCGAGATCGCCGCCGAGGGCGCCACCGTGCTGCTCTCCACCCACCTGCTCTCCGAGGTGGAGCAGGTCTGCACCGACGTGGGGGTGATGCACCGGGGCCGGCTGGTCGCCCAGGCACCGTTGGCCGACCTGCGCGCGTCGGCGGCGCCCCGGGCCCGGGTGGAGACCGACCGGCCCGCCGAGGCGGCCCTGGTGCTGCGGGAACTCGGTCTGGTCGAGGTCGGCACGTCCGCCCGGGAGGCGACCGGGGTGCTCGGCGCGGTGCCACCGGAGAAGGTCGTCGCCGCACTGGTGCACGCCGCCATCCCGGTACGCGGATTCGCGGTCACCGCGCCGGACCTGGAGGAACTCTTCGTATCCCTCACCGGGGAGGGTTTTCATGTCAGCGGTTGACACGACGCCGGCTGCCGGCGACGGTCCCCGGGGTGGGGTTCCCGGGTCCGGCGAGACGCCCCGGAACGGGTTTTCCGGGTCCGGGGACGCGCCGGACGCGGCCTCCGGGACGGCGTCGGTCGGCCGACCTCGGTCCCACACCGCCCGGTTCCTCCATTCCGAACTTCGCCTGATCTTCGGGCGGCGCCGCAACCAGGCCGGGATGGCGGCACTCGCCGCGATCCCGGTGATCATCGCCATCGCGATGCGCGTCACCGGTCCGCCGACGGCCGGTGCCCACGACCCCGGTTTCTTCTCCGCGATCACCGGCAACGGCTTTTTTGTCGCGTTGGCCGCGCTCGGCGTACAGATCGGGTTGTTCCTGCCGGTCGCGGTGGCGGCGATCGCCGGGGACAGCGTGGCCGGCGAGGCCAACCTCGGCACCCTGCGCTACCTGCTGACCGTCCCGGTCGGCCGCAACCGGCTGCTGGCCGTCAAGTACACCGGCATCGTGGTGTTCGCGGTTGTCGTCACGCTGCTGGTCGCGGTCGTCGGTCTGCTGGCCGGGCTGGCGCTCTTCGGTGGCGGGCCGGTCACCCTGCTCTCCGGCACCCAGGTCGGCTTCGGCGAGGGGTTGCTGAGGCTGCTCGGCGTCTGTGGTTATCTCGCGGTCGGGCTGTGCGCGCTCGGCGCGCTCGGGCTCTTCGTCTCGACCCTGACCGAGCAGCCGATGGGTGCCACCATCGCGATCACCATGCTGGCGGTGGCCAGCCAGGTCCTCGACGCGATCCCGCAGCTCGACTGGCTGCACCCGTACCTGTTGACGCACCACTGGCAGGACTTCGCCGAACTGCTCCGCGATCCGGTGTCGTTCGACGCGCTCCGACCAGGGCTGCTCTCGGCGGCGGGGTACATCGCGGTCTTCCTCTCCGCGGCCTGGGCCCGGTTCGGCGGACGCGACGTCACCAGCTGACGTCGGTGCCGTCCCGGGCCGGCCGGTGACAGGTCCGGGACGGTCGCGTCCCCGCCAAGCTCAAGATTCGCTCATGATCGATGTCTGGACGTTGATCCGGCTGACGACTGTAGGCAGTATTCAGCCGGCGATCAGAGAGATCCGCCGATCCCCCGCTCACCCCCGAGGAGTCCCCATGCCCGCCCTCAGTCGTAAGGCACTGGCATTTGCCCTGAGTACGGCCGCGATCGCGGCGACCCTGTCGGTGCCGACCCCGGCCGTCGCCGGCCCCGACCCGTGCGGTGTCACCGTCGATTACGAC
The DNA here is from genome assembly GCF_039871775.1 of Plantactinospora sp. B5E13. NCBI lineage: Bacteria > Bacillati > Actinomycetota > Actinomycetes > Micromonosporales > Micromonosporaceae > Plantactinospora > Plantactinospora sp. B5E13. The sequence continues at coordinate 18,630 of NZ_JBDPLT010000009.1, forward strand.
GGCTGGCAGCGGGTCGACAGCGTGACCCGGCAGCGCAAGTGGTACTGGACCTTCTACAACTGCGGCAGCGCGTCCGCCAAGCGCAAGATCATCATTGGTGGCGGTCCGGACGTGTGCAAGACCGCCCCCCGCGCGCGGGTACGCGACGTACATCCGCTGGGAGTCCGAGTCCTGGGGCATCAACCTCGGCTCGTACGACGGCACCGGCTCCTGCTGAGCCACGCCCCACGGTTCACCCGGGCACGGCCTCCGTCCGCACCGCCGAGCAGATCCGGCGGGGGCGACGGCGGGCCGTGCCCGGTCGGCTTTCCCCGACCGCAGCGGCGCCCGCACGGGACGTGGCACCCGCCCCGGAGAGCCGAACGATTTCGCCGGAGTGACAGACCCGCGGCAATCTGGCCGCGGCAATCCGGACGCGCTATCTTTTATCAGTTCGGCACAAAAAAAGAACGGCAACAAATGCCGTTCGGGAACAGCTTAAACGATGGAGCGACAGTTTGTCAAAGCACTCCGGCGTTTCGCACGACGAACGACGCCACGACAAAACCGTCCGACGTACCACGACGGAGGCGGTCGGTGACCCGACCGGTGCCGACACCGGGCCCGGACCGGGCCCGACGACCGCCGCCGGGACCGGCACCTCCCCGGACGACACCTCCGGTGCCGAGATCGCCGGCGAGCAGCAGTACGTCTCCATGCTCTACCAGCGACTCGACGGGCTGCGGGCCCAGGCCGCCCAGCGACTCGCCACCACGCTGCGCAACTCCGGCGGCACCCAGCAGGAGCGCTCGCAGCGCGACGGCACGGTACGGATGTACACCGACCACGTCGACCGTCTCGGCGCGGTCGAGCACGGCCTCTGCTTCGGCCGTCTCGACCTCGACGACGGCACCCGCCGCTACGTCGGTCGAATCGGGATCTTCGACAGCAGTGGCGAGCGCGAGGCCCTGCTGCTGGACTGGCGCGCCCCGGCGGCCCGGCCGTTCTATCTCGCCACCGCCGCCGCCCCGGACGGGGTACGTCGACGCCGGCACATCCGGACCCGGTTCCGCGAGGTGGTCGGGCTGGACGACGAGGTGCTCGACCTGGCCGACGCGACCCTGGTCGGCAGCCGGAACACCGGTGGCCTGACCGGCGAGGCCGCCCTGCTGGCGGCGGTGAACGCGAGCCGTACCGGGCGGATGACCGACATCGTCCGGACCATCCAGGCCGAACAGGACCAGGTGATCCGGGCGGACCTGGACGGGGTGCTGGTGGTCCAGGGCGGGCCGGGTACCGGCAAGACCGCGGTCGCGTTGCACCGGGCCGCGTACCTGCTCTACACCCACCGGCAGATCCTCTCCACCCGGGGCGTGCTGCTGGTCGGCCCGAACGCCACGTTCCTGCGGTACATCTCCCAGGTGCTGCCGACGCTCGCCGAGACCGGGGTGCTGCTCCGCACGGTCGGCGAGCTCTTCCCCGGGATCACCGCCACCCGGCCGGAGCCGGCCGAGGTCGCCGAACTCAAGGGCCGGCTCGACATGGTGGAGGTGCTGACCGCCGCGATCCGGGACCGGGAACGGGTGCCGGACGAGCCCGTGGAGATCAACATCGAGCGGGACACCCTGCTGCTGGAACCGGCCACGATCGCCGCCGCCCGGGACCGGGTACGCCGGATGGACCGCCCGCACAACCTGGCCCGGCCGCTCTTCGAAATCGAGATCATCCACGCCCTCGCCGACCAGCTCGCCCAGCGGATCGGCGCCGACCCGCTGGGTGGGGAAAACCTGCTCGACGAGGCGGATCTCGCCGAGTTCCGCCGCGAGCTGCGGACCGAGCCCGAGGTGCAGGCGGTGCTCGACTGGCTCTGGCCGGTGCTCACCCCGCAACAGGTGGTCGCCGGCCTCTTCGCCTCCGACGCGCGGCTCGCGGCGGCTACCCCGCACCTCACCGACGCCGAACGGGCACTCCTGCGCCGCGAGCCCCGGGGAGGCTGGAGCCCGGCCGACGTACCGCTGCTCGACGAGGCGGCCGAACTGCTCGGCGAGGACGACCGCGCCGCCCGGGAACGGGCCGAACGCCAGCGCCAGGCCGAGATCGAGTACGCCGAGGGCGTCCTCGAGATCGCCGCCGGATCCAAGTCGTTCGAGTTCGAGGACGCCGCCGAGGACGAGGTGCTGGAGGTCACCGACCTACTCGTCGCCGACCGGCTCGCCGAGCGACAGGTCGACGGTGAGCAGCTGACCACCGCCGAACGGGCGGCGGCCGATCGGGGTTGGACATTCGGCCACGTCATCGTCGACGAGGCGCAGGAGCTCTCCCCGATGGCCTGGCGGGTGCTGATGCGCCGCTGCCCGAGCCGGTCGATGACCCTGGTCGGCGACGTGGCCCAGACCGGGGCGCTGGCCGGCGCCTCGTCCTGGGACCGGGTGCTGGAGCCGTACGTCGGGGACCGGTGGCGCCTGGAGGAGCTCACCGTGAGCTACCGCACCCCGGCCGAGATCATGGCGGTCGCGGCCACGGTGCTGGCCGAGATCGATCCCACCCTGACCCCGCCCCGCGCCGTACGCGGCACCGGTGAACGGCCGTGGGACGACCGGGTGTCCCGGGCCACACTGGCGGACCGGCTCGACGCGGCGGTCCGGGCCGAGGTCGCGCAGGTCGGCGACGGACGGCTCGGGGTGATCGTGCCGGCCGGCCTGGTCGACGAACTGACCCCGGTGGTCCGGGCGGCCGAGCCGGAGGTCGCCCTCGGCGACGACCCGGAACTGCGCAGCCGGGTGGTGATGCTGACCGTCGCCCAGGCCAAGGGACTGGAGTTCGACTCGGTCCTGGTCGTCGACCCCGACCTGATCGTGGCGGAGTCGTCCCGGGGTCGCAACGACCTGTACGTGGCGCTGACCCGCGCCACCCAGCGGCTGGGCATCCTGCGCACTGCGGCGTGAGGAAGGGCCCTTGTCAGCCGTTCTCCGCGGTTGAGGGCCCTTCCCACACCTGTCGGTCACTTGTCGGTGAAGTTGCCGATCTGCGTCGCCTGACCGGATCCGTCGCTGGTCGTACCGCTCGCCGGGGTGTTGGTGCCGCCGGTCGTGGCGTCCCCGGTGGTGGTCGGGGCCACCTTCCCACCCGGTCGCCGGGGGCGCCGACCGGCGCTCGCCGGTCCGGCCCTGCCGCCGGTGGTGGTGACGACACCCCGGTTACGGGTCGGTCCGCCGTCGCGCAGCACGTCCGGGTCGGGCGGCCGGTCCGCGGGGTCCTCGATGTCGAGTTCGTGGGCCGCCCGGCCCTCGTCGACCGGGAGCGTGACCTCGTCCACCGCGCCCGGGCCGTACGCGTCGTGCCCGATCCGCTGCTCGGCGCGGCTGACCGACCGTTGCCGCTTCTCCTCGTCGCGCACGTCCACCACCTCACCGCCGTTGTGTGTTGCGTGCCGTGTCCCCGGTGCCCGGGTCGACAAACGCGGGACCGGCCCGGGCCGACCGGAGGTGGCGCCGCGGCCGGGATCGCGGCCGGCGACCACAGTTTGTGGTCAACCCGGTCGGGTAGCCAACCGGTGGCCCCGCAGTGGGCGGTGCGTGACCGCTCCGACGAGGGCAATTGCCAGAGATCTCATCGAATCCGAGGAGGAAAAGATGAGTACGCAGACCCCGTCCAGGCAGTCGATGGACCAGCAGCAGATGTCGAACATCCAGTCGGCGCCGACCCGGGAGATGTCGAGTCAGGCTATCTCCAACCGGCAGATACAGGACACTCTGTCGGAGATGCAGCGGCGGATGGCGGACGACGACCGTGGTGGACGCCGCGGCAACGAGACGAAACCGGCTTTCCTGAGTACCGAACTGTACGTCTACCTGCTGGCGGTCGGTGGTGTGCTGGGCGTGTCGGCCTGGACCGGCGTGAACGCCGCCGGGGTCGACCCGTTCCCGGTGAACCAGGCCTGGTTCTTCATCACCCTGCTGACCATCGCCTACCTCGGTAGCCGTGGTCTGTCGAAGCTGGGTAACGCCTGGCGACGTTCCGGCAAGTAACCGCTCCCCGAAGCACACCCGGTGCGAGGCATCGGGCCGCCGGAGAGTGACCGACGGTAGCGAAAGCTGACGGTAGCGGCCCCCGCCGACCATGGCGGGGGCCGCTACCGTACGCGTTCCGATCGCGGGTGTCGGCTACTCGCCGAAGTCGCCGAAGTCGCCCTCGAAGGCGTCCTCCAGCAGTTCCCCGGCGATCATGCCGCCTGCCACACCGAGCGCGGCGCCGGCGACCACCCCGCCGACACCGCCGTGGTGGCCGTGGTGTCCCTGCTTGCCCGGCAGTCCTCCGTGGCCGAAACCGGGGTGGCTGGTGTAGCTGGAGACGGTCTGCCCGAGCCACGCCTCCACCTGCTGCCGCCAGTCGACCTGGTCGACGCCGGCGTGCGAGACGCTGTACCGGCCGACGGTGTCGTGGCCGGAGGTGAACAGCCCGCCCCGCTTGTCGCACTCGATGATGACGTCCACGCCCTGCTGGCTGGTCACGAAGGTCAGTTCGACCTCCCGGACGGCGTGCGCGTACTGGGGTGCGGCGTAGAACTCGATCTCCTGGTAGAACGGCAGCGTCTGCTGCACGCCGTAGATGTGGCCCCGCTCCAGGTCGGCGCTCTTGAACTGGAAGCCGAGCTGGGCGAACGCCTCGAGGATCTTCTCGTGCACCGGCAGCGGATGTACGGCCACCGGGTCGAGGTCGCCCTTGTCGACCGCCCGGGCGATCGCCAGCTCGGTACGCAGCCCCATCGTCATGCCCCGCAGCCGCTGGCCGTAGACGTCGGTGATCGGGGTCTCCCACGGCATCGGGAGCTGGAACGGGATGGACAGTTCCTGCTTGGCGTCCAGCCGCATCGCTCCGCTCACCGGGAGCCGGTAGAACTCCATGGTGCCGGCGTACTCGTTGTCGCCGGCCTCCATCTCGACCCGGGTGACCAGGGCGAGAGTGATCTGCTCGATGTCGGCCGCGGTCTCACCGCCGCGCAGGTTCACCTGCCCGTCGAGCACCAGGCCAGGCCGGGTGTTCGGGTTGGTCAGCACGGTGTCCACACTCGGGCCACCGACGCCGAGCGCGCTCAACATCTTCTTGAAGACCATAGGGTTGCTCCTGTAAACGGAGGGTTACTCCTCGTGACGGCGGATGGCCGCGGATCTCGGGCACGGTCCTCCACGGTGGATCATCACACCATGGGGTGACCCTATTCACCGTAGCTGTGAGGTTGCTGGAAGCGCTCGTACGGTCACTCGTTAGAGTGACCGCGCCGTCGATCCCGGTTCCGGGGCCGTGACGGGCCTGGCGGGCGGGCTGGTGGGACCCGGTCGGCACCCGTGGCCCGGGGCGGCCACCGACCCGGCCGTAGACTCCGGCCATGCGTGTCGGCATCGTGATCCTTCCCGATCAGCGCTGGTCGGTGGCGGCGGACCGGTGGCGTCGAGCCGAGCAGTGGGGCTTCGACCATGCCTGGACCTACGACCACCTGGGCTGGCGAGACCTGGTCGACGGGCCGTGGTTCGACGCGGTCAGCACGCTGACCGCAGCGGCCTCCGTGACCGAGCGGATCCGGCTCGGCACGCTGGTCGCCTCCCCCAACTTCCGGCATCCGGTGCACTTCGCCCGGGAGGTCACCGCGTTGGACGACATCTCCGGTGGCCGGACCCTGCTCGGGCTGGGCGCGGGCGGGATCGGCTTCGACGCCGCGGTACTCGGCGGTGACACGCTGCCACCACGACAACGGGTCGACCGGTTCGGGGAGTTCGCCGAACTGCTCGACCTCCTCCTGCGTACCGACCGGGTCAGCTGGCGGGGCGACTACTACGCGGCGGTGGACGCGCGCAGCAACCCCGGCTGTGTGCAGTCGCCCCGGGTGCCGTTCGTGGTGGCCGCGAACGGGCCGCGCTCGATGCGGCTGGCCGCCCGGTACGGTCAGGGCTGGGTGACGACCGGGGCACAGGGTTCCGACGACATCGATGCCTGGTGGCGGTCCGTCGCCGAACTCTCCGCCCGGCTCGACGGCATCCTGGCCACGGTCGGCCGGGATCCGGCCAACCTGGACCGGTATCTGTCGCTCGACTCGGCACCGGTCTTCTCCCTCTCCAGCGCCGACTACTTCGCCGAGGCCGTCGGTCGGGCCGCCGAACTGGGCTTCACCGACGTGGTGACCCACTGGCCGCGGTCGTCGAGTTGGTACGCCGGGGACGAGGCGGTGCTCGAAGAGGTGGCCACCGAGGTCCTACCGCGCCTGCGTCACGCCGGCTGAGGGGCGGCGACGGCGCGAACCGGCCGGGCCCGGAGGTCGGGACCGGCCGGGGTGTCCGCGCGGTCGGATCTGCCGCCGACCGGGGTACGTGGCTCAGCTGGCCGTACAGCTCACCGTCGGTGCGCTGTTGCTACCGGTCCAGGAGCCGATGAAGCCGAAGGCGGTGCTCGCCCCGGCGCCGAGACTGCCGTTGTACGAGACGTTGCGGGCGCTGACGCTCGAACCGCTGCTGGTGACGGTCGCGTTCCACGACTGGTTGACCCGCTGTCCGTTGGCGAACGTCCAGCTGACGGTCCAGCCGCTGATCGCGGCGCTGCCGGCGGTCACCCGGACGTCGGCCTGGAAACCGCCCTGCCACTGACCTGTGACCGCGTACGTGGCCGAGCAGCCACGGGTGCCGCCCGGGGCGGTGGTCGGCGGGGTGGTCGGAGGGTTGGTCGGCGGTCGGGTGGTGGGCGGCGTGGTCGGGGGCCGGGTGGTGGGCGGAACGCTGCCGTACACCGTCGCCTCCCGGGCGGTCTGCCGGATCCCGTTCGCCCCGTTGAAGATCCGCTGACCCCAGGAGGTCAGCTGACTCGGGTTGAAGTTCGTCACCATGTCGAGGTACTCGACCCCGCCCCCGTTGCCACTCCACGACCAGCCGATGTAGCCGATCCCGTTCTGCTGGGCGTACGACATGATCGTGTCCTCGTCCGGGTTGCCGTCCGAGTGGTCGTGCCCGAACTCCCCCACCACGATCGGCAGGTTGGCACTGCGGAACCTGCCGAGGTAGTCGGTGATCTCGGCGGCGGTGTCGAAGACGCCGTACATGTGGATCGAGAAGATGGTGTTGCGGTCCGGGTCGCTGGTGAACACCGACTGGGCGTTGTCCCGCATGATGAAGCGCCAGTCCTGGCCCCACATCGGCGCGTCGACCATGATGGTGTGGTCGAAGCCGGCGTTGCGCAGCCGGGTGATGGCGCTGCGGGTGTGGGTCGCCCAGTTCGCGCTGACGCTCTCGTTGTTGCCGAACGGCTCGTTGCCGATGTTGAGGATGACGTAGTTCTCCTGACCGGCCAGGGCGCTCTGGATGCTGATCCAGTAGCTCACCGCCTGGTCCAGGGTGATCGCCGCGCCCTCCTCGCCGTACCCGGTGGTGTCGTGCACCTCGAGGACACAGATCAGCCGGTTCTGCTTGCAGAGGCTGATCACGTTGGCGACGTCGCTGGCGCTGTTCTGGGTCCAGCGGTGGCCGCTGCTGAGCACCACCCGTACGGTGTTCGCACCCAGCGACTTGATACTGGCGAATGAACCGGTTTGGCTGGTGTACCAGGTATGCGCGTGACTCACCCCGCGCATGATGAACTCGTTGCCGTTGGCGTCCAGGAGTCGACTGCCGCCGATGGTGAAACCGGCCGCCGCGCGAGCCGGTCCGGAGACCACGGCGACGGTGCCGACCACGGCGACGACGAGTGCGAACAGGCCCGCGGCAAGGGCAGAGATCCTTGTTTTCATGGCCTACCTCAGAGAGATCCCCGGAAACGGGGCGGGACGTACGGGGACAGGTAACCGTTGCCCGACAGTTACCGGCCGACTCCCTGTGGCGGCACGGATCAGGGTAGGCCGATCGGTCAATTGACGCAACCGGTTAAGTAACGCCGGAGGGTGTTGTCCACGAAAGCCCTGGGCGAGGCCCGACGGAGGCCCGGGACGACGCCGGGCGGCGGTGGTCAGCGCGGGACGACGCCGGGCGGCGGTGGTCAGCGCGGGACGACGCCGGGCGGCGTGGGCCGGCGGCGCCGACGAAATCCACTCTGGATCCGCCCGGCGCCGCCGTTCCCCGTCACCAGGAGATCGGCTTGCCCGGGGTGTAGAGCCAGACCTGGAAGAAGTCGTCCAGCTGCCGCCGGGACGTCCTCTCGGCGAGCCGGACGAAGTCGGCGGTGCTCGCCGTGCTGTCGCGGTTGGCGGAGTACCAGGTCCGGAGCAGGTTGAAGAAGGCGCGGTCGCCGATCTTCGTCCGCAGCGCGTGCAGCGTCATCGCACCCCTGGTGTAGACCGAGCCGGCGAAGAGGTTGCTCGCGCCCGGGTCACCCGGCGGCGGGTTCCAGAGGCCGGCCGTCGCCGGTCGGGCATAGGTGGTGTCGAACCTCGCCTGCGCGGTACGTCCCCCGGCGTGCTCCTCCCAGAGCCACTCCGCGTAGCTGGCGAACCCCTCGTTGAGCCAGATCTCCCGCCAGCTGGCCGGGCTGACGCTGTTGCCGTACCACTGGTGGGCCAGCTCGTGCGCGACCGTCGACTCGGACGGCGGCCCGGAGTAGATGGGCCGGGTCTGGGTCTCCAGGGCGTACCCGGCGTCGGAGTCGTCGTCGACGATCGCGCCGTACGAGCTGAACGGGTAACGCCCGAACAGCCCGCTGAAGTACGCGATCATCTCCTTCGTCCGGGCCAGTCCGGCGGCGGCCTCCGGCCCCAGGTCCCGGTCGACGGCGTCGATGATCGGCAGTCCCCCGGGCCCCCGGGAGTAGCGCAGGTCGTAGTCGCCGACCGAGGCGGTGCTCAGGTAGCTGGCCATCGGGTCGCGGGCCCGCCAGACGTACGTCGTCCAGCCCTCGCGGGTCCGCCGGTCGACGAGTTCGCCGTTGGCGACCGCCGTCCTGCCGGCCGGCACCGTGATCCGGAAGTCGTAGCTGGCCTTGTCGGTCGGGTGGTCGTTGACCGGGTACCAGGTCGAGGCCCCGTCGGGCTCGTTGGCCACGAACGCACCGTCGGGGGTGGAGACCCAGCCGTAGAGGGCTCCCTCGATGTCGGTCGGGCGGCCGGTGGTGCCGTCGTAGCGGACCACGACGGTGAACCGCTCGCCCCGGGCGAGGCCGCGCTTCGGTGAGATCCGCAGCTCCTGGCCGTCCCGGTCGAAGCGGGCCGGCCGCCCGTCGACGGTCACCGACCGGACCTCGAAGCCGCGCAGGTCGAGGTTGAACCGGGAGAGTCGGTCGGTGGCCCGGACGTCGAGCGTCGCCACCCCGGCGAAGGCCCGGCTGGCCGGGTCGTACCGGATGTCGAGTCCGTAGTGGAGCACGTCGTACCCGCCGTTGCCGGCGACCGGGAAGTAGTCGTCACCGACGCCCGGCGCGCCGGGGCCGCCACTCCCGCCGGGCCCGTGCCCGTGGCCGGACCCCGAGCCGTGGCCGCTGGTGTTACCGGGCTCGTGGCCGGCACCGGACCCGTGCCCGCGTCCGGTGCCCGCCGCCGGGGCGGCACCGAACGAGACCGCCACCGTCGCCGCCGTCAGGACGGCACCCAACCGTCGAAAGATCACCATGGCTCGACACGGTAGTACCGCCGGTGAGCACAGGGAAGGCAGCGCGACCGGGGGGCGCCCGGGCGGCCGGAGGGACCGACCGCCACGGGTGTCGTCATCCCCACCACAAGGATGATGCACCGGCAACCTTAACCGGTTAAGAGGACGCTACCCGAACGGCCATAGACAGTCAAGCCCGTCACTGTCCGCTGCCCGCTCCCCGACCGCCGGGCCGGACGGGACCCCGACACGTCCGACAAGCCCGACGTTCGTTGGACAGGCGACCGACCGACAGCCCCGGTTCCGTACGACCATCCGGATTCAGCCCGGACATCCGGGGTAGTCATCGGGGATCGGGACGGCAGAGGAGGCGGGCATGGTCTCGGTGGGCTACACCCTGATGTGTGAACAGACCGGACCCAAGGAACTCGTCCAGCAGGCGATCCGGGCCGAGGAAGCCGGCTTCGACCATCTGGTGATCTCGGACCACTACTACCCCTGGCTGGCGTCACAGGGCCACTCGCCGTACGCCTGGTCGGTGCTCGGCGCGGTCGCCCACGCCACCTCCCGGATCAGGCTGATGAGCTTCGTGACCTGTCCGATCCGGCGGTACCACCCGGCCGTCGTCGCCCAGAAGGCCGCGACGATCGGCGTCATGTCGGACGGCAGGTTCACCCTCTCCCTCGGCGCCGGGGAGAACCTGAACGAACACGTCGTCGGCGCCTGGCCGCACGTACACCAGCGGCACGAGATGTTCGAGGAGGCGTTGCAGATCATCCGACCGCTGCTCGACGGGGACAACCTCTCCTACTCCGGCAACCACTTCGAGGTGCCGGAGGCGTACCTCTGGGACCGGCCGGAGACGCCGGTGCCGATCGCCGTCGCGGCCTCCGGGCCGCACTCCGTCCAGCTCGCCGCCGAGTACGCCGACGCGGTGGTCTGCGACAACCCCGACGCCGGGGTGATCCAGCTGTACGACGAGGCCGGCGGCACCGGCAGGCCCCGGTACGGCCAGGTCGCGGTCTGCTACGGCCCGGACGCCGACGACTGCCGCGAGACCGTGCACGAGCAGTGGCGCTGGGCCGCGCTGAACTGGACGGTCAAGGCCGAGCTGCCCGGTCCGGAGTCGTTCGTCGGCGCCAGCGGGACGATCCGTCCCGAGGACATCGCCCGGACCGTGCCCTGCGGGCCGGACCTGGACGCCCACGTCGCGGCCTTCCAGAAGTACGTCGACGCGGGATTCACCGACGTGGCCCTGGTCCAGGTGGGTGTGGAGAGCCAGCCGATGTTCCTGGACTGGGCCCGGGACGAGTTGCTGCCCCGGCTACGGGAGCTCTGAGCGGGGTGCGGATCGGCAACGTCGAGGTTCGTCCGCTCGGCGGCGGGCCGGGTTGCCTGCTCATGATCCTGATCTCGGTGGTCGGTTCGATCGTGCTCACCGTGCTGGTCAACCTGCTTTTCTGAAGCAACTGCCCCCCGACGGCTCCGGCGGTCGGGCGATCCTCCCCACCGGCCGGGTCGGCTGTCCCTGGCCCTCCCCCGCCGGTTGCCGCAGGCTCAGCGACGGGCAGTCGTACGGCTGTCGCGGGCACGACGGCGGAGACGCGTATGCGGTTCAGAATCCTGGGTCCCCTCGCGGTCGAGGTCGCCGGCGTCCCGGTACGGATCCGCAGCGCCCGGGTGGCGACCGTGCTCGCCACCCTCCTGCTCGAGGCGAACCGGACGGTGCCGACGGAACGGCTGGTCGAGGCGGTGTGGGACTGGCATCCGCCAGCGACCGCCCGCAGCCAGCTGACCATCGTGGTGTCCCAGTTGCGTCGGCTGCTCGGTCAGGCCGGCATACCGCCGGCGGTGGTCCGCACCGAGCCGACCGGTTACCGGATCTGCGTACCGGCGGCGGACGTCGACGTACTGCTGTTCCGGCATCTGGTCACGGAGGCCGACCGGGCGGCCGACGCCGGACGGCCCACGTCGGCCGTCCCGCTGCTCCGGACCGCACTCGACCTCTGGCGTGGTCCGGCCCTGCACGGCCTGCCCAGCCGGCTGGTCCGGACCGCGACGGCACTGCTCGCGGAGGCACGGGCCGGGGCGCGGGCCCGGTGTGTGGAACTGGAACTGGCCCTCGGACGGCATCACCGGCTGGTCGCCGAACTGCTCGACATGGTCGACGTGGACCCGTTCAACGAGCGGCTCCGGCAGTACCTGATCATCGCGCTCTACCGCTCCGGCCGGGTCACCGAGGCGCTCCGCGCCTACCAGGAGTTCCGGCACCGGCTCAGCGAGGAGGTCGGCATCGAGCCGGGTGCCGAACTGAGCGTGTTGCACCGCCGGATCCTCAACCGGGATCCGACGCTCGATCCACCGGACCGGACCCACCCGTCGCCCTACCCCGCGACCCCGGCCGCCGTGAGATCCGACCCCGCGACCCCGGCCGCCCTGAGATCCGACCCCGCGACCCCGGCCGCCGTGAGATCCGACCCCGCGACCCCGACCGCCCTGAGATCCGACCCCGCGACCCCGACCGCCGTGAGGTCCGGTCGCCGGAGCCCGGCCGGGTTGACGTCCGACCGCGGGGAGGACAACCGGGCCGCCACTCCCCCGGACGACGCTGACCGGGTGCCGGTGCCCCCGGCCGCGCCGGGGCGGGCCCGGATGGTCCCGGAGCCGCCGGCGGCCGTCGCGGTGCGCGTGGCCGGGGAAACGGTCGGCGCGGCCGAGGAACAGGATGGTCCACCGGGGTCTCCGGCGGTGGATTCCCGTACGGTGGAGTGCCCGGCCCGACCGGTCCCCGTCCTGGGCCCGCCGAACCCACGGACCGCCGGGGTGGACGGATCCGGGTCGGTGGCCGGTGCCGGGCCGACCCGCGGCCGGGCCGGTGCGCGGCGCTCACCTGAGCTCGGCGTTCGGCATCGTCAACACCGGCAGGCCCGTCCACCGGCGCACAACGCCCGGTCCGCACCGACCGGCGTGCCCGCCAGCCGGGCACCGGTGACGTCCCCGAGCCCGGCCGACCCGACCGGGTCGGGATCGGGCTGGAACAACCGTGGGCCGCCGTACCGCAGCCGGAGCAGGAACGCCAGCTGTCCACTCAGCCCGGTGCCGAAACCCGGGCTGACGCCCTGGTCCGACCCGTCCGGCAGGACCGCCCGACCGTCCCGGTAGAACCGCATCGCCCACAGGCGCCGGCCGAGCGCCGCCGCCCGTCGGGCGTACCGGTCGTCGGCGGTGACCTGGGCGAGGTCGAGCAGGAAGTCGGCATCCCCGGCCAGCCCGTGGCAGTAGCCGGTGCTCGACCACCAACGGTCCCGGAACACCGTCCGGGCCGCGGCCACCGCCCCGTCGAGGTGTCGACGCTCCCCCGTCCGGAGATACAGGCGGCAGAGGAAACCGCCGATCCCGGCCGGCCCGGCACACCGGTGCGGGCCGGTGACGGGGTCGGCGCCGCCGTCGTGGGACAGGGCGGGCTCGGCCGGCCAGCGGGCAGCCCCGGTGCCGTCGTACGCGGCACTGTCGAGAAGGGTGTCGGCGCAGCGTACGGCGGCGGCGACGAGGTCCCGCCGGCCCAGCCGGTGACCCGCGGCGAGCAGGAACGCACCGATACCCGCCGTACCGTGCGGTGCACCGTAGGAGTGCTGCCCGGCGAACACGGAACCGCAGGACGGGTCGACGGTCCAGAGCATCGCCGGCCCGGCGTCCACGGTGTCGAGCAGTCGGGCGGCGGCAGTGGTGATCCGCTCCCGCAGCGCCGGCAGATAGGTGTGCCCCCACACCTGCAACAGTCCGGCGCCGAGCCCGGCCACCCCGTGTGCGAGTCCCGGATCGGGCCAGTCCACCGGCAGTCGCAGCGCCAACTCCACGGCCCGGTCGACCAGCTCCGGCCGGCCGAGCAGCCGACCGGCGTCGCAGAGCGCCCAGGCTGTCCCGGCGGAACCGGCGTACAGCCCGGGCAGGGTGTGCGGCTCCTGCTCCAGGTGCCGGAGTATCCGGTCCAACAGGTCGTCGAGCAGCCGGCCGGCCCGTCGTAACGTGTCCGGCCCGAGCGGCCCGGGGTCGGCGGAGCCGGTGTGCGGCGGACGTTCGGCGACCAGCCGGGCCAGTACGGCGACCGGCCCGGCGAGGCCGTCCTGCACCGTGCACGGCTCGGCACGCCCACCGACGTACGGTGCGGCGTCGGTGCCCGCCCTCCACCGGCCACGGTGGAAATCGTGCGCCAACTGGCCGACGATGCCGTCGACGAGTTCCGTCCAGTCCTCGTCCGGCAGGTCGTCGGCGGCCCCGGCACCGGTGGACGCGGCGGTCGGGGCCGGCGGGTCGGGTGCCGGGGCACAGAGGGAGATCACCTCGTCCAGCCCGATCCGCTCGGCCGGTTCGGTCCGCAGCAGGCCGGTGATGATCCGGCGCACCGGGTCGGGCAGCGGCCGTCCACCGACTGACGGGTCCAGCAGGGCCACGACCCGTTCCTCCACCGACCGACGGGGCGGCAGGTCGGCGGCGTGCTGCGCCGGTGCCGCCCGGCCGACCAGCCGCAACGCGGTCATCCCCAGGCTGAACAGGTCCGCCGAGGGGTCCGGCGGGCCGCCGCGCACCTGTTCCGGCGCGTGGTACGTCGGATCGGCGCTCTCGCCGTCGAACCATGCCCAGCCGGCCGGGCCGGTACGCAGGGCCGCCAACTCCAGGTCGACCAGTCGGAGCGTCCCGTCGGGCAGCACCATGACGTTGTCCGGGTTCAGGTCCCGGACCACCACGCCCGCGTCGTGCACGGTGCGGAGCAGGTGCGCCAGCCGGCCCAGCGTCTCGAGCACCGCCGGCGTGTCGAGCGGTTGACCCGAGACGAGCGGCTGTGCCAGGGAACGCCCCGGTAGCAACTCCTCGACCAGGAACCGATGGTCCCCCTGGACGAACTCGCGCAGCGGGCGGGGCGTCACACCGAGCGGTGCCAGATGCCGGAGCACCCGCGCCTCGTGGGCCCGCAGGTCACGGACGTCCCGACCGAGCAGGTCCGTGGCGACGTACGGGCGTGCCTCCTTGATCAGCACGTCCGCACCGGTACGCAGGTCACGCGCCTGGTAGACCCCGCCCTGGTTGGTTTGTCGCAGAGCCCGGGTGACGCCGTACCGGCCGCCGACCAGTACCCCGGTCGGCTCGGCCGGACCGGTGGGCAGGAAACCCACCGGCCCGGCCGCCCCCGTTGGCCCCATCAACCGCATCGCGGTGACCGACCACATCGATCCGGCCGACGTGGTCGCCGCCGTGGCGGGGGACGTCGTGGCCACCGCCGGCACCAGGTGCTCCGGCGGCGGATCAAACGGTGAACCGGCCCAGGCCGGCGGGCGGAAATCCACCTCGAGCGTGTCCTCGACGAGGTGACCGTCCGGCGCGACGAGACACCACCGACGCACCCCGTCCAGGTCGCGCACCGCCACGCCGGCACGGAACAGGCCGTACCGGTAGTGCACCGGACCGCCGGCCCGGAGCGGCCGCGCGGACAGGATGGTCGGACCTGGCAATCCGACCGTCGCCTCGTCGAGCCGCCGGGCCAGATCCCGGAAGATGTCGTCGGTGGCGGGATATCCGATGAGGAACCGGCCGGCGGAGGCCCTGGGCGCCCGGGCGGCGTTGCGCTCGGCGACTCCCGCCACGGTGCTGACGAACGTGAACGGCGTACCGGTCTCGATCAGCACCGGCACGCAGGCGGCCAGCACCCGCGGGGCGGAGAGCACGGTCGCCGACACCTGCAGGTGCCAGCCCTGCAGCCGGGACGCCGGCCGCGCCGGGGTCACCACCGTACGGCCGGATTCCTCGTACACCGTCCAGCCGGTCAGCCGGATCCGGGCCAGCAGGCCGGCGACGGCCTCGGCCGGATCGGTGGCTGTCTCCGGGCGATCGGGCCGTACGGTGGCGGCGCCGAAGTGGACGACCGGGTCGACCTCGCCGGAAGCGGTTCCGACCAGGTCGGGCACAGCCGGTCGGCGGCCGGGCGGGTACGCCGCCGTTCCGGCGCCGCGTTCGTCGGCCCGGGCCGGCGGAACCTCGCCGGAACCCCGGTGCAGGATGCTTCGGGACAGCCTGGCCGTCATCGGTCTCCCCGCCTGCCGGTGGACAACACACCGGTCGTGGTGAGTGGCGACCGGTGGCACCGTCGAGACTGCCGACGACCGGCATCACACCGCCATCGACCTGGTATCAACGTCGAGCCGCCCGGTCCGGCGCCGTTCGGCGCCGCACGGGCGCGGTGGGGTCGCCAGTTTCTCCCGACCGTGCCGGGACGGTGGTCCCGGGTCACCGGGACGTCGGGACAGACATGATTCCTAGCCGACGGCTGGTTCCGCGTCACCTTGAAATCCGGGCCTAGGCTGCGGTTGGACAGCCCGTCGCCGACCAGCGCCGATCACTGTCGCAGATGGATCCCGAGAGGAGTGTCATGACCAGACTGCCGAGCGGCCCGGCCTCGCCCGCGGACGTCCAGCCGATCGTCATCGCCAGCGACAACAGCTTCGCGCACGCCTACGACAGCGTGGCGGACCTGCTGGGCGAAAAGGATCTCGGCGGAAAGGGCGGACTGGAGTTCTTCGACCGGGCAGGGCACCGGCTCACGCCGGTGTTCAACGACGCCTGGGAGCTGGAGAGTCTGGTCCCGACCCTGGACGACGCCGAACCCGATCTGGTCCAGGCCCGGCTGCAGGCCGTGGTCCAGCACGTCCGGGACTACCTCCGCCGGCACCCGGAGCTGGTGAACGGCTCGGGGCTCTCCCTGGAGGCGGCGATCGCGGCACTGCCGAAGATCGGCGAAGGGACGCTGCGTGATGACGCGGCGCAGTTCCCCGGACCCACGGCGCCGGCATCGGACGGGGCCATCAGGTTGATGCACTCGGACGGTTGGTTCCACAACGCGATGCACGCCGCCGGCTGGGCACACTGAGATTCGGAGCGGTCAGGGGTCGCTGGGGTGAGGTCCACGGAGAATGCCAGCCGTTGGTCGGCACGTCGAATCAGCCTGCTGGCGGGGGCGTCGGCGGTCATCACGCTGGTGATCATCGGGCAACTGTTCAACGCTGACAAGACGACGGGGGTACTGACCAGCCAGAGCAGCGTGGTGGCCGTCGCCTTCACCACGATGGGCGCGATGGTGCTGGTCAGCATGCCTGGTCACCTTGTGGGTCGGCTCATGCTCGCCGCCGGGGGGGCGGCGAGCATGAGCGTGCTCTCGGCGAGCTGGACCAACCTGTTGTTCCTCGACTGGCTGAGTCAGTGGTCCTGGTGGCCGGCGTACGGGCTCATCGTCCTCGCCCTCCTGGTGTTTCCGGACGGGCGGCTACCGTCGCCGTGGTGGCGTCCGGTCGCCTGGCTCGTGATCGCCGGTACCGTGGTCGCGTCGGTGGCCTTCGCGGTCGCCGCACTGGACGATCCGCGAAACCTGATGAACACCGACGACGCGGGTGTCGCCGCGACCGGTCGGGCTCAGCTGCTGGTCCAGATCGGGCTGCTCACCATCGCGGCGGTCATGGGCGCGCTGGTCGCGGTCCTGGTCTCGCTGCTGCTGCGCTGGCGGCGGGCCGGCGGCGAGACGAGAGCGCAACTCGCATGTCTGGTCGCCGCCGGTATCCTGCTGGTCATCGGCCTGGTGCTGCACGTGCTGGGTCTGACCGGCGCCTGGGCCATCATGGTGGTGGCGCTGCCGGCCGGGATGGCCATCGCGATCCTCCGCTACCGGTTGTACGGGCTGGACCAGGTCATCAACCGGACCATCGTCTGGCTGGTGATGAGCCTGCTGGTGATCGCCGGGTTCGTCGGACTGGTCGCCCTGCTCCGTGACCTGCTCATGTCGGGCAACACCTCGAACGCCTCACTGGTCGCGACCGGCCTGGTCGCGGTCGCCTTCGAGCCGGTACGCGGGCGGGTTCAGCGCGGAGTCAACCGGCTGCTCTACGGCGACCGGGATGACCCGTACCAGGTGATCACCCGACTGGGAGACCTGCTCGGTCGTACCGTGGAGCCGAACGCGGTACTTCCGCTGCTGACCGGGACCATCGCCGGCTCACTGCGGGTACCGCACGTCGCCGTCGAGGTGGAGGGGCGGGAGGGGCCCCGGATCATCGCCGCGCACGGGACGTCGAACACCCCGGTCGAATCGTTCGACATGGTCACCCGAGGGGAACGGGTGGGCCGGCTGCTGGTCGCGAACCGGAGTGCCACCAGCCGGTTCACGGCGGTCGAGCGCCGACTCCTGAACGATCTGGCACTGCACGCCGCGGTGGCGGCCGACGCCGTCCGGCTCGTGCACGACCTACAGGACTCCCGGGAACGGCTGATCACCGCCCGTGAGGAGGAACGACGTCGGCTGCGCCGCGACCTGCACGACGGACTGGGGCCGACACTGGCGGGGATGGCGATGCAGGTACGCGCCGCGCAGAAGCTCGTCGCCGACCAGCCCCGGACGGCCAGGATCCTCGACGCGCTCGCGGCGGACCTGCAGACCTGCACCGGTGAGGTGCGGCAGTTGGTCAACCAGCTACGACCACCGGCGTTGGACCGTGGTCTCGCGGCGGCGCTGCGCAACGAGTGCGCCCGGTTCGACAGCGGCACGTTGTCGGTGCGGTTGCAGGTCGACGACGACCTCCAGGGGCTACCGGCGGCGATCGAGGTGGCGGCGTACCGGATCGTGGCGGAGGCGCTCACCAACGTCACCCGCCACTCCCAGGCCAGCACCTGTCGGGTCACCGTACGTCTGGACCGGGGGCTCGGCCTGGAAATCGTGGACGACGGGGTCGGGCTGGGACCGCGCCGGCCCGGCGGGGTGGGTCTGGACTCGATGCGGGAACGGGCGACCGAACTCGGTGGCGAATTCGAGATCACTGACGCCGCGCCGCACGGCACCTCGATCCGGGTACGGCTGCCGTTCCAGCCGGCGGAGAACAGCCTGGCATCGGAAACCAGGCCGGCAACCCGCCACGGCCCGGCGACCGGACCGAGCCGGGCCGCGGAAAGCAGCCGATCAAAAGACGAATCCTGGCCCGGCGGGCACGTCGAGGGACGGCGTCCGGAGGAGCACCCGACGGCCGAGTGGCCCCCCGGGACGGATCCGACGACCGTCCGCCCACCCGGCGAACGTCGCGTCGGGTCTGACCCGGTGGACGCTGGTCAGCCGTCCGTTGCGGACGGTCACCAGGCCGGCGCGGTACACCGGAGTGGGCAGTCGTCGCCGCCTACCGACCCGGAGTCCGGCCTGCCCAGCCCCCGGACGGGGGAGGTGGACACCGGGCCCGGGGGACGGTTGGACGGCGCCGGCATCCCGACACCGGATGGTGGGGGTGACCGCATCCGGTAGACCGCTACGCTGAACCCGCGATGGCCGAGGCCGGCGTCGCGGGCTCGGCATGCCGGTCGGCGACATCGCCCCACGACACTGCGGTGTGCGGAGGCGGGCGACAGGCATGGTGCACGGTGGACGGATCCTCATCGTCGACGACCACCCGGTGGTACGTCGCGGCCTGCGAACCATGCTCGAGGGCGAGTCGTGGGTGGGCGAGGTCTTCGAGGCGGCGACCGTCGCCGAGGCTGTCGCTCTCGCGGTCAGCGAGCGGGTCGAGGTGATCGCGATGGACGTCACGTTGCCGGACGGGGACGGGGTGGACGCGACCGGCCGGATCCTGCTCTCCTGTCCGGAGGCCAAGGTGCTGATGCTGACCATGGCCAACGACGAGGAGATCGTGGTCCGGGCGCTGCGCGCGGGTGCGCGCGGATATCTGCTCAAGGACACCGACCCGGACGCGGTCATCGACGCGCTCCGCACGGTGGCGCAGGGTGGCGTCGTACTGGGACCGGGGATCGGGCCATCGGTGCTCGCCTCGCTCAATCGCGCCCCGGCCGAGCTGCCGGCCCCGTTCAACCAGCTCACCGCCCGGGAACGGGACATCCTCGGGCGTCTCGCACTCGGTGACACCAACGCCCGGATCGCCCGGCACTTCGGCCTGAGCGAGAAGACAATCCGTAACCAGCTCTCCGGCATCTTCGCGAAGCTCGGGGTCGCGGACCGCGTGCAGGCCGCGCTGCTGGCCCGGGACATCGGCCTGGGGGGTTGAGCGGTACGGACCGACCGGTCGCGTTCGTTCAGCACAGTCGCAGGTCCAGGTCGGCGACCAGCGGATAATGGTCCGAGGCGGACTCCGCCGCGCCGCCGGTAACCACCCGGACCGGGCCGGCCAGCCGGGCGAGTGCCGGCGTCGCCAGCAGGTAGTCCAGCCGCATGCCGGAGAACTCGGCGCCGCCGCACCCACTGGTCGGCACGGTCTCCCCCGGCGCCTGGCCGGACCGCCGGGCCAGGTCGACAAAACCGGCCCGGTCCAGGGCAGCCACGGCCCGGGTGTCCACGGTCGCGCCGTCCGGCATGAGGTGCCGGGCCCGGTATCGGGGCGCCAGGCGGGCCAGCCGCTCGGTGTGCCCGGTCCACGGGTCGAGTGAGTTGAGGTCGCCCATCAGCAGGATCATCCGGTCCGGCCCACCCCGGCGGGTCGCCCCGATCAGCCAGCCCGCCTCGCGCAGCCGGCGCCGCCCGGTGTACGGCTGCAGGTGCGCACTGACCACGGTGAGCGGGCCACGGTCGGTCCGGAGCACCACCCGCTGGACCGCGTGGTGGAAGGGCCGACGGACCGGTGCCACCGAGACGGCCTCCCCCGGCGGCCGGACCAGTACCGCGACCGGTTGCCCGAACCACGCCCGAGCGAGGTAGGGCCGCATTGCCAGCCGGTCCGCGACAGCGGCGAACCGGCGGCGGCCGCCCCGCCGCTCGCCGAGTTCCTGCAGGGCGAGTACGTCCGGCCGCTGCTCCCCGATCACCTGGAGCACCCGGTCGAGCCGGCCCGGTTCGGCGCCGTCCCGGCCGCCGTTCCTGATGTTGTACGTCATGACCCGCATCCCGGCCGCCCTCCGTCCCCTGCCTGCGCATCCGGCGCGGCGCACCGTGTCTCAGCCGCCGTTGCCGCGCCCCGGCCGGGGCGGGGCGGGGCGCCCTCAGCCGGGGCGCGACGCCTTGGCCAGTTCGTCGTCGAACTTGTCCGGCCCGGCCGGGCTGGACCCGGACGGCACCGACACCGGACCCGTCGGTGCCGTCGACCCCGGCCCGGACGCCGCCCGCTCCGCCTCGGGCGTCACCGCTTCCGCTCGGTCGTCGGCCGTCCCGGCACCGTCGGGTGCCCCGGTGCGAAGTTCCTCGTTCGGCCGGAGCACAAACCAGAGCACGCCGATCCAGAGCGCGGTGAGCAGCAGTGCACCGGCGAAGTCACTCGGATGGTGCATGCCCCGGTACATCCGGGAGGTGGCCACGCCGAGCGGCATGACCACGGCGGCGAGCACGGTCAGCCACCGCCACCACCGGTCGGTACGCGGCATGACCAGTACCGCGATCGCCACCCAGAGGCACATGGTGGCCGCGATGTGCCCCGACGGGAAGGCAGCGGTCGGCAGCGGACCGTCCAGGTGCGGCACCTCGGGACGGGGCCGGTCGACCGCCCGGGCGGTGGCGAGGAACAGGCCCAGTTCACCGAACATGGTGAGCGCGAGGAACAGCACCGGTCGCCACCGCCGCCAGAAGGCCAGGGCGAGCGGGCAGAAGACCAGTGAGACGAGCAGGATCGCGTGGGTGTCGCCGGCCTTGCTCCACCAGTGGCTGACGTCGTCGAGTCGCTCGGTGCGGTGTGCGGCGAACCACTCCGGCACTGCCCGGTCCAGGGTGTCGACGAAGGTGCCGTCGAGGTGGTAGCTGACCAGGACGCCGAAGGCGTACAGGGCGCCGAAGACCAGCACCCAGCCGGTGATCAACTCGGCGACGGCGGCCCGCGGATGCGGCAGTACCCGCTCCTCCGCCGGTGGCGCGACCTCGCGGCCGGCCTCCGGCTCCAACCCCTCCTCCAGCGGCCGTACCGGACGACCCCGCTCGCGGCGCCACAGTCGGAAGGCGTACGCGGTGACGCCGAGCCAGGCCAGACCGAGTAGCCAACCGGCCAGGACGTCGGAGACGTAGTGCACCCCGAGCGCGACCCGGGTCACCCCGACCAGCACCACCACGGCGGCGACCAGGCCGGTCGCCGCCCGACGCCAGCGCGGCGCCATCGCCGGCAGGAAAACCAGCAACAGCGCCCCGTAGGCGACCATCGAACCGAGTGCGTGACCGCTCGGGAAACTGTTACCCGGCGCCGAGGCGACCGGTACGTCCACCACCGGTCGTAGCCGGCCGACGAGCTCCTTGACCGACGGGTCGAGCAGCAGTGCCCCGACCCCGGTCACGATCAGGTAGCAGGCGAGCCGTCCCTGCCGGCGGATGAGCAGGCCGACCACGGCGATGGTGACCAGCCAGAGCATGATCGGCCGGCCGCCGAGCGCGCTGACCGCGCTGATCACGGTGACCAGTCCGTCGTGCCGGGAGACCAGTTGGTTGAACCAGTCCGCGCTCTGGTGGTCGGCCTGCTGCAGTGGATCCCAGTGGAATCGGACCAGCAGCAGAAGAATGCCGAAGCCCGTACCGGCGCCGACCACCAACGCGAAGCCGGCCAGGCTCCGCTCCGCGAAATGTCCGAACGGACGTCGTAGCACCTCGCCGACCGTGGCCACACCCGCTCCCTTCCCGCGCCTGGCCTGCCCGGTACCCGCGCGGCTGCCCGGGTACACCCCCGTGGTCCGGCCGGCCGGACCACGGCCGGGGACGGCGGGTCGGGGACGGCCAACCGGGAACGGCCGACCGGAAGGGACGCGGGCCGGGGAGCTACGCGGCGTCGGCCGTGCCGCGTCGCGGCGTCGGTACGCTGGCGCCGGCCCCGCCCACCACGTCCGGATCGGAATCCGGGTGTGGCGGCGGCTTCCAGCGGTCCGGCTCGGCCGGCTCGTGGTCGCCGAGCCGCAACGCCTCCAACTGGGCGGCGAAGGCGAGACCACCGAAGAGCGCGATGCCGGTCAGGTTCGCCCAGAGCAGCAGCGCCATCATGCCAGCCAACGCGCCGTAGGTGGCGCCGAACGCGTCGCTGTAGCTGACGTACCCGGCCAACAGCAGACTGGCCAGCCACCACAGTGCCGTACTGAGGCCGGCGCCGAAGAGCAGCCACGACAGCCCCGGTTGACGACGCCGAGGAGCGTGGCGGAACAGGACGGCGACCGCGATCACGGTCAGTCCGAGGCTCAACGGCCAACGTACGATGTCCCAGGCCAGGTCGAAGCCCGACCCCCACCAGCCGTAGTGCCGGCGGACGGAGTCGGCGAGTGCGCCCCCGGCGACCAGGATGAAAAAGCCGAGCAGCGCCGGCGCCCCGGCACAGATCGCCAGGATCGCGGCTCGGACGTACTTCCACAGCGCCGGCCGGTCCCGCTCCACCCCGTAGATCCGGTTGGCGCCCCGCTCCACCTGCGCCATCGTGGTGGTCAACGCGACCATGCCGGTGAGCAGACCCAGGACCAGCGCCAGTTCGCCCGCGTCCTCGGTCCGGTCCGAGTCGACGAGAAGCTCCTTGACCACCTCGTCACTCGCCCCCGGGGTCAGCGCGACGACCGTGTCGGCGACCACCAGACCACCCTCCTGTACGCCGAGGTCGCTGATCAGACCGGCCATCGCGATCAGGAACGGCACCACCGCCAGGCAGAGCTGGAGCGCGAGGGCCCGGGAGTGGCTGAACGCGTCGCCGTACCGGAACCGGATGAACGCGTCCCGCAGCAGGTGCCAGCCGCCGTACCGGCGCAGGGTGTGCCAGGCGTCGTCGGCGGAGAGTTCGTCGTCCGCCATGACCCGGGTCTCCGGAACCATCCTGGTGCTGCTCACGACCTCACCTTCACCCTGCCGACCGTCCGTACGGGCTGCGGGGCTCGCACAACCCGCTCACTCCTCGCCCCTCACCCTGCCCACCGTCCGTGCGGGCTGCGGGGCTCGCACAACCCGCTCACTCCTCGCCCCTCACCCTGCCGACCGTTCGACGCGGCGCTCGCCGCGTTCCGCCGCCGCGTCGGCGTCCTCGGACAGGTCCGGCGCCGTCGCCGGCTGCGGCACACAGAGCCAGAGCGCGCCCGGGCGGACGACGGCGCTCAACGACCGCCCCGGGGAGATGAGGTCACCGTCCAACTCGCGGGGCTGGGCACGGTTGCTGGTGATGGTGACCCGCCGACCGCGCAGCACCTCCATTCGGGGTACCCGGTCGCGGCGGCGCAGCACGGCCCAGCCGAGCGACAACCAGTGCTGGACCGTCCGAGGAGTGAGCACCGCGATGTCGAGATGACCGTCGTCCGGTTCGGCGTCGGCGAAGAGTCGTACGCCACCCTGCAGTCGCCCGACGTTGGCCACCAGGACGGTACGGGCCCGGCGCCGCAGCGGCGGCCCGTCGTCGATCCGGATCGAGACCCGCATCGGCCGGTCCCGCAGGTGGCGGAGGCCGCCGACAACGTACGCGGGCCAACCGACCCGCGCCTTTGTCGTCTCGGAGGTGGCCGCGAGCATCTGCGCGTCGAATCCCATTCCGGCCATCACCGTGAAGAAGCCGTCCTCGCACTCGCCGACGTCGATCCGGCGGCGCCCCTGTTCGATCGCCACCTCGAGGCCGGCCGCGAGGTCGTTGGAGAGCCCGAGGTTGGCGGCGAGCAGGTTGCCGGTCCCGGACGGCAGGATGGCCAGCGTCACGTCGGTGTCGACCAGGGCACCGACGCAGGACATGACGGTGCCGTCACCGCCGCAGACGAACACCACCTCGGCGCCGTCCTCGATGGCCTGTCGGGTCTGTCCCCGGCCGGGGTCCTCGACGGTGGTGGTGAACCAGGCCGGCTCCGGCCAGCCGGCCGCGGTCAACGTCTCGGTGACGGTCCGGCGCAGCCCGTCGAGGTCGGCCTGTTTCACCGGGTTCACCACCACGGCCGACCTCGGCCCGGTCGTACCACGTGCGCGTGTGCCTCGTCCCTTCACGGCCGCCAGTGTGCAGCAGCCGGCCATCCGGAGCGACCCGGGCGGACGTGACGTGTTTCGCTCCCCGCCCTCGGTGTGGCGCCCGGCGTGTCGCAGCGCTGGCGGGGTGGCCGGGACGCCGCTGCGGTCCGGGGCACCGCCACGCGCCCCGGACCCGGCGGTACGCCTCAGGCCGCCTGACTGAGGCTGTTGAGGGTACGTCGGCGCAGCTCATCGAGGTCGAGGCCGGCCTCGGTGAGGATGAGCGCTCCGAGGCCGTTGCCCTCCCGCAGCACTCCGAGCAGGACGTGTTCGGCACCGATCCACCGGTGCCGCAGGTGGATCGCCTCCCGGAGGGCCAGTTCGAGGGTCTTCTTCGCCCGGGCGGAGAAGGGGCTGGAAAGCTCGACGCCGCCGAACGGCCAACGTCGTCGCTTCGACGGGGGCGGTTCGAGCGCCCCCAGGCCGAACGACTCCTCGATCTTGGATCGGACCGCGTCCAGGTCGATCCCGATCGCCCGCAGCGCCTCGGCGTCCCGCTCGTCGAGGTCGGCCATCCCGTAGGCCCGCCGCTCGAGATCGGCGCGGACCCGGTCCGCGTCGAGGCCGGCCTGCCGCAGCACCGGAGCCACCGAACTGATCTCCTCGTCAAGGAGGGCGAGCAGCAGGTGCTCGGTGCCGACGAGTCGGTGCCCCAGCCGGTCACGCTCGGTCACGGCACTCCGGACCACCTCGCGGGCCGACGTCGTGAACCGCTCGAACATCATGATCCTCCCAGGCTGCGCGTCGCCGATCGACCGGCGTGCTTCTTGTGGACTCCCTGCCTGCTGACTTCCAGCGCGTCGGCGATCTCCTGCCAGGACCAGCCCTGCCGCCGGGCGTTGTCGACCTGGATGACCTCCAGTCGTTCCAACAGCCGGCGCAGGGCCACCACGGCTCGCAGCCCGACCCGAGGGTCGGTGCTGCCGGCCGCCGCCGCCAGATCCGTTGCCTGACTCATGCTGTCAACTATGGTTGACAGCATGGGCGTTGTCAACCCCGGTTGACACCGGCCACGGCTCCGGACTTTCGGCCGCTGTGGGTTCTCAGGGAAGCTGATCGCTTCTCAAGGAAGTTGATCCGTACCTGATCGGTTCTCACGGAACTTGATCTGCCGGTCGCGGGCCGCCGGAAGGATTGGGCACCGAAAGCTTCTGCGATACGGCGTTTTGGACCATCACCGGGCTCAGTCGACCGGCAGGCGGCTGACGATGCTGTCGGTACGCCCGCTCAGTTCCAGGTCCAGGGTCTCCTGGGCGTCGCGCATCGCTTCGGCGTACTGCGGTTCGGCGAGCCGTCGCATTCCTTCCTCGGGTGCGACGTCCTCGACCATCGCGCTGATCCACCAGATGTTGCCGAACGGGTCACGTACCCGACCGCCCCGCTGCCCGAAGGCCTGGGTGGCCGGTTTGGTGACCACTCGGGCTCCGGCGGCGGCCGCGCGTTCGATCGTTTTGTCGGCATCGGCGACGAAGACCCGCAGTAGCGACGGCATGGCCGGCCAGTCCGCTAGCCGGTCGAAAGCGAGCAGTACGGTGTCGCCGACGCGGATCTCGGCGTGGCCGATCGTCCCGTCCTCCAGCGGTACGCGCCCCATCTCGACCCCGTCGAACACGGCGGTGATGAAGTCCAGTAACTGCCCGGTGTCCGGCGTGACGATCCACGGCGCGACGGTCGTGTACCCGGCGGGTGGGGTGCTGCTCATGAGATCTCCCTCGTGTCGTAGCGGACTTGCGCCCCTCACGGTAGGTCTCATATAGGTCAGTTCCGGTCCTAGTTGCGCGGCACAATGGCAGCATGCCCGACGCGCGCGCCCGATTGCTGTCCCTGCTGTCGCTGTTGCAGACCCCTCGGCTGTGGCCGGGAAGCGAGCTGGCGCAGCGGCTCGGGGTCTCCGGCCGGACCGTGCGGCGCGACATCGACCGGCTGCGTGAGCTGGGCTACCCGGTGCACGCCGAGCAGGGCGGGCTGGGCGGGTACCGGCTGACAGCCGGCGCGGCGATGCCGCCGCTGCTACTGGAAGACGACGAGGCGGTCGCCGTGGCCATCGGGCTGCGCACGGCGGCGACGCAGGCGGTGGCCGGGGCAGACGAAGCGGCGGTACGGGCGCTGGGCAAGCTGCTCCAGGTTCTGCCGGCCCGGCTGCGCCACCGAGTCGACACACTGACCTCCTCCACCGTGACCCACCCGTTCTCCCTGGCCACGGATCCGGTGAACCCCGACGCGCTGATCGTCACCGCCGCGGCGATCGCCAACCACGAGAGGCTGCGGTTCCGTTACCGCGACGAGGGCCGGCACGTCGAGCCGCGCGCCCTGGTGGCGGCCGGGAGACGCTGGTACCTGCTCGCTTTTGACCTCGATCGCGCCGATTGGCGGACCTTTCGGCTGGACCGGGTTACGCAGGTCGCCGCGACCGGTGCTCGGGCGGTTTCGAGGGAGGTACCCGGCGGGGACGTCGCCGCCTTCGTCGCCAGCCGGGCAATGCAGATGGCCCCGACCTACCCGGCCGACGTGGTGATCCACGCACCCGCTGCCCACGTGGTGGACCGCCTCGGCGGGCCGCCACCCGGTACCCTGACCGACCAGCCGGACGGTACCTGCCGGTGGCTCGCGCCGCCGGACACCGGCGAATGGCATGCGCTCCGGCTGGCATCGATCGGGCTGCCGTTCGAGGTCAACGGCCCGGCGGAGCTGGCTGCCCACCTCAGGTCGACAGTTGCACTGTTCCAGACCGCCACAGCGTGACCCGGCCGGTCCGGGACGCGGTCGCCACAAGTTGGGTGCGGCCACGTCCGCCGAGCGTCACCGCCGCCGCCCAGTTGATGTGCTCCTGAAACGAGCGCTCTCCGAACCCTCGCTCGCCACGGCGGACTGAGGACCGATCCGGGCTGATGCTGCGTGCCCGGTCGGGCGCGTCGCGGCGTCCTGGTGGGCCGGCTTGGTCTCCTCCGGCAACAAGAGTTCAGGTTCGGTGAGAAGAAGACACTCTGGTGCTTCTCACCGAAGTTGATCCGCTGCTGGTCGGCTGGCCACCCCGGATCACCCTCGGTGAGAACCCACAGCCGCTGTGGGTTCTCACCGAGGGTGATCCATTCTCACTGGATCTGATCCCTACCTGATCCGTTCTCACGGAACTTGATCCGAACCCGGCTGCGTGCCGCCGTCCGGGTCGTCGCTTGTCGGGGTACAGGCTGAAGTCCCGAGATCGGTACGCCATCTCCAGAACTGATGGGTAGGTCAGGCCCGGGTTGAGCCACCACGGACGTAACACTGAGTAATGAAGGCCACGCAGGCTGGGTGCGCGCTCACCGCGGCAGATCAGGGCGTCGTGATTCTCTCGGCCTATCAAGCATCTGGATCCGTTTGCGGACGCCGTCGCGACGGGTCAGGCCATCGCCTGGGCGGTGGCCTGACTGTCATCGCGAGCGGTCTGAGTGTGGTCAGGGTCGGCGCAGTGGTGCGAGCGCCTCGGCCCAGGCGGTCACCTCGGCGAAGAGTTGGCGGAGCATGGTGTTGTGGCGGTCGCCGGGGGTGAACGTGGTGAACGCCGCGAAGTCGGTGGCGAGTGACAGGCTGACCTGAGTGCGTACGCCGGCTAGCTGGAGACCTGCCGTGATGAGGCGCAGGTGTTCCACCGCGCGGGCGCCGCCGACGTTGCTGCCGTAGGAGACGAAGGCCGCCGCCTTGTTGTTCCACTCGCCGTAGAGGTAGTCGATGGCGTTCTTCAACGCCGCAGGGATCGATCGGTTGTACTCCGGGGTGACGAAGACGTATCCGTCGAACTCGGCGATCTTGTTGCTCCACTTCCTTGTGTGGGCGTGGGCGTAGGAGCCGAGTAGCGGTGACTGTGGTTCGTCGAAGACCGGCAGACCGTAGTCCTCGATGTCCACCACCTCGACGTCGATGCCGTCGTGCTGGCCGCCCTGCTCGGCTACCCACTCGGCCACCTGGTGACCGACCCGGCCGGGGCGGGTACTGCCGAGGATGATCCCGATGTTCGTCATGCCTGGTCCGTTCCTGCTGATCCGATGGTTACTGATGGTCGGAAACGTCCTGCTGCGCAAATTAATCGGCTCCATCCGACACGACTTTCACTGCCGTTGCAGACGCCGACGTCCGGATTGCAGCGCCGCGTCGAGGCCGTTCAGCCGCAGCACGCTTGCGCCGCGCAGGTGCGCCAGGTCCACACTGCCGTCGCCCTCGTACCGGAGAAACGTCACCTGTTCGGTCCATTCCAGGCGGGTTCCGTCCGTTTCGGCGTCGAGCCGAACGGTGACCAGCGAGGTCCATCGCAGTTCGCCGTCGACGACGGCCTCGTAGCCGTAGACGATCCGGCGGGTGCCCGTGATGTCGATGTACCGCGACCGGTACTCCAGCCGTTCGGGCGCGGTGTCCAGCCCGGTGTAGGTGCTGCGCGCCGTCTCGCCTCCGCTCACCCGGAAGTCGTGCGCGTAGGAAGCTTCGCTGCCGGGAAGCCGGAACCACCGCCGCCTGATCGCGGTGTCGGCGAACGCGGTGAAGACCTCGCCGGGCGGCACGTCGAGGTGCCGCGAGATCGTGAAGGTGTCGTGCCGGACCATGCCGTCCTCCCGCTGTCACGGCCACGAAGGGGTGGCCGCACGTCAGTTACGATCAGTAAGAAACGTGCGCCCGCCGGTTTTAGTCCGGCTCTCCCATACGCACTTTGAAGTCAGCTACTGACGCATGAGGAACAGAGAGCCGTGACAAGCTTCCGTGGCACCGAACTCGCGCAGCGCGGGGTCGCGCCGGACTGCGTCCAGACGATCGAGCTCGTCCGCGACGTGCTGGCGCGGGTGGGCGACAAGTGGACGCTGCTGACCATCACGGTCCTGGCGTCCGGCCCGCTGCGCTTTACCGCGCTGCACGAGCAGGTCGCCGGCATCTCCCAGCGGATGCTCAGCCAGACGTTGCGCGCCCTCACCCGGGACGGGCTGGTAACCAGGACCGCATACCCGGAAGTACCCCCGAGGGTTGAATATGCCCTGACGCCGCTCGGCCGCTCACTGAGCGATGCCGTGGACGGACTCGTGTACTGGGTCCGTAGTCACCAGAGCGACATCCTCCGCAACCGCGACGAGTTCGACCAGGCACCCGCCGAGAACACAGCCACCCCGCCCCACACATAGCCGCGCCCTATCACCCGCAACTGCCGGAGCCGCAGGGGTAAGTTCACGAGAAGCAATCCGCGGCCGAAGGGTCAGAACGACCTCATAGGTGGGAAGACGACGGCCTGGGGCTTCTCACCGGATCTGATCCGCTGCCGGTCGGTTGGCCGCCCCGGATCACCTTTGCCGAGAACCCACAGCCGCACCGCTTTCGCCCTATCCGGTACGGTGGCAACAACCCCTTGCAGCTCATGGCAACGACGAAGATCTTGCCTCTATGATCGGCCGATGGCATCGGTCAGGCAGGTCCAGGTCACCTTCGACTGCGCGGAACCCGAGCGCGTCGCGCGCTTCTGGTGCGAGGTGTTGGGGTACGTCGTACCGTCGCCACCGGAGGGATTCGCCGCCTGGGACGATTACGAGCGCACGCTGCCGCCCGAGCGGCAGGGTGCAGGGTTCGCCTGCATGGATCCCACGGGTGCCGGCCCGCGGCTGTACTTCCAGCGCGTACCCGAAGGCAAGGTCGCCAAGAACCGGGTGCACCTCGACGTGCGGGTCGGCACCGGGCTCGTGGGTGAGGAGCGCGTCGCCGCGCTCGAGGCCGAATGCGCCCGACTGGTCGCGCTCGGCGCGACACGCCTGTACCTGCTGCGCGCCGACGAGTACAACGAGTCGTGCCTGGTGATGCAGGACGTCGAGGGCAACGAGTTCTGCGTCGACTGAGCGGCCGCGACCGGGGCACCGTCGCGAGGCGGCGTTTTGGCCGAGGGATACCACCCGCCGAGTCACGGAGCACGACGAACTGCTGGAGCGGATGCGCGTCGACGCGGAGCGGGCCGGCTTCGACTCCCTCGCGGTCGCCGCGTACTTCCAGGGCCGGGCCCGGCTTCGGGTACGCCAGGGCGAGCTGGACGCCGCGATCGCCGAGTTGGAGGAGGGGCGGGCCCTCGACCGGGGATACCTGTGCCGAGGCCAACCCGTCGACTTCCACGCGGTCTTTCTCGCCGGTCTCTACCCGAAGGCGGGGACGCGTACCTGCACGTGGCGTGCTCACCCGTGACACCGCCGTCGGTCCGGGGCACCGCCGAGGTGGGCGCGGCCCCGGATCACCTTCGCGGAGCACCCACAGCGCTCAAGCCCGTGCGGCCCGTTGACCGCCGTCACGTCCTCGGCCGCGGGTTGGACCGCGCGGATCGATACAGGCCGGCGCCGTTCGCGGCGGGCAGGTAGGGGTGCCGCCGAGGCCACGGCAACAGTCGCTCACCGCCCGGCGGTGACCGTTACCGTGCGTCGCGTAGCTGGAGAATGTACGTCGCGGTGAGCGCGACGCCGCGGTCCCGGTCCAGCGACAGCGCCACGAGGGCACGGGCGGCCATGTCTCCCGGGATCTCCGCGAGCGCCTGGGTGAGCCGCCGTCGGCGTGCGGACGCCTGACCGGCGCCGTCGTCGGCGAGGCACTCGACGATCCTCGCCGCGATCTGCTCCGCCAACTCCGGATCACTCGCCAACGCGCCCAGCGTGTCGGCCGCGTCGACGTCGTTCACCTCCTCGACGATCATGTCGACGAGCGTCGGAACCGCGTCGGCTCCGCCTCGTGCCCCGAGCGCCAGCGCCGCGTGCCGGCGGACCACGGTGTCGGAGTTCGCGAGGGCGTCCTGCAGCAGTGCGGTCGCGGCCGCACCCGGCATCTCGGCGATCGCCTGGACGGCCCGTTGCCGCACCTCGGGCACCGACGAGCCGAGGCCCTCCGCCAGCGGCGCCAGTCCGGCGTCGCCCGAGCGCGTCAACGCCCACCGAAGGGCTCCGGCGACGTTCGGATCCGTCTCGCTCAGCACCGCCTCGACCAGTGCCTCCACCGGCACCGGCACCTCTTCGGTCGAGGACAGGGCCGCACGCTGGCGTTTCCCGGCGCTCTCCGACCCCAGTGCCTGGAGGAGGGCGACGACGTGGAGGACGTCCTCCCAGTCGGCGGGTTCCGCGGCGCCGATCCGGCGGAGTCGGGTGAGCAACTCCGTCTCCTTCGCGATGCGTTCCCGGGTCCGCCGGATGAGGTCGTCGACGAGTCCGGCGGGGGTGAAGCCGGGATCGTCGAGCGCGCGTCCGACGTCACGCAGCGAGAGCCCCAACGACCGGAGGCTCTCGATATGGAAGATCCGCCGGACGTCCTCGCTGGAGTACTCCCGATAGCCGGTGCCGGTACGGCCCGTCGGCCGCAGCAGGCCGAGCGACTCGTAGTGCCTGAGCATGCGGGCGCTGACTCCGGACCGCCGGGCCACGTCACCGATCAACACCGCTCATCCCACCTCCCGGTTGGCCGGGCCGAGGGCCACGACGCGTTTCGCCTCCTCGACCGCGAACTCGAATCCGGCCTCCGGGTCGTGCCACAGCCGGTCCGTGACGATCGCATGCTCCCGGACCCGAGGGTCGGGGTCTGTCGTCGCGGTGGTCAGGGCCGGCATGATCACTTCACCGAGCGCGATCAGCGCCCGGCTGAGGCTCAACCGCGTCTCACGCTCGCCGCGCCCGAGCTGTGTCACCAACACCCCGACCAGGTCGGGTTTCTCCGCTTCGGGCACGAGTACCACCGCGGCGCGCCAGGCGCTGCGCGCCACCTCGTCGTCGGGATCGGTCAGCAACTCCCGGGTGATCGCCGGCCAGGCCTGCCGATCTCCGATCTTGGACAGTGTGTGCAACGCCTGGCTCCGTGCCAGCGCACTCCCGGAGCGGAGCTCCCCGACGAGCTTCGGGACCGTCAGTGCGGCCGGGTGGCGGGTGAGCGCCCAGGTGAGGATTTCGCGTACGTGGAACTCGGGTTCGACCGCGCATCGTTCGACGAGCGTGTCGACGAACTCCGGGGCGGGGGTCGTGCCGAGCGCCAGTGCGGCTCGCAGCCGTACCGACGGGTTGCCCGCCTCCAGGCCCTGGAGAGCCCGCCTCGCGTCCACCTGGTCTTTCGACATGATCATCGGGATCACCTCCTTGATGCAGTGAAAACCTTGCCACCGTGTCAAGGTCAAGCGGAGTCACACCGCGAGATGAGTTCCCTCGGCCCACCGGGGCCACCTGGGGATCGGCATCCGCCACCGACGAGGAGCCGACCGGCGGGAAGCCGACCGGACGCGTCCGTCGACCGCCCACGGTCGTCCTCGGCGCGCACAGGGTGCCCGGTGCCCGCTCACCGCGCCGTCTGTCGGTCGGCCGCCCTGGGCCCGGGATGGCGTGCGGCCGGGGTGGTGCGGGTCGGCGGGCGCATGGCCAGGATCAGGACGGCCGCCCCGGCGAAGACGACCGCGACGACAACGCCGGTGACGTGCAGGCTGGTGGTGAACGCCTCCCGCGCGCCGTGCAGCAGCGCCGCGCCCTGGCCGGCGGGAAGCTGCCGACCCACCTCGACCGCGTCGGCGAGTGACCCGGACGCGCCACCCATCCGGCTCCGGTAGACGGCCGCGGCCAGCACACCGATCAACGCGAAGCCGAGCGAGCCACCGAGGTAGTTGCCGGTCTCCGACATCGAGGCCGCCGAGCCGGCCCGCTCCGGCGGTACGGATCCGACGACCAGTCCGGTGCCGAGCGCGAACAGCGGGCCGGTGCCCAGCGCCAGGACTGTGATGCCGATCATCACCATCGGCAGAGCTCCCGCACCGTCGACCCCGACCAGCAGCAGACCGCCCAAGGCCGATCCGGTCAGGCCACCGGCGATCGCGGCCGGCTGACTCGTCCACCTGGTCAGCACCGGCGCGGCCAGGGTACCGGCCGCCGATGCCAGGCCCATCGGCGCGAACAGCACCGCGGCCGCGAACGGCGAGAAGCCGAGTACGCCCTGCAGATACTGGGTCACGATCAGACCGGTGCCCGCCATCGCGATGCCGGCGAGGAGCAACGCGACGAGGACCGCGGCGAACGGGCGGTTGCGGAGCAGCCGCAGGTCCAGCAGCGGTGTCGTCAGCCGCAACTGCCGACGTACGAACAGCAGCCCGACGACCGCGCCGACGACCAGGGCCACGGCCGGGCCGGTCGACGCCTTCTCGACCACCAGCTGCTTGATGCCGTAGACGATCAGAAGCACCGCCACGAGGGACAGCCCGACGCTGGCCAGGTCCAGTCGACCGGCCCGGTCGCTGCGGAATTCGGGTAGCAGGACCGGTCCGGCGAGTAGCAGCAGCGCCATCGCCGGTACGGCCACCAGGAACACCGACCCCCACCAGAAGTGCGCGAGCAGCAGCCCGGAGAAAACGGGTCCGAGCGCACCGCCGGTGAACTGGCAGGTCGCCCAGATCGCGACAGCCCGCCCGCGCTGCCGTCCGTCCGGAAACATGTTGGTGATCAGGGCGAGCGTGGACGGCGCCAGGGTGGCACCGGCGACCCCCAACAGCAACCGCGTGATGATCAGCATCAGCGGGCTGACCGCGAAGGCGGCGGCGACCGACAGGACGAGGAACGCCGCTCCGCCGATCATCAGTAGCCGTCGGCGACCGATCCGGTCACCGAGCGTACCCATGGTGATGACCAGCCCGGCCACCATGAATCCGTAACCGTCACTGATCCACAGCTGCTGGACGCTGCTGGCACCGAGGTCGGCGCTCAGCTGTGGGAGCGCGAGGAGCAGCGCTGTCATGTCCATCGCGACGAGCAGTGTCGGCATCAGGAGGACGACCAGTCCCAGCCATGCCCGGTTGACCCGCATATCCCAAATTCCTGTTCTCTCGAGGTTCCGTTGCTGGTCGGAGCGGTCGAGAGCTTCTTGACACCGGTACGGAGAAAAGCAGCCGGAACCTGTGCCAGAGTTCGGACGGAAGATGTCGAGGACGGGATGTCAAGACTGCGGCGGCGGCTCCGACCAACGGGTGGAACGGCCCGGTGGGGCCGCTGACGACGAGGAGCCCAGGATGCAGTTCCTGATCAGCATGTACATCAACCCGGCGGTGCTGGACGCGCTGACCGAAGAGGAGAAGGCGGCGATCGGCGCCGGCCACGGCAGGTTCCTCGAGGCACTGAAGGCGTCCGGCGAGTTGATCACCACCCAGGCACTGGTCGACCCGTCGCAGGCCGCCGTGGTGTCGGTCCGCAACGGCCAGCCGGTGGTGACCGACGGACCGTTCCTGGAGTTCAAGGAGTTCCTGGGCGGTTTCTACCTGGTCGACTGCGAGAGCCGGGAGCGGGCGATCGAGCTGGCGGCGCAGATTCCGGACACCACGATCGAGGGTCTGGGGGTCGAGGTGCGGCAGGTGATGTTCGCCGACGGACAGTTGGAGGCATGACGGCACCAGGGGTCGAGGACCTGTTACGCGAGCTCACGCCGCAGGTCCTCGGCGTACTGGTCCGGCGGTACGGTCAGTTCGAGGGGTGTGAGGACGCCGTGCAGGAGGCTGTCCTCGCCGCCACGGTGCGGTGGCCGGCCGAGGGCGTGCCGGACAACCCGCGCGGCTGGCTGGTGACCGTGGCGTCCCGGCGGCTCATCGACGAGATGCGCAGTGACCACGCACGCCGGGAACGGGAGGCGGCAACGGCCCACGAGGTGACGCCCGAGGACGTACCGGATACCGACGACTCGCTTGTCCTGCTCTTCCTCTGTTGTCATCCGACGCTGACCGCCGCCTCCCAGACCGCGCTGACGCTGCGCGCGGTCGGCGGTCTGACCACCGCCGAGATCGCCCGCGCGTTCCTGGTGCCGGAGGCGACCATGGCGGCCCGGATCAGCCGGGCCAAACAGCGGATCAGGTCCGCCGGCAGTTCCTTCCGCCTGCCGGAGGGCGCCGAACGCGAGGAGCGGCTACGGGTAGTCCTGCAGGTGCTCTACCTGATCTTCAACGAGGGCTACACCGCGTCCTCGGGCGGCCGGTTGCACCGTCCCGACCTGGCCCGGGAGGCCATCCGGTTGACCAGGATGGTGCACTCACAGCTGCCCGAGGACGGCGAGGTGACCGGGCTGCTCGCGCTGATGCTGCTCACCCACGCCCGCCGGAGGGCACGGACGACGTTGGCCGGCGACCTGGTGCCGCTGGACGAGCAGGACCGCACGACCTGGGACCGGGAGATGATCGACGAGGGCACCGAGCTGGTCAAGGCGTCGCTGGCCGGCCCGGCGCTGGGGCCGTACCAGTTGCAGGCCGCCATCGCCGCCACGCACGCCGACGCGGCCACGGCCGAGCAGACCAACTGGCCGCAGATACACGCCCTCTATCTGATCCTGGAACGGATCGCGCCCAACCCGGTGGTCACCCTGAACCGGGCGATCGCCCTCGCCGAGACCGATGGTCCGACGGCCGGGCTGGCCCTGCTCTCCACGCTGGACGCCGACGAGCGGATGGCCGGGTTCCACCGGCTGCTCTCCGTGCGGGCGCATCTGCGGGAGAAGATCGGCGACACGGTCGGGGCCCACCAGGACTACCGGCGCGCCGCGAAGGCCACCGCCAGCCTCGCCGAGCAGCGCTACCTGGAGTCGCGGGCCAGACGGCTCAGGTGACGACCGGCGCTCAGCCGGCGTCCTGGTACGGGCTGCGCTGTCGCGCCTCGGCCAGTACGCCGCCCCACCAGGCGAGCTGGTCGAGCATCGCCGTGACCGCCGGACCCGAGCCGTCGGCGTCCACAGGTCGGCCGCGCGCCGAACCGTTCCCAGTACCGGTCGAAACTGACGGTGTCCCGGATCGTGACGGGGGCGCTGCGGATGGTGGGCGGTCCGCCCCGGGGCGTCCGCGCCGCCCCGGGCCGTACCGCGACCGGCTGAGCCCTCGGCCGGAGCCGGTCGCGCGCCCGGCCCGGGGTCGGCAGGGGCAGACCGGGAGGTCAGGCGACCGCGGCCAGGAAGGCGGTCGCGCGCAGCCGCAGGCCGGCCAGGTCACCGCCGCGCGGCGCGTCGCCGAGCAGCGGGGTGCCGACCCCCACGGCGAGCGCGCCGGCGGCCAGGTAGCCGGGTGCGGAGCCGGTGTCGACCCCGCCGAACGGTACGAACGGCACCTCCGGGAAGGGCTCCCGCAGCGCCGACAGGTACGCCGGACCGCCCAGCGAGGCCGGGAAGAGTTTCACCGCGGTCGCCCCGGCCAGGCTGGCCGCGACCACCTCGGTCGGGGTCAGCGCGCCGACCAGGGCGGGAAGCCCGAGCCGGACACACTCGGCGACCGCCGGCACGACCCCCGGGGTGACCACGAACGACGCGCCGGCCTGCTCCGCCTGCACCACGTCGGCCTCGGTGAGCACCGTGCCGGCACCGAGCGGGGCGTCCGGACCGAGCGCCGCCCGGGCTCTGACCAGTACTCCGGCGGCGTCCTTCGAGGTCATCGAGACCTCGACCAGGCGGATTCCGGCCTCGGCGAGGACCAGGACGCACTCCAGCGCCGCGTCCGGGTCGTCGGCCCGGACGACCGCCAACAGACGGTGCTGTCGCAGCGCCTCGGGCAGGTTCACCGCCCCATCCTCGCAGCCCGGTCCCCCGTGCTGGGCCACGTTGGGCTAACGGACATTTCGGCCATACCACTCAGGCCGTCGACGAACTTTGCTAACCTCCCGGCCATGCACCGAAGCCCTGTCCCGGGTCCGGATCGGATGCCCGTCGAGGGCGACGTCACCCGCGTCTTCCCGCACGCCGGACACCGACTCGAGGTCGCCGCCGGCACCCGGGTCGGTCACCGCTACCGGGCGAACTTCGACGTCCTGCACGTCGACCCGAAACTGCCGTTCGTGGCGGTGGCCGACGGGATGGGGGACGGCCGGGGCAGCACCGTCGCCGGCGACACCACGATGGAGACGATCGTGGCGGCGGTACGGGCGGCAGGCCCCGACGTCGGCCCCGCCGAACTGCGCGCCGCGGTCGCCGAAGCACAGACCCGGGTCCGGGCCGCCGGCCGCGAACTGGGCGAGTTGACCGGGTGCACCTTCACCGGGTTGATCGCGGCGCCGGAGACGTACGGCGAGTGGGGCGGGCCGGTCGAGGCGTACGCCTGGATCGTGCAGCTCGGCGACTCACGCGCCTACCGACTCCGGGACGGGCTGCTCGAACTGCTCACCGTCGACCACACCGCGGCCTGGCTCGGCGCCGTCTACGGCTGGTACCCGGCCGACTCGGCGGAGGCCGCCGCGGCCCGCTACCAGCTCACCCGGTACGTCGGCCATCCGAGCGCCCCGGAACCGGACCTGCTGCACGTCTCGCTGCGCCCCGGCGACATCTACTGCGTCTGCACCGACGGGGTCGCCGAACAGCTCGACTACCAGCGGCTGGCCAACCGGCTCGGCACCGCGGGCAGCCCGGGCGAGTCGGTCCGGGGCATCCTCGCCGACACCCTCGCCGCCGGTGGTCGGGACAACGCCACCGTCGCGGTGCTGCGGGTCCGGTCCGGCTGAGCCGGTACCCCACCGGGCCCGGTAGCCCACCCACCAAAACCGGGCACATCCGGCAAGCCGCCTCGATATCCTCGGCCTGTGACTGGTTACCCCGCCCCGGCACGACACCGCTGACCGGCGGGCTGATCCGGTGGACGCCGTGCAGGATCCGACCGAGACGCCCTTCGTCGTGGTCGGGGTCGACGGCTCGCCGCTGAGCCTGTCCGCGGTCCGGCTCGCCACCCAGGAGGCCGCCCGGCACTCCCGGCCGCTGCGGATCGTGCACGCGTTCAACTGGGTCGCCGACCCCGCCGAGCCGATGCCGGCCGAACCCCGACGCCCGGCCGAGGAGCTGCTCGACCACGCGATCGTCGTCGCCACCCGGACCCGGCCGGAGGTACCGGTCAGCACGGCGCTGATCGAGGGGCCCGTGCTCACCACCCTGCTCCGCGAGTCCGGTTCGGCCGCGCTGCTGGTCATCGGCGACGGCGGGCTGACCCTGAACCCGGACGTACCGGCCGACTCCGACGCGACCGCCGTGCAGCTCGCCGCCCGGGCCGGATGCAGTGTGCTGGTCGTCCGGGAGGAACTGCCGGCCCCCGGCCCGGTGATGGTCGGCGTCGACGGCTCCGCCAGCTCACTGTGTGCCCTGGACTTCGCCTTCGACACGGCGACCCGCCGGTCCACCGAACTGGTGGTGGTGCAGGTCTGGGATCCGGACGTCCGGACCGGTGCGGTGCCACCGGAGGCGGCCGAGCAGTTGGCCGAGTCGGTGGCGCCGTGGCAGCGCAAGTACCCGTCGGTCGCGGTCCGGCAGGAGGTACGGACCGGTGCTCCGGAGTCGGCTCTGCTGAAGGAGGCACGCCGGGCCGAGATCGTGGTGGTCAGCGCCCGGGGCGACGAGCCGTGGCGGGGCATGCTCGGCGCGGTCAGTCAGGCGATGCTCTACCACTCCCCGGCACCGGTGATCGTCGTACGCAGCTCGCACGGCCTGTACATCCAGGAGTGAACCGGGCGTGGACGGGGCACGTTCCGCGGTGGGCGGACACATCCAGGCAACGAGGCGGCCCCGCAGGGTCAGGAGGCGCAGATGGTGAAGACGTCGACGGACCCACGGGTCCGGCTCAGCGACGGGGAGCTGGACCGGATCGACGCGTACTGGCGGGCGGCCAACTATCTCAGCGTCGGGCAGATCTACCTGCTGGCGAACCCGCTGCTGCGCGAGCCGCTGGCGCCGGAACACGTCAAGCCCCGGCTGCTCGGCCACTGGGGCACCGACCCGGGGTTGAACCTGGTGTACGTACACCTGAACCGGGCCATCGTGGCACGCGACCTGGACATGATGCTGGTGACCGGGCCGGGCCACGGCGCTCCGGCGATCATCGCGAACACCTGGCTGGAGGGGACCTTCACCGAGCGGTACCCGTCGGTGGGCCGGGACGAGCCCGGGATGGCCGAGCTGTTCCGGCAGTTCTCCTTCCCGGGTGGGGTGCCGAGCCACGTGGCGGCGGACGTACCGGGTTCGATCCACGAGGGCGGCGAGCTCGGCTACGCGCTGATGCACGCGTACGGCGCCGCGTACGACAACCCCGACCTGGTGGTCGCCTGTGTGGTCGGGGACGGGGAGGCGGAGACCGGGCCGCTGGCCGGCAGCTGGCTCTCCAACGTCTTCCTCAACCCCGCCCGCGACGGCGCGGTGCTGCCGATCCTGCACCTCAACGGCTTCAAGATCGCAAACCCGACGGTGTACGCCCGGATCCCCGAGACCGACCTGCTGTCGATCCTGCACGGCTACGGCTACCAGCCGTACGTCGTCGCCGGTGACCAGCCGAGGGAGGTGCACCAGGCCCTCGCCGGCACCCTCGACCGCGCACTCGACGAGATCGCCGAGATCCAACGTCAGGCCCGCCGGGGTGGCCGGGTGGAACGCCCCCGCTGGCCGATGATCGTGCTCCGTACGCCGAAGGGCTGGACCGGCCCGGCCGAGGTCGACGGCGTACCGGTCGAGGGGACCTTCCGCTCCCACCAGGTGCCGCTGCCCGAGGTGCGGGAGAATCCGCAGCACCGGGCCGAGCTGGAACGCTGGCTGCGGTCGTACCGGCCGGAGGAAC
The DNA here is from genome assembly GCF_039871775.1 of Plantactinospora sp. B5E13. Taxonomy (NCBI): domain Bacteria; kingdom Bacillati; phylum Actinomycetota; class Actinomycetes; order Micromonosporales; family Micromonosporaceae; genus Plantactinospora; species Plantactinospora sp. B5E13. The sequence continues at coordinate 58,657 of NZ_JBDPLT010000009.1, forward strand.
TCTTCGACCCGACCGGCGCCCCGGTGCCGGCGCTCGCCGACCTGGTCCCCCGCGGCCACCGGCGGATGGGCGCCAACCCGCACACCAACGGTGGTGAACTCCTCCGCGACCTGGTACTCCCCGACTACCGGACGTACGGCGTACCGGTCGGCGAGCGCGGTGAACCGGTAATCGGCGCGACCGGGGTGCTCGGCCCCTGGGTGCGGGACGTGATCCGGGCGAACCCGGACCGGTTCCGGCTGCTCGGCCCGGACGAGGTCGAGTCGAACGGGCTGTCCGCCGCGTTCGAGGTGACCGACCGGGTCTTTCTCGGGGCCATCGAGCCCGGTGACGAACACCTGGCGCCGCAGGGCCGGGTCATGGAGGTGCTCTCCGAGCACCTGTGCCAGGGCTGGCTGGAGGGTTACCTGCTGACCGGCCGGCACGGCATCTTCACCAGCTACGAGGCCTTCATCCACATCGTCGACTCGATGCTGAACCAGCACGCGAAGTGGCTGAAGGTGACCCGGGACATCCCCTGGCGCCGCCCGATCGCCTCGCTGAACTACCTGCTCTCCAGCCACGTCTGGCGGCAGGACCACAACGGCTTCTCGCACCAGGACCCCGGTTTCATCGACCACGTCGTCAACAAGAAGGCCGAGGTCGTCCGGGTCTATCTGCCGCCGGACGCCAACACGCTGCTCTGCACGATGGACCACTGCCTGCGCAGCCGGCACTACATCAACGTGGTCATCGCCGGCAAACAGGGCGCGCCGACCTGGCTGAGCATGGCGGACGCGGTCATGCACTGCCGCCGGGGACTGGGCATCTGGGACTGGGCCAGCACCGACACCGGCAGCGAACCGGACGTTGTCCTCGCCTGCGCGGGTGACGTACCCACCCTGGAGACGCTCGCCGCCGCCGAACTGCTCCGTCACCACCTGCCCGAGCTCCGGGTCCGGGTGGTCAACGTGGTCGACCTGATGCGCCTGCAACCGGAGGCCGAGCATCCGCACGGGCTGCCCGACTCCGAGTTCAACACGATCTTCACCACCGACAAGCCGATCATCTTCGCGTACCACGGCTACCCGTGGCTCATCCACCGGCTCACCTACCGTCGCACCAACCACCCCAACCTGCACGTCCGGGGCTACAAGGAGGAGGGCACCACCACCACGCCCTTCGACATGGTCATGCTCAACGACCTCGACCGTTTCCACCTCGTCATCGACGTCATCGACCGGGTCCCGCAGCTCGGTGCCACCGCCGCGCACCTTCGGCAGGCGATGGTCGACGCCCGGCAGGAATGCCGCGACCACACCCGCACGTACGGCGAGGACCACCCGATGGTCGCCGACTGGCGCCAGCGGTGAAGACCGGCGCGACGGTTGCCGCCGTTCCGCACGTAGTAGAAGATGAACGCTCAACTATCGAAAGGTGGAAATATGTTGAGGCGTCATCGACTGCTCGCCACCGCCGGCGTCGCCGTACTGGCCGCCGGTCTGACGTCCGTCGGGTCACCGGCCGCCGCAGCCACGCCCGGCTGCGCAGGCTACGAGCTCACCCACACCGGGCACCTGTTCGAAGGCCACCCCGCCATCCCGTGGTCGTACTTCTTCGCCTTCGGGCCCGGCCCGGTGGAGGTGTGTCTGGACGGCCCGGACGGCGCCGAGGTCGACCTGATCCTGTGGCGGTTCATCGAGAACGGCCCGGAGGTCGTCACCAGCCCGACGCCGGGGGCCGACAAGACCCTCACGTACGCCGGACCGGGCCTCAGCGCCTACCGGGTCACGGCCGTGGCCAACCGGGGCAGCGGCACCTACACCATCGGCGTCAACACCCCCTGATCCCGACGGTGTGAGCAACCCGCCCCCCGGGGCGGCGTACGCGACCTGCTTCCGAAGCGGTGTGCGCGACCCGCTTCCGAGGCGGTGTGCGCGACTTCCGGCGGTCACCGAAGCCGAGCGGTGACCGCCGGAGTTTCGGCAGCGGCGCCGGCGGGTCAGCGCGCGCCACGACCAGACCTTGACAATCCCGGCCACCCACAGACATCTTTGACTGAGTCAATGATTCAGTTGAGGTGGTCACATGAACACGTCCACTCCCGTCGGTGCCGTCCGAGACTTCAACCGCTTCTACACCCGGGTCGTCGGGCTCCTCGACGAGGGACTACTGCGCACGTCGTACTCGCTGACCGAAGCCAGGGTGATCGTCGAACTGGCCGGCCGGGGTCCGACCGAGGTGCCGGACCTCCGCCGTGACCTCGCCCTCGACCCCGGCTACCTCAGCCGCATCCTCGCCCGGTTCACCGCCGACGGCCTGGTCACCCGGACTCCGTCGGTGACCGACGGCCGGCGTCAGGTGGTCGAACTGACCGAGGCCGGCCGCGCGGTGTACACGATGCTCAACGAGCGGTCCGACGAGCAGGTCGGCTCGCTGCTCTCCGGGCTGTCCGACGAGGACGTCCGGCGACTGGTCGAGGCGATGCGGACCATCCGGACGGTACTCGGCCCGCCGCCACCGCCGCGCGGCTACCTGCTCCGCGAGCTCCGACCGGGTGACGCCGGCTGGGTCGTCCACCGGCACGGCGTACGGTACGCCGCGGAGTACGGCTACGACCTGCGGTTCGAGGCGTTCGTGGCCCGGATCGTCGCCGACTACCTCGACGGACCCGACAGCCGCCGGGAGAACGCCTGGATCGCCGAGGTCGACGGCCAGCCGGTGGGCAGCATCTTCTGCGTACGCCGGGACGAGGAGGTGGCGCAGCTCCGGCTGCTGCTGGTGGAGCCGGGCGCCCGCGGCCTGGGCATCGGCGGCCGACTGGTCGACGAGTGCCTGCGGTTCGCCCGGCGGGCCGGCTACCGCGAGATCATGCTCTGGACCAACGACGTGCTGACCGACGCCCGACGGATCTACGAGAAGGCCGGCTTCGAACTGCGTGAGCAGAACCGGCACGACAGCTTCGGCTTCGAGGTGGTCGAACAGGTCTGGTCACGGCCGCTGTGAACCGGCCACCGCACGGGCCGTGGTCCGGCCGGCGGGTCAGCGCGCCGGGAACCCGGGAACGGCGGACCTGGGCCGCACCGTCCGGCCGTCCTACGGCGTCGCCGTGGCCGACGCACGGAGCGCCGCCGCGAGCCAGCCGCCCAGTTCGCCGAGGTCGACGTCGAAACAGACCCGGGACTCCGGCGGCGACCCGTTGATCACCGCGACCAGAGACAGGTACCGGCCGTGCGTCGCCTCGTATCGCGGATCGGCCCCCACCTCCTCGTACCCCTCGCCGATGACGAGGTAACCGGCGGCCAGCCGGTCCCGGAGTGCCGCGCTGGCCGGTACGCCGGCGGCCTCGGCGGCTCCGGCCGCGAGGCGGGCGGCGAGTTGTTGGGCATGTGGCGTCTCCGGCGGCAGCCCGCACCGGTGCGCCGCGACGATCTCCTCCATGATCCGCGACCCGGTCCCGTGAATGAAGTCCTGCACCGGCGCGACGGTCAGCCGCTGCCCCGGGTCACCGGCGTACGTGTCGCGGAGGTACGAGCGGACGGCGTCGCGGAACTCCGGGTCCCGCAGCAGGTCGGCCAACTCGATCCACGCCTCCAACTGGGCGGTGGTGGGATCGTCCGGCAGCCGCGGCCGCATGGTCCGGAGCCGCTCGACGAAGTCGTCGGGCAGGTCGGCACCGACGTCGGTCCAGAACTCGTCGACGAGCCGCTCCCGCTCGCCGTCGGCCATCGCGACGAGTCGGTGCATCAGGGCGGCCCGGGCGGCGGGACCGTCCTGCCGGTTCAGGGCTCTGAGCACGGCCCGCCGGGCCCGCAGTTCGCGCTCCTGACGCTCGACGGCCGCCAGGTGCTCGGCGAGGAGATCCGGCAGGGTCATCTCACCCTCGAGCAGCCGACGGATGTCGTCCAACCCGGTGCCGAGGTCCCGGAGCGTACGGATGAGTTCCAACCGGGCGATGCCCCGCAGGTCGTACAGTCGGTGGCCGGCGTCGGTCGCACCCGCCGGTCGCACGATGCCCTCGTCGGAATAGAAGCGGATGGCGCTGACCGTCAACCCGGTCCGGCGCGCCACGTCCCCGATGGGGTAGAGCCCGTCTCGACGCATGTCGACACTCTGCATCCTCAAGCTACCTGAGCCGCAAGGGCCGATCCTGCCGTGACTGTGCGCCGGTGGCGAGCGTCCGCCGGGCCGGCCACGACCGGGCCGGTCCGTCGCTCTGCTTTGATGAGCTGGTGACCGAGCAGACCCCGCGTTCCGCGGACGAGATCCTGGACATCGTCGACGAGCAGGACCGGGTGGTCGGGCAGGCGCGGCGCGCCGACGTGTACGCCCGCCGGCTGCGGCACCGGGCCGCGTTTGTCCTGGTCCGGGACGCACAGGACCGGATCCTGGTGCACCGGCGCACCGCACAGAAACTGGTCTTCCCCTCGGCGTACGACATGTTCGTCGGCGGGGTGCTCGGCGCCGGCGAGACGTACGACGACGCGGCGCTGCGCGAGGCCGAGGAGGAACTGGGTGTCTCCGGACTGCCCGCCCCGACGCCGCTGTTCCGGTTCCTCTACGAGACACCGGAACACACCTGGTGGTCGGCGGTCTACGAGGTGCGCTGGGACGGGCCGGTGAATCCGCAGCCGGAGGAGGTCGCCTGGCACGCCTTCCTCACCGAGGCGGAGTTGACACAACGGCTGTCCGAGTGGACGTGGGTGCCGGACGGGCTGGAGGCGTACCACCGGATGCGCGCGCGGCGCACCGAGGAGTCGGAAACACGCCCCTGACCCTGTTATCCGCGCTGCTGGCCGGAGGTCATCCGGCAACGGCGGGCATCCGGACCGCGATGGCGAGGAAGCGGTGCGGCGCGTCGTCGTACCGGTCGAGCCGCCAGCCGGTCCGGGCGGTCGCCTCGCGCAGCGGTGTCTCGGCGAGCGGTTCGTCGGGGCGCAGCCGGCGGCCGTGCCGGGCGGCGAGCGCGGCCCGTCCGGAGGGGTGGAACAGCACCAGCCGGCCGCCGGGACGGGTGATCCGGGCGAGTTCCCGGAGGCCGACGTCGCTGTCCGGGAGGTGGGTGAGCAGGCCGGCGGCGAGGACGGCGTCGACCCGGGCGTCGGGGAACGGCAGGTGCCGGGCGTCGGCCAGCAGCAGGGTGGCGTTCGCCCGTGCGGCGGGCGCCCGGGCGACCGCGAGCATCTCCGGGGTGACGTCGAGGCCGACGACCGTGCCGTCCGGCCCGACCGCGTCCCGCAGGGCGGGCAGTGCCCGGCCGGTGCCGCAGCCGACGTCGACCACCGTGCCGCCGGTCGGCAGGTCCGTGTCCGCGACCGCCTGGGCGTAGACCGGTAGGTCGCCGCCGAACCTGCTGTCCCAGCGTGGCGCCCGGACGGCGAAGAACGCCTGCGACTCGCGCAGGTGCCAGGATTCGCCGGGAGCGAGCCGGTCGGCGATGTGCCGGATCACCGGCCAGTTCGCCTCGTGCAGGTCGACGACGATGTCGCCGTCCCGGCTACGGTCCCCGGCGCTGGCAGGCGGGACGGCGCCGCGCCCGTCGCGGCCCCGGTCACCGCCGCCCCGGTCGGCCGGAATACGCAGCCGGACGACCACGTCCCAGTGCCGGCCGGGTGGGTGCCGGCGCCACCGCGGCCCGTCGGCGAGCGCCACCGTATGCGCGGTCCGCTCCGCCCGCCACCGGTCCTCGTCGGCCAGCGGCGCCCCGTCGGTGAGCCGGACACACGGCCGGCCGACGGCCCGCAGTACCTCGGCCAGCCGGTCGGCGACGAGGCTCGCCGGAGACGGGCCGTTGGCGGCGGCCGGGGCCGGACCGTCGTCGGCCACCGGCGACGCACCGCTGTCGACCACGACCGCGACCGCGCCCGCCGGCAACACCTCGACGATCCGGTCGAGGACCTGCGTCCAACGCCGGCGCTGCGCGTCGGTCAGGTCCGGCCGGTCGGGAAACGAGGTGGCGTCGACAGTCATCAGCTCATCATGCAGATGCGGCACCAGTATGGGAACCCGGGTCGAACCTTCGGCCCGAAGTAGCCATTAGCGCTTGCAGTTGCGGCGGACTATGGTGCCCTCGTGACGATGTTTCGGATGGGTGAGGCGGCGGAACTGCTCGGGGTCAGCGTCGACACCGTGCGGCGCTGGGTCGACGCCGGGCGTCTGACGGCAGTCCGGGACGGGCAGGGCCACCGGGTCGTCGAGGGCGTCGCGCTGGCCGCGTTCGCCCGGGCCCAGGCCGCCGACCCGGAGAATCGCGCCGACGAGTCGTCGGCACGCAACCGACTGCGCGGCATCGTCACCGCCGTGGTCAAGGACGCGGTGATGGCACAGGTGGACATCCAGGCCGGGCCGTTCCGACTGGTGTCGCTGATGAGTCGAGAAGCCGTCGACGACCTCGGTCTGGAGGTCGGTTCGGTGGCGGTCGCGGTGATCAAGTCGACCACGGTTGTCGTGGAGAAACCCCCGGCACCGGTGGCTGTCCGAGGGAGGACCAGCTCGTGAGGGTACGACGGGTACGCACCACCCTGACCGTGTTCACCGCGCTGGCCGTCTTCGCCGGCCTCGTCGGCTGCGGTACCGGGGACAGCACCGGCGGTCCCGCACCGGGTGGCGGCGGCGCGACGGTCACCGGCCCGCTGACCGTCTTCGCCGCCGCCTCGCTGACCGAGACGTTCACCCAGCTCGGCAAGGACTTCGAGGCGGCCAATCCCGGGGTCGAGGTGACGTTCAGCTTCGCCGGCAGTTCCGCGTTGGCCACCCAGATCAACCAGGGCGCACCCGCCGACGTCTTCGCCTCCGCCGCCCCCGCCACCATGCAGACGGTCACCGACGCCGGCCACGGCGACGGGACGCCGACCACCTTCGTCCGCAATCAACTGGTCATCGCCGTACCGAAGGGGAACCCCGCCGGGGTGACCGGGCTTGCCGACCTGACGAAGCCGGAGACGAAGGTCGCGCTCTGCGCCACGCAGGTGCCGTGCGGGGCGGCCGCGGAAAAGGCCCTCGACAGCGCCGGGGTGAAGCTGACCCCGGTGACCCTGGAGCAGGACGTCAGGGCGGCCCTGTCGAAGGTGCGACTCGGGGAGGTCGACGCCGCGCTGGTCTACCGCACCGACGCGCGGGCGGCCACCACCGACGTGGACGGCGTCGAGTTTCCCGAGTCGGCCGGCGCGGTCAACGACTATCCGATCGTCGTACTGAGGGACGCCCCCAACAGGGCGGCCGCCCGGGCGTTTGTCGACCACGTGCTCTCCGACTCCGGTCGTGGCGTGCTCACCGCCGCCGGGTTCCAGGTGCCGTAGCCGGTGGCCGTACCCGATGTCGAGGTGACCCGGCCGGCGCCGGCCGGGTCACGGCGACCCCGCCGCCGTACCGGCCGGATCCCGGTCGCGCTGCTCGTCCCGGCCGTACTCGGGCTGGTCCTCCTCGTCCTGCCGGTCGCCGGGCTGCTGCTCCGGACCCCCTGGACCACGCTGCCGCAGCGGCTCGCCGAACCGGCCGTGCTCACCGCGCTGCGACTGTCGGTGCAGAGCGCGACCCTGGCCACGCTGCTCTGCCTCGTCCTCGGGGTACCGCTGTCCTGGCTGCTGGCCCGGGTCGAGTTTCCCGGCCGCCGGATCGTCCGCGCGCTGGTCACCGTGCCGCTGGTGCTGCCGCCGGTGGTCGGTGGTGTGGCGCTGCTGCTGGTCTTCGGCCGTCGGGGGCTGGTCGGCTCGTGGCTCGACTCGACGTTCGGGGTGACCCTGCCGTTCACCACCGCCGGGGTGGTGCTCGCCGAGGCGTTCGTGGCGATGCCGTTCCTGGTCATCGCGGTGGAGGGGGCGCTACGCGGCGCCGACGTCCGGTACGAGGAGGCGGCGGCGACGCTGGGCGCGAGCCGGTGGACCACCTTCACCCACGTCACACTGCCGCTGGTCGCCCCGGGCATCGCCGCCGGTACGGTGCTCTGCTGGGCCCGGGCGCTCGGCGAGTTCGGCGCCACCATCACCTTCGCCGGCAATTTCCCGGGGCGCACCCAGACCATGCCGCTCGCCGTCTACCTGGCCCTGGAGACCGACCTGGAGGCGGCGATCGTGCTCAGTCTGGTGCTGCTCACCGTCTCGGTGGTGATCCTGGCGAGCCTGCGTGACCGATGGGTCAGCGGCCCGTGACCACCGAGCTGACGGTACGCCGCGCCGAGGCCGAGGCGGATACGCCGCTGCTCGACGCCCACCTGGTGGTGGACCGGGGAACGTTCCGGCTCGACCTGCGGTTGACCATCAACCCGGGTGAGGTGGTGGCGCTGCTCGGGCCGAACGGGGCGGGCAAGAGCACCGCGCTGCGGACCCTCGCCGGCCTCACCCCGTTGCACGCCGGGCACGTCACCCTCGCCGGCCAGGATCTCGACCGGCCGGACGCCCGACACTGGACGCCGACCGAACGTCGCCCGATCGGCGTGGTGTTCCAGGACTACCTGCTCTTTCCACACCTCACCGCACTCGACAACGTGGGGTTCGGGCCCCGGCGGCACGGCGTCGACCGGCGGCGGGCCCGTGAACTCGCCGCCGGCTGGCTGGACCGGATGGGGCTGGCCGACCAGGCCCGGCGCAAGCCCCGGCAGCTCTCCGGTGGGCAGGCGCAGCGGGTGGCGCTGGCCCGGGCGCTGGCGGTCGAGCCAGCGCTGCTGCTGCTCGACGAACCGCTCGCCGCGCTCGACGCCCGGACCCGGCTGGAGACCCGGGCCGAGCTCCAGCGGCACCTGACCGCCCACCCGGGGGCGACGCTGCTGGTCACCCACGATCCGTTGGACGCGCTGGTGCTGGCCGACCGGCTGGTCATCGTCGAGGACGGTCGACTGGTGCAGGAGGGTGACGCGGCGAGCATCACCGCCCAGCCGCGTACCGACTACGTGGCCCGGCTGGTCGGGCTCAACCTCTATCGGGGCCGGGCCGACGGCTCCCTGGTCCGGATCACCGACGACTTCGCGCTCACCGTCGCCGAGGCACCGCAGGGTGCGGTTTTTGTGGCGTTCCCGCCGTCGGCGGTCGCGCTGCACCCGGACCGCCCGGACGGCAGCCCGCGCAACACCTGGCCGGCGACGATCTCCGGCATCCAACGGCAGGGCGACAACCTGCGGGTCCAGCTCACCGGTCCGGTCGAGGTGGCCGCGGACATCACCCCGGCCGCCGCCGCCCAGCTCCGGATCGGTCCCGGGCAGCCGGTCTGGGCCGCCGTCAAGGCCACCGAGACCCGCGCCTACCCGGCGGGACGTAACTGAGTCAGCCGGGCAGGTCGAGCTGCGGCGGGGCGTGTGGTGGGCCCTTCAGCTCGTGAAAGCCGGGCACCCCGGCCACCAGCAGCGTGCCGTCCCAGAGTCGGCCGGCCTCCTCCCCCACCGGGATCCGGGAGATCACCGGGCCAAAGAACGCCACCCGCCGCCCGTCCGGGCCGGTCGCGGCGACGATCGGGGTGCCGACGTGCTCGCCGACCAGGGCGATCGCCTCGGCGTGCGAGGCGCGGACGGCGTCGTCGTACTCGGTGGTCTGGCCGAGGTCGGCGAGGTCGGTCGGCAGGCCGGCGGAAGCCAGCGCGGCGTGCAGGTCGCCAAGCCAGTCCTGTCCGGCGTCCCGACCCACGGTCCAGAGTGCGGTGTAGAACCGGGCGAGCGCCTCCTGGCCGTACCGGTCGGCGACCGCCGCGCAGATCCGTACCGGCACCCAGAGGTAGCCCTCGGGGTCACCCTCCGGGTCGTCGTCGCGGCCCTCGTTGAGCACGGAGAGGCTCATCAGGTGCCACCGCAGTTCGACCGGTCGGACCTTCGCCACCTCCAGCAGCCAGCGTGAGGTGGTCCAGGTGTACGGGCAGGACGGGTCGAACCATAGATCCACTGTGCTGCGTTCCACCGGTCTCCTCTCTCCGGCCGCCCAGCCTAGGCCACGTCGATGCTGGGCGATGCGCGGTCGGGGCCGGACCCAGCCGAGGAAGCGGGCGTGCAGCACGGCCGGGTCCGGTCCGGGGTCCGGGTTGAGTTCGCGCAGGTCGGCCATTGCCTCCTGGAGCATGGTGGCGAGCAGTACCGACAGTCCGACCGGGTCGGCGACGTAGTCGAGCGGCAGCAGGGTCCGCGCGGTCAGGCACGGCCAGTCGGTGCCGCAGACCCGGCACAACCAGGTCGGCCTGCGCGGCTGGTGGCGGGCTCCGCCCGACTCGACCACCTCCGGGGTACGTCGACCGGCCCGCCCCACCTGGTCCGCCCACCGGCCCTGGTGTCGGCTCCGGTCCCGGGCCGGGTCGACGCGGTGCCGCTCCTCCGGTGCGCTGTCCGGCATGGCCGACCTCCTGACTGTTCGACTGCTGTGGGTGGGGGCGGGGGCCGCCTCGGGTGTGGGGAAGGGTCTCCGACGGCCCCCGCGCGGTCCCGCCCGTCCTCGTGCCGGTACTGGATCCGAACGGTCCCGCTTGGTGACACTCTGCTGTCCGGTGCCCTACGGTCGGAAGGCATCGACCGTGCTCACGGCGTACCGGTGTCAGCGGCGTGATCACGGCGTGTTCCTGGTGGTGACCATCGGAAGACTGTGGAGGAACTGTGGCGACCGACCCGAAACCCACGTCAGACCTGATCCGTGAGCAGCTCCGCCGGATGCGTACCGCCGCCGGGCTGACCCAGGAGGAGTACGGCCGGCGGGCCAACTACGCACCCTCGACGGTGTCGGCGGTCGAGTTGGGCACCCGGCCACTGGAGGAGCTCTATCTGACCCGGGCCGACATGGTGCTCGGCACCGGAGACCTCTTCGTCTCGCTGCTGCGGCTGGCCGCCCGGGACGGCGAACCGATCTGGTTCCGGCCCTGGTTGGACGCGGAACGCGCCGCGACCCAACTCCGCTCGTTCCAGCCGAACCTGATCCCCGGGCTGTTGCAGACCGAGGCGTACGCCCGTGCGGTGATCCGGGGCGACGTCACGCTCACCGACGAGCAGGTGGAGACCCTGGTCGCCGCCCGGCTGGCCCGGCAGGCGATCCTGGACCGGGAGCAGCCGCCGCAGTTCACCGCCGTGATCGACGAGGCGGCGCTGCACCGGTTCACCGAGGAGCACGCCGCGATGATGGTCGAGCAGCTCACCCACCTGATCGACCGGGCCCGACAGCCGAACGTGAACGTGCACGTGATCCCACGCCAGGTCGGCCTGCACGTCGGCCTGGAGGGCCCGTTCGTGCTCGCCTGGTCGGAGGAGGGCGGCTGGGTCGGCTTCCAGGACAACCAGCTCGGCGGCACGGTGGCGGAGCGGACCGTGGAGGTGGAGACCCTGCTGGTTAGATGGGAGAGTGTCCGGAGCGTCGCCCTGCCCACCTGGCAGTCGATCCAACTGATCAAGGATGTGATGAAACCGTGGACACCGTGACCGGAGCCCGGTGGCGCACGTCGAGCCGCAGCGGATCCAGCGGCAACGACTGCGTCGAGGTCGCCGACAACCTGCCCGGGGTGGTGCTGGTCCGGGACAGCAAGGACCGGGCCGGTGGGCTGCTGCGCTTCACGCCGTACGCCTGGCGGGTCTTCGTCCGCGACCTCGCCGACCACTGAGCCTGACCGGATCGTCACCGCCCGCCGGTCCGGTCAGTCGGACGGCAGGGCGCTGTCCACCTGCGCGGCACCGGCGACCTGGTGGACGCTGACCACCGCGCGCAGCGGCAGTGACGCGTAGACGTGGGGGAACGGGCCGCCGTTGGGTGCGGGCTCCCACCGCAGCGTCTCCCCGAACAGCCCGGCGGACTGGAACTCGTCCCACTCGGCGGGCAGCAGGATCTTGTAGAGCAGCATCCGGTCACGATGACAGGAAGGTTTCCTCGCCACCATTCGCCGGTGTCAGTGTCGCGATCCGGTCGGCCTGGCCGCTGTATTCGGCCCACCACCAGCGCAGATAGTGCCGCAACTGCTCGGGCGTGGCCAGCCAGCCCTTGCCGGCATAGGTGAGGATGCGCTCGATTTCGCCGGGCAGCAGGGCGTAGCCGGTCGCCCCGGTCTCCGGTGCGGCCGCGTCGGCTGGGACCGGCACCGGGTCCGGGATCAGGCGTACGCGCAGGTCACGCCGCTCGAGTGCGCTGAGGACGGTCAGGTAGACCCGGGGCAGGTGGTACGCCGACACCGAGATCGCGAGGCTGGTGATGCCCAGGGCCCTGGCCCGGTCGGCGATCCACTCGGCCTGCAGGCCGGTGTTCGGTGCCGGTTCGGCCTGGACGTGCACCCCGTCGAGCCGACGCAGCCCGAGACCGCCCAGGTAGGACATGGTGATTTCCTGATAGGTCCGCTCCGCCGGGTTCCCGTTCGCCACCAGCAGGCAGCGGAGGTCAGGGTCGGTCTCCCAGCGGTCGATGGCATGGGTCAACCGCCACTGTTCGCCCTGCCCGGTCGGCACCACCACCGCGTCGAGTTTGTTGACCGAGCGCGGCAGCGCCAGGATCGCCATGATCGCTGACGTCACGTCCAGCAACTGGGCGGCGGTGAAAACGGTCAGCTCCGCCGTTCCCACCACCCGGGGAAGCGCCCCGTCCACGCGTTGTCTCCCGTCCCGGCTCAGGTCAGCAGGGCCGGTCGCAGCTCACCGCCCAGGTTGATCGCACCGACCACCCGGTCGGCCTGCGGGTCGAAGACGTGCACGCTGTTGTTGCGGCGCATCATCTCCCGGGCCGAGGGCGGGATCGGCGGCGGGTCGTCCATCGCCGCCCGGATGTCCCGGGCGGCCGCGATCAGCCGGTGCGCCAGGCCGGCGGCGTCGGTGTCCACCCGTACCCGGCCGTGTTCCCAGCCGTTCGTGTTCAGGTCGAGCACCTCGAAGACCTGGGCCAGCGGCGGGAACGGGTCGGTCACCTTGACCAGCCGCTCCGCCCGTTGGCCGAGCACCGTGACCGCCGCCGCGACCTGCGCGTACGGGTGGAGACCGCAGCGCAGCCCGAACAGCGGCCAGCGCAGGTGCGCTCCCGCCTCCCGTCCCAGCGGCCGGTAGTTCCGCCGGTCGACCACCAACCGGTAACCGGTACGCCGGTACAGTTCGGCGGCTTGGCCGAGCAGGTCCGTGTGCGCCTCGTCGGCGAACTCGCGGACGACCCTGGCCGCCACGAGCAGGCCGTCGTCGCCGTCGTCGCCGAGCAACCGGGTGACCGTGTCGACCTGGTCGGGAAACCGCACCTGGGCCCGCGCGCCGAACCGCTGCCGGACGTCCTGGAGCAGCGCCTCCTGCCGGGCCGGGTCAAACTCGACCTGCTTCTTACCACCCAGCAGACGCTGGAGCCACCGCATGTCGCCTCGTTTCCGCAGCCGCCTCGGGACCCGGCAATGCTAACGGGAGCCGGGCCGGGTCTCGTGGAGGCGGTCGTGCACCCGGATGATCACGTGGCTCGTCCCGCCGTCCGGTCCCGCCACGGTACGCATCGATCACGCGTACGGCGGCTGGCCCGCGCCCGAGGTGGGATGCGCCGGGGGCGGATAGCCCGGTGCGTACCCGCCGGGCCCGACCGGCGGAATCTGCGCGGGCGCACCATGTCCGGGTGCAGCGTGCCCCGGCACACCCGCGCCCGGCACACCCGCGCCCGGCACACCGGCTCCCGGCACGGCCGGCGGCATCGGCGCGGTGCCGTCGAACCGTACCCCGGCCCGGGTCACCTGGAAACCGACCGCCGCGACCATCGTGGTCAGTCCGCCGAGCGCCAGCACCAGCGCCCCGGTCTCCAACGCCTGCCCCTCGCGCTCGCAGGCGACCCCGGCGAACGGGTGGGACTGCGGTCCGAAGTTGTCACAGCTGTCGGCCGCGGCAACCGTCATGGCGAATCCGATCGGTGGGCCGAGGAACGCCAGCAGCATCAGCACGATGAAGACCGGATGGACTTTCGCGGGTCGCATGGGGGCGGAGTCTAATCCGATCATGCCGGCGTGTGGGGTCAGCCTCCTCCTCCGCCACCACCACAGCCACCGCCGCCACCGCCGCTGCTGCCACCGCCGCAGCCGCCACCGAGGCTCCCGTGGTCCGCGCCGCCGCTGCCGGCGTCACCGCCACCCCAGACCCCGGAACTGCCGGTCGACGTGGCAGCGGCGGCCTGCTGGCTGGCGTACACCTCGGCCGCCAACTCCGGGTCGAGGTGCTGGAGCAGACCGGCGCCGAAGAGCGCCACTCCCATCGCTGCCGCCGCCGGACCGTAGGTCCCCAACGCCGGGCGCTGGTCGGGCCGCAGATGCCGGTGACGCTCGCGCAACTGGTCCACCAGTGCCCCGACCGCGCCGTTCTTCGCGGGCATCCGGGCGACGAGTACGCAGTACCCGGCCGCGACCAGCAGCGACGCGAGGAAGAGGTAGCCGACCGGCAGGCCGTTGCCGATGCCGATCGCGAGCCGGCCGATGCCGACCGCCAGCACGGCCAGCATCACCCAGGCGCCCCGACCGGCGGAGCGTCGCGTCTTCGGGTCCAACAGCAGGCCGGCCGCCTCGAGCTCGTCGTGGATCTCGCGGGCCGCCGTCCGTGCCTTGAGGTGCGTCGCCAGCGACCGCGACGCCGTGGCGGTCTCCGCCGCCTCGTATACCGCCGCGTCGAGTCGGGTCGCGTCGTACGGCAGTGGCCGGGCCGTCACCAACGTACGCCGGTCGTCGCCGAGCCGGACCACCCCGGCTGCCCGCAACCCGGCGAGCGAGGTGTAGATGGCGAGCTGCTCACCGGCGTTGAGATAGCCGACCTGCTCGGGCCGTAGCTGGTCGACATCCAGCCGGACCGGCCGGCTGACCGTTCGCCGGCGGTGGGCCAGCCCGGCGGCGAAGACCGCACCGGCGACCCCGAGGTACGCCCAGACGAACATCGGAATCGAGAGGTGCCACATCGGGGACTCCCTCCAGTCGGAAAGGGATGTGTGGTCAGTGTGAATCGGCGTGGCCGGACGCCGGCCCGGCGTGATGTCTCGGAACGGTGATGTCGGCGGTCGAACCGGTCGCCATCCGCCGGTCCGACCGCCGGGCCGTGACGTCCCGGACAACCGCCGGCACGCCACGCGGACAGGCTCAACTCACCGCGGGCGATCCGGTCAGGGCCCGGGACTTGTCACCCTTGCCGTCCAGGTTGAAGTTGAAGATGACCACCGCGTCGCTGGTCCAGCCCCCGGTCGAGGACGACGTCACCGTCGCGGTGGTGCAGGTGACCCGGGGGTTCTGGTAGCGGTTCATGGTGTCCGTGAAGTCGCACCACCTGGTGGCCTTGTTGGCGTCGTTCTTTTCCAGTCGGGCGTGCACCTTGAACAGGTCCCAGGTGGATCCCTTGTACGCACTGGCCTGCTCGATGAGCACGTACGCGTAACGCGAGTTGCCGTTCTTCACCACACACGTCTTCATCGCGACGTTGGTGACCACCGGCGCTGTCTGGTACTGGTACGCGGAACACCGTGTCGTCGGTGCGGCGGCGGCCGGAGTGGCGGTGGCGGCGACCGCCGACAGGGCCAGCAGCGGGGTGGTGAGCAGGGCGGCGGTTCTGGGACTCGGGCGCAGAAACTTCCAGGTGGCAGGCACGATAGGACTCCGATGTAGAGTGTCGCAGCCACGGGCTGGACCACGTCGCCGACGCGGCCGCGTCGGCGTGGAACACACTGAACCATCTGCCCGAGCGAATGTCTCCGGCCCGACGGCAACCTTGAGTGAATCTTGTGCCTCAGTGGCGCGAGTCGATGGACGGTCCTTCGTATCCTGATTCCGGAACGGTTCGAGCTCGCGCCCCGGACGGCGGCGTATCGGTTACCGACGACCACAACAGACCGGGGGGGACCATGTCCGAGCAGGCGACCGGTCCGCTGCCGCCGAGCCCCGTCCGGACCTCCCGCCGGTGGCGGTTGTCCGCACCGTGGCTGGTGGTGCTCGGCGCGGTCATCCTGGTCGCGGTCGTCGCGGCGACCCTGGCGTCACCGAACGCCAACTTCTATCCGCTCATGTCCTACAGCGACCTGCAGACCGACGAGGAAAGGTACAAGGACCTGAAGATGGGTCTGTTCATGGCCCACACGTCCGGCTTCTTCTGGGGTCAGTTCGTCGCACTGTTCCTCGGTGTGTTCCTCGCGGCACGCCTGCCCGGCACGTCCCGGGCGTTGGCGGCGGCTGTGCCGGCCGGTGTACTGCTCGCCGCGGCGAACCTCGTGGTCGCTTGGTGGACCGCCTCCGACACCCGGGACTCACTCGCCTGGTACGCGGAGAACGTCCCGGCCTGGGGACTCTCCGCGGATCCGCTCGCCGACAACGGCTTTCCGCACATGTTGACCGCCACGCTGGCCGGCTACCCGCTCGCGGCGGTCGCCGGCGTGGGCCTCGGCACACTGGCCGCCCCACTGCTCCGCGGGCCGGCAGTCGCCACGACCCTGCTCGCCATCGTCACCGTGACACCGTACAGCGTGCTCACCCTGATCTTCGGTATCGTCGCCGCGACCGAGGACGACGAGCCCGTCGCGCTGTTCGGCGCGCTCGCGCTCCTGCCGCCGGCGCCGGTCATCCCCGCGGTGATCCGCTCCTCCCTCGGTGATCACGGCGGGGCGTTCGTCATCACGATGCTGGTCAGCGGCGCGGCCTGGGCGGCGCTCCTGCTCACCGCCGGCCGCCTGGCCGAGTCCCGCCGGGCACGGGCGTAGGGATCGGCTCCCTCCCCAGGTCGGTGGTCGGTCAGAACCACTGCCGGACCTGGACCGTCGCCCCGCCACCGTTGTCGCCGAGACTCCCGTCGTTGAACGAGAAGACCAGGTCGGCGTCGAGGTCGGCCGAGCCGAGGAAGAGCATGCACCCGCTCTCGGCGCCGATCGGGAACCAGCGGCCGGGGCCGTACGTCGCCCCGGTCCGCTGCAGCCACATCGCGCCCTGGATGACCTTCGCGACCAGCGCGTAGCGGGGCGCGCCCGGCACGGCCGGAGGCAAGGACCGACGTCCGTCCGGGATTGATGAATGCAGGTGTCTCCACTGTTGACTCATCGATAGCATGTCTGCAACATTTGAACGAGCCCACGCAAGTTCCAGACACAGGGCTGCTCCATAACGCTTCAACCTCCGTAATTCTCGTACAGTCGCTCCGTACGCCTTCCCTGGCCGCGCGGGAGGACCTGGCCTCGCGGGGCCGCGGCGGCGGTGGACAGGCGGACGGGCGGCGCCCTCGCCGGCCCCCCGGGCGGCGAGCGGCGACCGGACCAGACGCCGACCAGGTCCGGTCCCCGCGCACCACCCCGCGTCGGTTCCGACCAGCGCCGAAGGAAGGCCATGAGCCACCAACCACCACCGCAGCCCCGTCCGCCCCACCGAACGAGCCGGCCACGGATCCGGCCACGCCTGCTCGCCGCCCCCCTCGCGGCGGTGACGATGCTGGCCGGGGTCCTCACCGCCAGCCCGGCCTCCGCCCGCCCCGACCCCGGCAACGGCTCACCGCAGCGGGCCCAGATCGCGGTCGCCGCCACCCTCACCGCCAGCAGCTCGCACCCCGAATACCCGGTGAGCAACGCGGCTGACGGCAACCAGGCCAGCTACTGGGAGAGCGGCGGCGGCAACTTCCCGCACTGGATCCAGGCCGACCTCGGTGCGCCGAGCACCGCGAACCGCATCGTGCTCAAGCTGCCGGCCGCCAACTGGGGCACCCGGACCCAGACCCTCTCCGTCCAGTCCGGCGACAACCCCAACAACCTCGCCACCCTGGTCGCCGCCGCCGGCTACACCTTCAACCCGGACAGCGGCAACACGGTCAGCATCACGCTGCCCACGACCACCACCCGCTACCTGCGGCTGCAGATCACCGCCAACACCGGCTGGCCGGCCGCGCAGCTCGCCGAGTTCGAGGTGCACGGCCCGACCGGCGGCACCGACACCCAGCCGCCCAGTCAGCCGACGAACCTCGCCTACACCCAGCCGGCCAGCGGGCAGATCCGGCTCAGCTGGAACGCGTCAAGCGACAACGTCGGCGTCGTCGGTTACGACGTCTACGCCAACGGGGCGCTGCGCGGCAACGTCGGCGGCAGCGTGCTGACGTACACCGACAGCCAGCCGGCGAGCGCCACGGTCTCGTACCACGTCCGGGCCCGGGACGCGGCCGGCAACCTCTCGCCGCCGAGCAACACCGTCACCCGGACCGGCAGCGGTGACGGCGGCACGAACCTGGCGCTCGGCAAGCCGATCACCGCGTCGTCGACCGTGCACACCTTCGTCGCGGCGAACGCCAACGACAACAGCGTCTCGACGTACTGGGAGGGGGCCGGCGGGGCATACCCGAGCCAGCTCACCGTGCAACTCGGCGCGAACGCCTCGATCACCTCGGTCCAGGTCCGGCTGAACCCCGACGCGTCCTGGGGCCCACGGAGCCAGACCATCCAGGTGCTCGGCCGGGAGCAGAACGCCAGCAGCCTCACCAGCCTCTCCCCCGCCACCCTCTACAACTTCGACCCGGCCAGCGGCAACAGCGTGACCATCCCGGTCAGCGCCACCGCCGCCGACGTCCGGCTCTCGATCACCTCGAACTCGGGCGCGCCGGCCGGACAGGTCGCCGAGTTCGTCGTCCTCGGCACCCCGGCACCGAACCCGGACCTGACCGTCACCGCCGCCACCTGGAGCCCGGCGACCCCGGTCGAGACCGACAACATCACCGTGTCGGCGACGGTCCGCAACGCCGGCAGCGCCGCGTCCGCCGCCAGCAACGTCAACTTCTACCTGGGTACGACCCGGGTCGGCACCGCCACCGTCGGCGGCCTGGCGGCCGGGGCGACCAGCACCGTCACCGCGAACATCGGCCCCCGCACCGCCGGCGCCCACCAGCTCACCGCCCGGGTCGACGAGGACAACACCGTCGTCGAACTGAACGACAGCAACAACGGCTACACCAACCCGTCGAGCCTGACGGTGAACCCGGTCGCCAGCTCCGACCTGGTCGGCACGGTCAGCTGGACGCCGAGCAATCCGTCACCCGGCGCCACGGTGACCTTCTCGGTGACCATCCGCAACCAGGGCACCGTCGCCTCGGCCGGCGGGGCGCACGGCATCACCGTCACCCTGCTCAACGCCACCGGCGGCACGGTACGCACCCTGACCGGGTCGTACACCGGGGCGATCGCGGCCGGGGGCGGCAGCACCCCGGTCAACCTCGGCACCTGGACCGCCGCGAACGGCCGGTACACCGTCCGGACCGTACTCGCCGCCGACGGCAACGAACTGCCGGTCAAGCAGGGCAACAACACAAGCGAGAGCCCGTTCTTCGTCGGCCGGGGCGCCAACCTGCCGTACGAGATGTACGAGGCCGAGGACGGCGTACTCGGCGGCGGGGCGGCGGTCGTCGGACCGAACCGGACCATCGGCGACCTCGCCGGTGAGGCGTCCGGCCGGCGGGCGGTAACCCTCAACACCACCGGCGCGTACGTCGAGTGGACCACCCGGGCGGCGACGAACACCCTGGTCACCCGCTTCTCCATCCCGGACGCCCCGGGTGGCGGCGGGCAGAACTCGACGATCAACATCTACGTCGACGGCGCCTTCCACAAGGCCCTGCCGCTGACCTCCCGGTACGCCTGGCTCTACGGCAACGAGGCGAGCCCGAACAACTCGCCCGGTTCCGGCGGGCCCCGGCACATCTACGACGAGGCGAACATCATGCTCGACTCGTCGGTCCCGGCCGGCAGTCGGATCCGACTGCAGAAGGACCCGGCGAACACCACCACGTACGCGATCGACTTCATCAACACCGAGCAGGTCTCGCCGCGCGCCAACCCGGACCCGGCCCGCTACGTCACGCCGACCGGTTTCGGCCACCAGGACGTGCAGAACGCCCTGGACCGGGTACGGATGGACACCACCGGCAACCTGGTCGGCGTCTACCTGCCGGCGGGCACCTACAGCACCGCCCAGAAGTTCCAGGTGTACGGCAAGGCGGTCAAGGTGGTCGGCGCGGGCATCTGGTACACCCGCTTCACCACCCCGTCCGGGCAGGAGAACACCGACGCCGGCTTCCGGGTGGAGGGCTCGGCGAACGGCTCCTCCTTCGAACACCTCGCCTTCTTCGGCAACTACGTGAGCCGGATCGACGGCCCCGGCAAGGTCTGGGGCGAGCTGACCAACGTCTCGGACCTGACCTTCGACAACGTCTGGGTCGAGCACACCGTCTGCATGTTCTGGGGTGTGCACGTCAGCAACATCACGATCACCAACTCGCGGATCCGCAACACCTTCGCCGACGCGATCAACATGACCAACGGCAGCACGAACAACCTGGTCAGCAACGTCGAGGGGCGGGGCAACGGCGACGACGCCTTCGCGCTGTTCTCGGCCACCGACTCCGGCGGCGGGGCCAACACCGGCAACGTCTTCGAGAACCTGACCGCGACGCTGACCTGGCGGGCGGCCGGAGTGGCGGTGTACGGCGGCCAGAACAACATCTTCCGCAACATGTACATCGCCGACCAGCTCACCTACTCCGGCATCACCATCAGCTCGCTGGACTTCGGATATCCGTTCATCGGGTTCGGGCCGGGGCTGACCCGGGTCGAGAACGCCTCGATCGTCCGGGCCGGCGGTCACTTCTGGGGAGCGCAGACCTTCCCGGCGATCTGGGTCTTCGCCGCCTCGAAGGAGATGCGCGGCATCCGGGTCACCGACGTGGACATCGTCGACCCGACGTACCACGGCATCATGTTCCAGACCAAGTACAACGGCAGCCAGCCGGAGAACGCGGTCACCGACACCATCTTCACCAACATCTCGATCAGCGGGGCGCAACGCAGCGGGGACGCGTACGACGCCAAGTCCGGCTTCGGGATCTGGGCCAACGAGATGCCCGAGCCGGGCCAGGGCCCGGCGGTCGGCACCGCGGTCTTCAACAACCTGCGGATGAGCAACAACCACCAGAACATCCGCAACACGACGTCCACCTTCACCATCACCGTCAACTGACCGGTGGGGGCCCTTCCCGTCGTTTCCGGGAAGGGCCCCACCCCACACTTCCGTCCTCCACCCCAGGCACCCGACGCCCGCCGGACATCCGTCGAAAGCGGTACGTCGGATTCGGTGCTCCGGACGACGTACCGGACCGATCGGCAGGCGACGCTGGGCGGACGTAACCAACGGGGAGTGTGACGATGGAAGCCACCCTGCCGACCACCCGCCACGAGCGGTCAGGCACCAGCCGGCTGGTGCTGTTGGACGTCCTGCGCGGGGTGGCCATCCTCGGCACGCTCGGCACGAACGTCTGGATCTTCACGCATCCGGCCGGCGAGTACGGCGTACTCGTCGACACCGGCAGCGTGGCGACGCTGGCCGACAATCCGGTCGAGACGGCGTTCCGGTTCCTCGCCAACGGCAAGTTCCTGGCGATGCTGACGATCCTGTTCGGGGTCGGGCTGGCAATCCAGTACGACTCGGCGGCACGCCGCGGCGACCGCTGGCCCGGCCGCTATCCGCTCCGGGCCGGGCTACTCTTCCTCGAGGGGACCCTGCACTTCCTGCTGGTCTTCGCCTTCGACGTGCTGATGGGGTACGCCGTCGCCGCGCTCGTGGTGGCCCGGTTGCTGGCCCGCTCCGCACGGATCCAGGCGGCGGCGATGTGGGTCGCCGGCGGACTGCACCTGGCGCTGATGCTGCTCGGCACCGTCGCACTGATCACCGCCCCGACCTCGACACCGACGACGGACGGCAGGCTGGCCACGTTGTTCAGCTCCGGAAGCTACCCCGACCAGGTCAGATTCCGACTGGACAACATGCTCGCGCTGCGGATCGAGCCGATCATCACCTTCGGTCTGCTGCTCTTCCTCTTCCTGCTCGGCGTACGCCTGTTCCGGGCCGGCGCGTTCGGCACCGACGAGGCCGGGCGCCGGATCCGCCGCCGGCTGGCCTGGTACGGGCTCGGTCTCGGCCTGCCGCTGAACCTCGCGACCACCCTCGCCGGACCGGACCTGTTCCTGATCGACCGGTACGTCCTGCCACCCCTGGTCACCCTCGGCTACCTGGGGCTGGTGGGCACCCTGCTGGACCGGGCGACCCGCCCCGGGCCGGTTGCCACCGGACTCACCGCGGTCGGGCGTACCGCCCTCTCCTGCTACGTCCTGCAGAACCTGGTCTGCGCGGTCCTCTGCTACGGCTGGGGTCTCGGGCTCGCCGCGACCTTCTCCGACGCCGGCCCGTGGTGGGTCCTGGGACTGTGGGCGGCGGTCTGCGCCGGGCTCGTCGGCACCGCCCGGCTATGGCTGCGCCGCTTCGCCCAGGGACCACTCGAGGCCGCCCAGAAGGCGCTGCTCGCCCGGGGATAGCCGCGCGGCCAGGAACCCCGGTCAGGACTCGGTGTACGCGGCCAGGCCGAGCGCGGAGCGGACCGCGCCGGCCTGCTTCGCTCCGCTGTGCCGGATCGCGGCGTTGACCGCGTCGAGCAACTCGGCCGCGGTTTCCGCCCGGGCCGCTCGTTCCCACTCACGTTGGGCCGCGTCGGTTTCCCGCAGCAGCGCCGTCACCGGTTCCCGGACCCGGGCCGGCCAGGTGGTGTCCCGCAGCGCCCGGCCGTGCGTCCTGTTCGCCGCCGCCACCTTCGCCGCCAACGGGCGCAACGCCGTCCAGGCCCGACCGGCCTGGGCCGCCGACTCGAACGCCTCCAACGCGGTGTTGTACGGCCGCACGATTTCGAGGTAACGGGCCCTGGCCCGGCCCAGGCTGAGCGCGACCGGAGCGCTGGTAGGACCCGACTCCGGGGTGGCCGACGGCGCGGCAGCCACCCAGGACGGCCCGGCCGGGGTGCCGTCGCCGCCGCAGCCGGCGACGAGCAGCGCCACCGCCAGACCGCCGGTCAATCCGCCCAGGACGACTGACCGGTGGCCCGCCCGAGTCGGTGTCACCCCGCGGCCGGGCCCAGGCACAGGATGAAGCCCTTGCTGAACCGCCGGCCGTCCTGGAAGAAGGACATCTCGGCGGTGGGGTGGTCGGCGCAGGAGTCCTCGGTGTAGTCGGCCTCGGTCTTGTCCCCCAGCCGGGCCAGCACCTTCCACTGCGCGGCGGCGTCGGTGCACTCGACGGTGTGCAGGGTCTCGGCCGTCTCGCCCGCCATGCAGTCACCGACCTTGGCCTGGTTGGGCTCGTCCAGTCCGAAGTAGATGGCGAACGGTGCCACCAGGATGGCGATCCCGAAGAGGATCACCCGGAACTTGCTGACCGGCCGAAGGTTACGGAACCAGGTGCCGAACGACTTCTTCTGTTGCTGGGGCGGCCCGGAGAACTCGGACATCTGTGTGTGACTCCGTCAGGATCGATCGGGCCGGCCGGGAGGCGGCCGGACCGGTACGGGTTGAAAGAGGGGTTACTGTGGTTCTTCGTGTCGGTTCGCGATCGCGATGTCCCGCCAGGTAGCGAACCGCCCGGCCGGGTCGCGGCCGCTGGAGTAGTACCAGGGCCAGTCCGTCACCCTGTCCCCGATGACGTCGAAGACGGCAGCCGCCGCCGGGTAGTCCTCAGCGAAGGAGAACGCGAGCGCGAACGAGTTGAACGGGCTGGGCCAGCCCGGGCGGCGCCGGTAGTCGGGGTGCCAGATCGACTTTCCGGCCGCCGCCCGCAGCTCGGCCCGCACCTGCGGGCTCATGATGTACGGGTCCTTCTCCTCGCTGGGTAGGTCCAGCCAGTGTTCGATGTGCGCCACCACGACGAGTTCGGGCAGTAGGCTCCCGACCGGCGCCTTCTCGGCCGCCGTACGGGCGAAGTCGAACATCTCCTCGGTGCTGCCGGACCACTTCCGGCAGAGGAACTGCAACATCTGCTGGTGGGCGACCTGGTGCGTCGGGTGTCGGCGCACCACCTGGTCGAACCGGTGCATTGCCTCGTCCCGGCCGACCTGCCGGCCTCGGGCCGAGGTCACCAGGAATGTCCACGCCGTCGTGTCGTCCGGATCCCGCTCCACCACCTCGTCGAGACAGTTCTCCGCCAACCGCAGCCGATCGAAGAAGCCCTCGAACTGGCGCTGGCTGGTGTTGCTCGCCGTGGCACCACCCCGGGCCTCCCAGGCCCAGTAGACGGCGTGGCAACCCCGGACCAGCAGCGGCAACGTGGAGTGCGGCTCGGCCTTGATCCACTCCTCGATCCAGTCCTGTACGTCATCGACGCCGGCGCAGATGCCCAGGTAGAACGCCCGGTCGTCCGGATGTGTGACGGTGTTCAGGAAATCACGGGCAGTCACCCAGTCCCGCCGCTCCAGCGCCGTACGCAGGTGCCGAGCGGCCGGATCCCCCCGGTCCTTGTCGATCGGCGGCGCGGGCGGCGTGGCGGCGGCGCCGGTGGCGGCGCTGGTGGCGCCCGCCTCCGCCCGCCTCCTGCGGAACGGCCACATCAGCATCTCCTCCCCGTTGATGACGGGTGCCGAGGCTAGCGGGTGATCGACTCTGCCGCGACCCCGGGTTTCCGCTGGCCAGCGGGGGAGCGGCAGCGGGCTGGATCGTGTTACACGAACCCGCCGATTTGACGTGTGGAGATTTGTCACTGAACGGCTGGAGGGCCGGCGACTTGCCTGGATGAGCGGTCGGCACCTAGCGTAGGATCGCCATCACCATAGACAAGGAAGCAACCGGTGCCGATCGTCCCGAACGACCTGGCCGAGACGGTCCGGTCGGCGCAGGACGGCGACGAGGATGCCTTCCGCCTGCTCTACCGCACTCTCCAGCCGGGATTACTACGGTATCTGACCGTGCTGGTCGGCGCCGACGCCGAGGACGTGGCCTCCGAGACCTGGCTACAGATCGCCCGAGACCTCGGCACCTTTGTCGGCGGCCCGGGCTTCCGGGCCTGGGCGACCCGGATCGCCCGTAACCGGGCGCTGGACCACCTACGGCACCAGCGACGTCGTCCGACCCTGTCGGTGCCGGTCGAGGCGCTCGCCGACCTGCCCTCCGTCGAGGACACCGCCGAACGGGCCAGTGAGGGGCTAGGCACCGACGCCGCCATCGCGCTGATCGCCACCCTCCCCCAGACCGAGGCTGAGGCAGTCCTGTTACGCGCCGTCATCGGCCTAGACGCCGAGAGTACGGCCCGTGTGCTGGGCAAGCGCCCCGGAGCCGTCCGTACGGCCGCCCACCGTGGCCTGCGCCGACTGGCCCGCCTCCTGGAACAGGACGCCCAGGCCGGCGTCCCCGTCGGCGGCGCCCCGCCGGCCGAGCCGGTCGACGGGATGGCCGGCACGCCCACTGACGTACGCTCGCGCGAGGATGTCGAGGCCGGACCGGCATGGCGCTGAGAGGGATGGGAATGGGGTTCCGCCGACGCGGTCGGCTCGGGGAAGAGACGGCGGAACGCCTGTTGGACGCCGCTGCCGGCGCCTCGCGGACCGTCCGCCCGTCTGCCGGCGACGCCCCGGACCGCCGGCCGGGCGACGAGCCGGCGAGCCCGCTGACCGCTCTGCTCTCGGCCGCGGCGGCGCCGGCCCGGCCTGGTGAACTCGGCGGCGAGGACGCGGCGCTCGCCGCCTTCCGGGCCGCACGACCGGACCGCCGCGCGACGGGGGCGCCAACCGTGTCGCCGGTCCCCGACCGCCTGACGGCCGACGGCGGCGCCGCCTGGCGAGGGTGGTGGAGCGGTCCCCGGCCACGCCGCCGACCGACCCTCGGCGCGACGGCCTGGGCCGCCGCCGCCGTCGTCACGGTGACGATGGGAGTGGCGCTCGCGGCCGACCTCGGGATACCTGCCAGTACTCCGCCTGCCGGTCCGGCGCCGGTCACCGCCTCGGCGGACACCTCGGCTCCGGTCCCGACAACGCCCGCCAGCACCCCGTCCACCGCGGCCCGGACCGGGCCGACCGGAACGCCCGGGACCGCCCCGAACCCCGCCGGCCAGCCGCCGCCCTCGATCCGGGGAAAGTGCCGCAGTTACCTCGCCCGGGATGGCGCGGCAAGCGGCAAGCCGCCGGTAACCGAACTGGTCGCCGCCGCCGGCGGACCCGAGCGGGTCGGCGCGTACTGCCGTGAGCTTCTCGACAGTGACACGGGCAACGGCAACGGCAACGGCAACGGCAAACCGAAGGACAAGGACAAGGACAAGGACAAGGACAAGGACAAGGACAAAAAGTAGCGCCATCCGCCGCTTGGTCGGGGTCACCTCGATCGCCGCCGGCCCGTCCATCCTCCGCCGGATCCGACCCGGCGGTTGACCGTCAACAGCCAGCCCCCGAGCGAGGTCGACAACAGCCGGCCGGGATCATCCCCGGAACAGTTCCACCGGTACCGCTTCGGCGAGCAGCCGGTAACCGGTGGGATTGAGGTGCAGGTGGTCACCGGTGTCGACGGCGGCGCGCAGTCGACCGGGGTGGCCGGGATCCCGGACGGCCACGTCGAAGTCGAGCACCTCGTCGAACCGGCCGCTGGTCCGGATCCAGCCGTTGACCGCCTGTCGGGATGCCTCCCGGAGGCCGGTCGGGTCGTCGTAGTCACCGTGGCCGCCGAACGGGGCCAGGGTGCCGCCGTAGACCCGGATCCCCTGCGCGTGAGCCCGGGTGACGATCTGGTCGTACGCGCAGATCAGGTCGTCGGTGACCGCCTTCTGCGCGGCCTCGGTGGCGGCGGCGGTGCCGATGTCGTTGATCCCCTCGAAGACGACCAGCCACCGCACCCCGGTCTGCGCCAGCACGTCCCGGTCGAGCCGGGCCAGGGCGTTCGGGCCCAGGCCGTCGTTGAGGATCCGGTTGCCGCCGGCGCCCTGGTTGACCACCGCGACGTCGGCGGTGCCGTGGTACGCCTGCAGCCGGTCGAGCAGCTGGTCCGGCCAGCGGTCGTTGCCGTTGGTCGTGGATCCCCGGCCGTCGGTCAGCGAGTCACCGAGCATCACGACGGCGGTGGCTGGCGACCCGGACACCTCCAGGCCGCCGAGGAAGTACCAGTGTTCGACCGGAGTGGCCCCGGGCAGGTCGGTCTCCTCGACGTGGTGGCCGCCGAGCAGATGCGAGGTGGTCCGGGAGCCCGGGTGTGAGGTCACCTCGGTCGCCGGGTGCCCCTGCGCCAGGTGGAGGGTGACGGTCAGGTTCGACCGGGCGGGGATCGGCAGGTCGACCGGATCCGAGACCAGCTGCGCGCCGGCCGGGACGGTGGCGCAGCGCCGGCCGCCGAACGTGACCGGTCGGGTGGTGCCGGGTTCGGTGCCGCTGGCTCCGGCCCGGCCGCCGGCGGGCAACGCCACCGCGGTCGCCGCGATCACCAGCGGCGCCCGGCCGAAGGTGTTGGACAGTCGGAGCCGCAGGCGCTCGCCGCCGACCGAGACCCGTACCGTCTGACGCAGCGTGCTGTCCACCATCACCAGGTTTTCGCCGGCAAACGGCGGCGGTGGCAGGTTGGCCGGCTCGGTCAGCTGCGGCATCGCCGCCCAACTGGTCACCCACCGCCCGGCCGGCCGCCGCGCCGCCGCCGCCGTCGATCCCGGTCCGGTCCACGTCGGATCGTCCATCACGTGCACTCCTTTCGGCAGCGCACCCTGAACCGTCGCTCCGACCGGCCCGGGCGTCGACGGTGTCGGCGCCCGGCGCACCCGGAGCGGTATCCGGAACGAGCCGCCCGCCGCGGGTACCCTACCGAGTCCGGTGGACCGTCGGTGCTCAGCGCCGACAGGGCAGGAGCGTGCTGGTGGTACGGGCGGTGCGCTCGGAGCCGTCCCGGAAGCCGACCTCGGCGGTGACGACGATCTGACCGCCGGCCGCGTTGCGCGGTTCGGCGCGGAACGGTCCGAGGCTGCCGAGCCAGGATTCGCCGTCTCCGCCGAGGCTGCGGGCCGGTCGGGTACCGCTCAACGGCACCGGGGTACGTACCTCGTAGTGGAACTCCACCGTCCGGACGTCACCGGAGCCGCCCACCCGGATGGTGACCAGCGCCCAGCTCGGTTCTCCGCAGCCGTCCTGTTGCAGGCCGGCCGAGTCCTGGGACTGTCCCAACCCGCCGGTCAGGCTGACCGTCACCGTCGACCGCTGGGCCATGGTGCGAGGTCGGTTGGCCGGGGCGGAGGTGGTGGCCGGCGGCCGGGTGCTCCGGGTCGGGCCGGCAGAGCTCACGGTCGGGGTCGGTTCCGGCCCGGTCTGCGTCGCGGACGGGATGGGGGCGGCCGAGGCCGTCAGCCCGTCCTCCCAGCGTGGTGCCCCGGTACCGGTACCACCGTCACCGCCGCAGCCGGCCAGGGACGGCAGGACAACCACGCCCGCCAGGGCCAGCGCGCCAACAGTTCGGGTACGCCATTGGTCGAGAAGGTTCACCATCATCCCGTCCGTCGTCTTCGTCCAGTTCGCCACAAGCCGGGTCGACCGTAGTCCGGTTGGTCGATGCGATGCAATACGACGCAGAAAGTGGGACAAGTCCGCCTTCGTCCACAGCGGATGCGTACCGGATGACGTGGTCTGGCTGCGCCGTCTTCTTCGCGAGGGGCGGCCGGACGTTCTGTTGGGTACGTCATCCTGTTCGGGTACGGCACCGTCGTCCACGTCGTCCAGTTGGCGTCGGCATCCGGGGACCCGTACCCGTGGGCGCCGACCTGGCTCGCGCTCTACTTCGCCTCGCTGACCCTGTGGGATCCGCTCGCCGCTACCCTGCTCGCGTTCCGGCGCCGGTCCGGCCTCTACCTCGGCTGCCTGGTCCTGGTCACCGACGCCATCGCGAACGGGTACGCGAACTACCTGCTGCCCGCCGGTTCGGCGCTGTCCCGGGTGGGGCACGCGGTCATCACGCTGGCCGCGGTCGGCGCCGTCCTCACCGCACCGCGGCTGGGTCCCTGGTTGTGTCCGGCCGCCGTCGCCCCGGCCGGGCGCCCCGGCGGGATGGCCTGACCGGGACCGTCACCGTCCCGGATCGACCTGACCGGACCCGTCGTCGTTCCAGCCTGCGGGCGGTACCAGAGCTGCCGGGAGTGGACGGTGGTGCAGGACGTCGAGGCGGGAGACCGCCCGGGTCAGCACGACGTAGAGGCGATGGAGGCCGCGCGGTTCCGCCTCGACGATCTCGGCCGGCTCCACGACGACCACGTGGTCGTACTCCAGGCCCTTGGCCAGGGTGGTCGGCAGCAGCGTCACCCGGACGCCGTCGACCTCCTCGGCTACTTCGGTCGCGGTGATTCCGGCGTCGGCCAGGGCCGCCGCCAGCGAGGCGAGCCGCCGGTCGGTGGCGATGACCGCGACGGAGCCCTCCCGGACGAGCGCGGTCCGGACCGCCGTGGCGGTCGCCGCGGCCAGGTCGGTCGCCGCCCGGATCCGCAGTTCTCCGTCGGTACGGACCGAGCGGGTGACCGGAACCTCGGCCCCCAGTTCGGGCAGGAGCCGGTTGGCCAGGTCGAGGATGGCCGCCGGTACCCGGAAACCGGCGGTCAGTGGCATCACCGTCGCGTCCGGCCGGCCGAGGTACGCCAACTGCTGCCGCCAGTCGGAGGCGGCCCAACCGGTGGTGCCCTGGGCGAGGTCGCCGAGCACCGTCAGGGAGCCGTGCCGGCAGCGGCGGGCGATGGCCCGACACTGCATCGGGGAGAGATCCTGGGCCTCGTCGACGACGATGTGCCCGTATCCGGACGGGTGGTCGAGCAGTCCGGCGATCTCGTCGAGAAGCACCAGGTCCGCTTCGGACCAGTGCGCACCCCGGGTCGTCCGGCCGCTGGTACTCCGGGATGACCGGCCGCCACCGCCCGGCGCGGTCGGGGACCGGATGATCGCCGTCTGCTCGGTGGGGTCGAGAATGCCGTCCGCGGCCCGGGCCAGGGTGGCGGGACCGTCGAGGAGTTGGGTCAGTAACTCCTCGGGGCGGATGACCGGCCAGACGGTGTCGACGAACGTGGCGACGGGTCGACAGCGGGCCGTCCGCCGTAGCCAGGCGGCGGACGGGGTTTCCGCCCGACTCTCGGCCTGACGTTGCAACCGGTCGACGACGCGGGCCCGGAGCCGCTCCCGCGCGATGCCGTACGGCAGGTCCTCCCGGCGTACGGCGTCGACCAGCCGGCGCAGCGACTCGACCGGCAGCCGCCAACGGTACGAACCATCCGGCACGACAAGCGGTTCGGTCGGTTCGCGGACCCGGTCCCACACGGCCCGGCGCAGCACGGTGGCCATCCGTGGATCATGCTTGACCAGGGCGGCGGCCTCGCTGTCCACGGAGGTGACCGGGTGTGCGCCGAGCAACTCCGCCAGGGTGCGCTGCTCCACCTCGACCTCGCCGAGCGCGGGCAGCACCGCCGCGATGTACCGCAGGAAGGCCGGGTTCGGTCCGACCACCAGGACGCCGTCACGCCGTAGCCGGCGCCGGTGGGCGTAGAAGAGGTAGGCGGCCCGGTGCAGGCCGACGGCAGTCTTGCCGCTGCCCGGCCCGCCCTGTACGCAGACCGTCCGGTCGAGGTCGAGGCGGACGAGTTCGTCCTGCTCCGGCTGGATGGTCGCGACGATGTCCCGCATCGGTCCGACCCGGGGCCGTTCGATCTCGGCGGCGACGAGCAGGCTCGGGTTCTGCGCCGTCGCACCGGCCTCGAACCGCTCGTCCTCGAAGCCGCTCAGTTCGGCGGGCTGGCTGCCGGTCCAGCCGTACCGCCGGCGCTCCCGTACGCCGAGTGGCTCCCGCACGCTGGCCCGGTAGAAGGTTCGGGAGAGGGGGGCCCGCCAGTCGATCACCAACGGATGTCCGGACTCGTCGGTGACCTGCCGACGGCCGAGGTAGTAACACTGACCCTGGTGCTCTCCGGCGGCCGGGGCGGTGCCGAACCAGAGCCGCCCGAAGTACAGCGGCCCGTCGGGATCCTCGGCAAGTTCCTTGGCGTGGGTCTTGAGTGTCCGACCGAGGGTCTCGGCGGTGTACCGGTCCCCGGCGACGTCCTCTCCGGTGGCCACCCGCATCCGGGCGGTGGCCAGCATGCCGGCGAGCGCGGCGCGGACGACAGCCAACCGGGCCCGCTCCTCGGCGAGTTCGGGCGGAACCATGGTGCCCCTCTCTGACAGTTGACTTAACTTGGTAAAGATTACAACTGAGGAAAAGAATTGACCAAGTCAGGGAAATGCTAGGATCGACCACATGACCGAACGGCCCGGGCTGCGGGAGCGCAAGCGGCAGCGCACCCACGACGCACTCTCCGCCGCCGCCGTCGCGCTCTTCCTGGAGCGTGGTTACGACCGCGTCTCCGTCGCCGACGTGGCCGCCGCCGCCGAGGTCTCCAAGCCCACGCTCTTCAAGTACTTCGCGAGCAAGGAGGACCTGGTCCTGCACCGGATCCTCGACCACCGGGGCGAGGCCGCCCGGGTGGTCCGGGAGCGGGCGCCGGACGAGGCTCCGCTCACCGCGTTGTGCCGACACTTCGTGGCCGGCCTCGACCGTCGGGACCCGGTGACCGGGCTCAACGACGACCGGGAGGTCCTCGCCTACCACGGCATGGTCTTCGGGACGCCCAGCCTGGCGGCCCGCCTCGCCCAGTACGCCGCGCACGACGAGACCGCTCTCGCCGAGACGCTCGCCGAGGCGTCGCCGACCCGGCCGTCGCCGGACGACTCCTCGCCGGCGCCCGGCGGCTCACCGGCACCCACGGACCTCACCGCCCGGCTCGCCGCGAGCCAGATCATCGCGGTACACCGTGTCCTGGCCAGGGAGAACTGGCGCCAGTTAACCGGCGGACGGAAGGCGGACGACCTGCACCCAGCGGCGGTCGCCGCCGCCCGGCACGCGTTCGACCTGCTCGCCGGCGGGCTCGTGCGGTACGCCGGAACGGGCGGTTTCTAGGGCCGAGGCCGGTCCGGCGGCGCTGCCGTTCGACGCCGCCAGCGACGGCAACCGTCAGGTCAGGGAGTGGCCGGAGTCCGCCGAGCGAAGGGTGGGGCGTGCTCGGGGCGTACGCCGACGCCGATGACGCGGGCCGGGACCACGGCGAGCAACGGCAGGCGGCGCAGCACGGCGAGCACCGGCCCGGGTGGTCCGGCCCGGCGACCCCGCAGGATCGGCTCGACCAGGTTGCGGTGCAGCAGCCGCTGCAGCAGCTGGGTCAGCACCGTCGGCAACAGGCGGCGGGCCCGGACCGCAGCCAGTTCGGCCGGGGTGACTCCGCCGCGCCGCAACGGCCCGGCGAGCAGGGTCGCGGCGGCCACCGCGTCCTGCACCGCGAGGTTGATGCCGACCCCGCCGACCGGGGACATCGCGTGTGCGGCGTCGCCGAGGCAGAGCAGGCCGTCGACGTGCCAGCGGTCGAGCCGGTTCAGGCGTACGTCGAGGTGCTTGACGTCGTCCATCGAGGCGATGGTGTCGACCCGGTCGGCGAACCCGGGCCCCAGCTCCGCGATGTCCCGGCGGAAGGCCTCCACCCCCCGGGCCCGCAGCCGGGCGTCGCCGCCCTTGGCCGCGATGTAGGCGACCTGCAGGTAGCCCTCCCGGGGGATGACCACCGCGAACCGGCCCTTGCCGACCCGGGGGGTCAGCCCGGCCGGGTCGT
Source organism: Plantactinospora sp. B5E13 (assembly GCF_039871775.1). Taxonomy (NCBI): domain Bacteria; kingdom Bacillati; phylum Actinomycetota; class Actinomycetes; order Micromonosporales; family Micromonosporaceae; genus Plantactinospora; species Plantactinospora sp. B5E13. The sequence continues at coordinate 91,009 of NZ_JBDPLT010000009.1, forward strand.
CCGACGGGTCGCGGGGCAGCCGGAACCACCAGGCGTCGATCGGCACCGGATACTCCCGGGGCACCAGGTCGGCCTGCTGGCGGGCGATCGACCAGCGCCCGTCGCAGGCAACGGTCAGGTCGGCGCGGATCTCGCCGGTCCCGCCCTCCGGCCCCCGGTAGCGGACGCCCCGGACGCGTCCGTCCTCGCGGATCAGCCCGGTCACCTCGGTGCGCATCCGCAGGGTGAACGTGGGCTCCTCGGCGCCGGCCCGGGCGAGCAGGTCGAGCAGGTCCCACTGCGGCACCATCGCGATGTACGGGTACGCGGTGCGCAGCCGGCGGAAGTCCGCGACGACGATCCGTCGACCGCCGTCGAGCGGGAAGGCAACCTCGTCCACCCGGCTCTGCGGCAGTTGGGCGAACTGCTCCCCCAGACCGAGTTCGTCGAGCAGCCGCAGGGTCGACGGGTGCACCGTGTCACCCCGGAAGTCACGCAGGAAGTCACCGTGTTTCTCCAGCACGGTGACCGCGACACCGGCCCGGGCCAGCAGCAGCCCCAGCACCAGACCGGCCGGGCCACCGCCGATGACGACGCAGGTCGTACGCTCGGCCATCACGCCTCCTTATTCAACAGGCGATGAAATTCCTCCTTCACGGTAACCCCGGCGACCCGGGTCGACAACGGCCCTCGATGTGCCGTTCCCCCACCGACCCGGCCCCGACCTGATGGGGGGCGCCAGCAGCGTTGTGCGGAGCGACCTCCACCACCGCCGCGACACCCGCACCTGGTACAAACAACGGATGAGCCGCACCATCGCGACCAACACCCGTGTCGACCGGTCGGAGCTACTGGAGTTCCTGCGCCCCCGACACCGCGCCGTCCTGCTGACCACCCGGGCGGACGGCCGACCGCAGTCCTCCCCGGTGGCCTGCGGGATCGACACCGGCGGCCGACTTGTCGTCTCGACCTACCCGGAGCGGGCCAAGGTGGTCAACATCCGGCGCGATCCGCGGCTGTCGGCGTGCGTGCTCTCCGACGACTGGAACGGTCCCTGGGTGCAGATCGACGGCACCGCCGAGGTGCTCGACCTGCCCGAGGCACTGGAGCCGCTGGTGGAGTACTTCCGCTGCATCTCCGGCGAGCACCCGAACTGGGACGAGTACCGGGAGGCGATGGTCCGGCAGGGCAAGTCCCTGATCCGGGTCACCATCGACAGCTGGGGCCCGATCGCCACCGGCGGTTTTCCGGCCCGACTCGCGCAATAAGACCACCCGCCAGGTCCGGCGAGCCGAGCCGGAGGGTACCCGGGAACTGGTCCACCCCCTTTCCGCATCGGACCGAATTCTCCCGTCAGGTCATCTCAGCTTCGCAATCCTCGATCGGACGCCGTGGCCGGTCCAGTCGCACCGAGTGCCGAAAGCAGCGCGCGGCGTAGTAGAGCCGGGACTTGGCCGTGCCAACCGGGATGCGGAGCGACCGGGCGGCCTCGTTGACCGAGTGTCCGCGCAGGTAGACCTCGATCAGGATGAGCCGGTGCGACGGCGTCAGCAGTTCCAGCGCACGGTTCACCTCGACCGCGGTGAGCACGTCGTCGGCGTGGTCGTCCACGGCCGGCACCTGGCAGGCGCCGGCGCTGACTTCCTGCGGCCGCGCCCGCCGGGCCCGCGCATGGTCGACGACCAGGTTGCGGGCCACCCGGAACAACCACGCCCGCAGCGCCGGTGGTTGCCGTCGGAGCTGGTCCGCGTTGCGCCAGGCGCGCAGCAGCGTTTCCTGGACGATGTCCTCGGCCCGGAACCAGTCGCCGGTCAGCCCGGTGACGTACCCGAGCAGCGCCTGGCCGTACTCGGCGAAGAGCGTGCGCAGCAGGTCGTCCGCGGTCTGCGTGCCGGCGGCATCGGCACCGGCGTCCGCGTCGGTACCGGTGTTCCCGGTGCCGGCACCGGGCCGGACCCGGGTCGCCGTCGTCATTTCACCGACCCCGCCAGCACGCCCTGCACGAAGTAGCGTTGGAAGGCGAAGAAGACGATCAACGGAACCGCCATGGAGACGAACGCGCCGGGGCCGATCACATCCACGTTGGACGAGAAGGCCCGCATCTGCTCGCGCAGGGCGTACGTGATCGGCGCGTTGTCGGAGGTCGCGAAGACCAGCGCGACGAGCAGGTCGTTCCAGACCCAGAGGAACTGGAAGATGCCCAGCGACGCCACGGCCGGCCAGCCGATCGGCAGCACCACCTTCCGGAAGATGGTGAATTCGCTGCCGCCGTCCATCCGGGCAGCCTCCAGCAGGTCACGCGGGATGGCGGCGAAGAAGTTGCGGAGCAGGAAGATCGCGAACGGCAGCCCGAAGGCGACGTGGAAGGCAACCACGGCGGGGATCGTGCCGTACATGCCGAGAGCGCCGAAAAGCCTGGCGTCCGGGATGATCGCCACCTGCACCGGCACCACGATCAGCGCGACGACGATGACGAACACCCAGTCCCGGCCAGGGAATTCCAGCCAGGCCAGGGCGTACGCGCCGAACGCCCCGATGATCACCACGAGCAGGGTGGACGGAACCGTGATCAGTATGGTGTTCCACAACGACCGCAGGATCGTCTCGTTCTGCAGGAGGCTGGCGTAGTTGTCGAGGGTGAGCTGGGAGGGGGCGGTGAAGACGGTCCACCACCCGCTCGCGCTGTTGTCGGCGGTGTCTCGGAGGCTGGCCACCGCCAGGCCGACCGTCGGAAAGAGCCAGAACAGTGCGATCGCCACCACCGCGACCTGCACCAGCACACCGCCGGTCCGACCGACCACCCGGGAGAGCAGGCTGCGTCTGGGCGGTCCGACGACGACCGTGCCCGCCGGTTCGAGTTCCGGCACCCGCATCGGGACACTGATGCTCACGAGACTCCCTTTCGCATCGACCTGATCCGCAGCAGCATCGCCGGCAGCACCAGCAGGAACAGCAGCACGCCGAGGGCGCTGCCGAGCCCGAAGTCGAGCCCTCCGCCGAAGGAGACCCGGTACATCTCCAGCGCGACCACGTTCGCGTCGTCCTGAGACGACTCTGGGGCGATGACCAGGATCAGGTCGAAGATCTTCAGTACGTTGATGACCAGTGTGACGAACACGACGGTCAGAACCGGCCGGACCAGCGGCGCGGTGACCAGCCGGAAGACCTGCCACTCGGTCGCGCCGTCCATCCTGGCCGCCTCCAGTGCGTCCCGTGGGATCGCGGCCAGCCCGGCCGAGATGAGCACCATGGCGAAACCCGCCCAGATCCAGATGTACGCCCCGATGATCGCCGGCGTGACCAGCGACGGACCGAGCCAGGTAACCCCGGCGAACGGTTCGGTGAAGTTCGACCCGGCGAGCCGGATCTGGTAGCCGTCGCCGGTGAGGTCCGGGAAGCTGAACCGACCGTCGGCAGCGGTTGTCGTACGTCCGACCACCGCGCCGTCGCGCAGCGCCTCCACCGCCATCGCCGGCAGTCCCCGTTCGGTGGGGTCGACGACTCCGGCGGTGCCGCCGCCGCCCCGGGTGAAGTCGAGCCACACCACCCCGCGCAGCCCCTGGCCGGCGTCGGTCGCCGCGGCGGGGGCGGCAGCGGAGGGGATCCGGTCCTCCGGCAGACCGACCAGCGGGAGCAGCACGGGCTGGTTGGCGTCGACGTTGCCGGCGGTACGCAGCGCGCCGTCCGCGTCGGCGACCAGGAGCGAGCCCTCCCGGACCGACGTCCCGTGGTACGGCGACGGCGACCGGAACATGTCGTGCACCGCGACCGCGAAGGCGTTGGCCGCACCCCGGTCCGGGCTCTCGTCGTACACCATCCGGAAGGTCACCCCGGCCGCGAGGAACGAGATCGCCATCGGCATGAAGAGGATGGTCTTGAACGCGGTGGCCATCCGGACCCGTTCGGTCAGCACGGCCAGGATGAGCCCGATGATGGTGACCAGACTCGGCGCCACCACCACCCAGATCACGTTGTTCGTGATCGCCTTGCGGACGTCGGCGGCGGTGAACATCGTGACGTAGTTGTCGAGCCCGACAAACCGCGATCCGTCCGCATTGTGCAGGCTCAACCAGATCGTGTAGAGGATCGGGTAGACCACCAGGGCGGCGAGGGTGAGCAGCGCCGGGGCGAGGAAGAGGACGGCGATGGTCCGCCCCTCCCACCGGGGCCGGCCGCCGCGGGCCGCGCCGGGCACGCCCGACCGGTCGGCGGCAGCCGTCTCCGACCGCGCGGCCGGCGCTTCCGCCGGCTGAGGGTCGGCGGTCGTGGTGGCGGCGGTACGCTCGCCGTCGACCGGTTCGGACGTGCGCGTCATCACTTGCTCCCGAAGTCCCGCTTGGCGGCGTCTTCCAGCTTCTGCGCGATACCGGCCGCGTCCGTCGGCGCGGCGAGGAAGTCCTGCAGCAGCTTCCACATACTGGCGCTGGTTCCTCCGCCGAACGCCTGCGGGGTCAGGTCGGAGAGGTCGAACTGGAGCAGGTCGGCCTTGACCACCGAGGTGGCGAGCGCCCGGATGGTGTCGTCCGGGTACTGCGCCAGGTCCAGGTTCTTGTTGGCGGAGAGGAAGCCACCCTTGGCGGCCATCTGCGCGGCTGCTTCGGGCGACGCGAGGAACTCCATCAGCGCGACGGCGCCGGGGGTGTCCTTGAACGCGACAGCCTGGTCCCCGGCGGTCACCACGGCCGGTCCGGAGCCCTTGATCGACGGCCAGTCGAAGAACTTCGCGGTCTCGCCCACCTTCACCTTGCCGAGTTTGGTGATCTCGGCGCCGACGAAGTCGCCCTCGAAGAGCATGGCCGACTTCGGCTTCTCTCCGAAGACGTCCGCGACCGACTGGGTGAAGCCGAGCTGCAACGCGCCGCTGCTGCCGCCCTGCACGGTCCGTGGCATGGCCCAGTACTCACCGAGGATCTTCAGCGCCTCGACCACCGTCGGGTCGGTCCACGGCAGTTTGTGCGCGGCCAGTTGGGCGTACTTCTCCGGGCCGGCGACCCGCAGGTAGACGTTCTCGAACCAGTCGGTCAGCGTCCAGCCGTCGCCCCCCGGGACCGCCATCGGGTTGATGCCCGCGTCAGCGAGCGTCCTCGTCACCGTGACGAACTCCTCCCAGGTTGTCGGCGGCTGCACTCCGGCCTGTGCGAACTGCTCCGTGCGGTACCAGACCACCGACTTGTTCGCGACCTTGAACGGGATGCCGTAGAGCTGGCCGTCCACCATGCCCAGCTGCTTCCACGCGGGCGAGTAGTTGGCGTCCATGGCGGTGGCCGCCGCGCCGGTCACCGGCTTGATCGCACCCTTGCGGGCGAACTCGGCGATCACGCCCGGCTGGGCGATCAGGGCGACGTCCGGCGGTGCGCCACCGGCCAGTCGGCTGTTGATCAGCGCGGCCATGTCGTCACCGCCGGAGGTGTACTTCACCGTGGCGCCGGTCTTCTTGGCGAAGGCGTCCAGCACCGCCTGGAAGTTCGCCTGCTCGGTGCCGGACCAGGTCGCGGCGACCTCGACGGTCTGCCCGGAGAGGCTCGTTGACGAGCCGGCGGCAGACCCCGACCCCGGAACCTCGGTGCCGCCGCCGCAGCCGGCCGCACCGAGCGCGACGGCGGTGGCCAGCGCGGCCGCACCGGATCTCAATACACGTGACATGTCACTCCTTCGTACGGTGGGACGGGTGGGGTTACTGGGTGTGAATACCGGGCGGTCCGGGAGAAGGTTGTCGTCGCCGGCCCGCCGGTGACGGTCACCGGTCACCAGATCGATTGGCCGGTCTCGAGGTCGAAGACGTGTAGTCGGCGGGTGTCCACCGCGATGACCACCCCCTCGCCGGCGCTGATCCGGCTCCGCGAGCCGCACCGGGCCACCATCAGGCAGGACCGGGTCGTCGGCGTCTCGGGGGCCGGCCCGCCCGCGTCCTCGGCGAGTTCGCGGGTGTCGTCCGTGATCACCGGGTCCGCCTGGATCGTGAAGTGCACCAGTACGTCGGAACCGAGCGACTCGACGAGGTCGGCGACGGCGTGCAGTTCCGCCCGGTCCTCGTCGGACAGCAGCTGCCGGTCCTCCATGTCCTCGGGACGGATTCCCACCGCCACCGGGCGGCCGAGGTACCCGCGAAGCCCGGGTCGGGCCGCCAGCACCTCCCGGGAGACCGGCAGCCGCTGGTCGCCGAGCTGGAGTACGAGGTCGTCGCCCTCGAGGTGGAAGGTTCCCTCGACCAGATTCATCGCCGGTGAGCCGATGAAGCCGGCGACGAAGAGGTTGGCCGGCCGGTCGTAGAGCTCCTGGGGTGGCGCGACCTGGTTGAGGATGCCCTTGCGCATCACGGCGACCCGGTTGCCGAGGGTCATCGCCTCGGTCTGGTCGTGCGTCACGTAGACCGTCGTGACTCCCATCTGCCGGGTGGTCCGGGCGATCTCGGTCCGCATCTGCACCCGAAGCTTGGCGTCGAGGTTGGACAGCGGCTCGTCCATCAGGAAGGCGGAGGGGTTGCGGACGATGGCCCGGCCCATCGCCACTCGCTGCCGCTGGCCACCGGACAGCGCTCCCGGCCTGCGCCGCAGGTGCTCCCGCAACCCGAGCGAGGCGGCGGCGCTGGTGACCCGCTCCTCGACCCGGGTTCGGTCGACCTTGCGCAACCGCAGTCCGAACGCGATGTTGTCGTACACGTCGAGGTGCGGGTAGAGGGCGTAGCTCTGGAACACCATCGCCAGGTCCCGGTCCCGGGCCGGTACGTTGTTCACCACCCGGTTGCCGATCCTGACCGTGCCCTCGCTGATCTCCTCGAGGCCGGCGATCATGCGGAGCGCGGTCGTCTTGCCACAGCCGGACGGCCCGACGAGCACGAGGAACTCCCCCTCGGCGATGTTGAGGCTCAGGCTGTCGACCGCCCTCGTGCCATCTGCGTAGAGCTTTCCCACCTTGTCGAGCACGACCTCGGCCACGACGCATCTCCCGGATCTGTCGGCAGGCCCCGCATTGACGAACCGACCGTGCCGGTCGGCTTGGCGGGCCCGTTCTCCACCGCTGGTCCCTGAGATGTTTGTCGATTGAGGGACGCGATTTCCATGGCCGCCGCGGTTACGAAACGAAGCCGAAACCTCGCTCACAAAAAGCGCGCGTACGTAAGCTGCGACACGCGGAGGAATGCCCGTTTGCGGATGGTCTGCCCGGCCAATTCTGCCCACACGAGGATGCAGAACACCGACTGCCAATCCGCAGCAGACTCATTGTGCCCATCCACCTGACCGGGCGGGCAAAGTGGTGAGCGGAACTTTATTCAATCGTGACAACCGTCGACGGATTCCACGCGTCAGGCGACCGGAATCGGAGAGCCGGCATCGGAGAGCCGGTCGCGGACTCGACGGCGACGTCACCCACCCGAGCCGGACGCCCGACCCCGGTTGTCGGCACCCTGGACGCCGGGACGTACGCCCCGGGCCGGCCGACCGGCAGGGTTCAGCGGTTGTCGGCGGCGAGCCGGTAGCCGCGCCTGGTGATGGTCTGGACCACGTCCATGTCGTCGAGGTGCCGGCGGAGCCGGAACACCGCCATCTCGAGCGCGTGGTTGTCTACCTCGGACCATCCGGGTGAGGCACGGCGGATCTCGTCGTACGAGACCACCTGCCCGGGGCGGGCGGCGAGCACGCGCAGCACGGCGATCGGCCCCGGCGGGACCGGGCGAAACCGCCCGTCGATCACGACACCGTGTCCCCGCACCTCCACCGAGCGGGCCGCCCTGGTGAACCGGAGAGCCCGGGCCCGCACCTGGCTGTGCACGCCGGCGGCGAGCTCCTCGACGAAGCCGTTGGCCCCGGCCAGGGCCGGAACTCCGAGCGCCCGCAGCGGTTCGGCGGTCCGCCTGCCCAGACAGACCGCCGCGACGTCGTCACACAACGCATTGAGCAGGTCGTCCAGTCTGCCGTCCCGGGTCGCCGCGGCCGTCAACTGCCCGGTGGCCACCGGGTTGGTCAGCACCAACGCGTCGACCAGCCGGCGGATGACCTGGTCGACCAACCTGCGTAGCGGCTCGGGATGCGCGGGAAAGGTGCGGTACGTCCGCAGCTCCACCGCCTCGACGCCGTGCTCGGTCAACGCGTCGCACAGCTCCGACAGGGCCGGAGTACCGATCTCCACCGCTACCCGGCCCCCGGGTGTCGGATGGGCCAGCAGGTAGCGGAACAGTTCCTCGGTGGACGCTGCCGCGGTGGACCAGATCTCGGTGAGACCGAATTCCCGCATCGCGTCCGCAGCCGCGGCGTCCCGCGCGAGCAGGCGCCCCTCGGACAGTGCCGAGATGAGCCGTTTGCCGAGGCCGGCGGCCTGGGCCGCGGCCATCCAGGCACGGAACCCGAAGGCCGAGGAGACCACGACCTCGTCAAGCGGGGCCGACAGACAGCGGACCGTCGCCTCGGTCAGCACGTCCCGGTCGGGCTGGGGGGCGACCCGGAGCGCCTGCGCCTGGACGATCCGGGCACCGGCCTCCTCGAGCACGGGCAGCAACGGGTGCTGACGCCGTTCGGTCGCCACCGCCACCGAGAAGCCGGCGAGCGGAGATACGATCCCATCCGTCCCGACCACGGCCCTACGTCGAGCGGCGCGGGGGGCCATCGGCGTCTCCTCCAGGCAACGAACCTGCACCGGTCGATGCCGGTGCACGACAGACGTGGTTTACCTAATACGTCTGCGGCTGCCCGTTCGGCTCAAGCCCTGCGGAAGAGGCTGCCGGTCACGTCGGCCGCACCCGACGTACCGTGTGGAGCGACCATACGCGAGTACGATCGCGGATCATTGCCGATCCCAACCAGAGGGAGATCGCGTGACGGTGACCTGCCGGTCGTGCGGTACCGAGGACGACAGCGACAGCCCGTACTGCCTCAATCCCGGCTGCGGCGCCCGGTTGGCCACGGTTGCCGAGGAGGAGGCGACCGGGACGCCCGACTCCGATACCGACGTCGCGGCCACTGCCGCCGGCGCGGCAGCGGCAGCGACCGCCGAGACCCTTACACCGAACGACGGCACGGCCGAACCGACGGCCACACCGGCAGCCGGCCAGACCGCAACCAGCGCGCCCCGGGCCGGAGAGTCGGCCGCGGTGAAGGCCGGGGAGTCGGCCGGCACACCCGCGGACACGGCGCCGGACCCCGGGGAGTCGGCCGGCACACCCGCGGACACGGCGCCGGACCCCGGGGAGTCGGCCGGGGCGACCGGCACGCCGGCAGAACCCCGGAAGCCCGCTGGGACGACCGGCACAACGCCGCGAGCCGGTAAAGCCGACAAGGCGACCGGCACGACACCGCGCACCGGGGAGGCCGACGAGGGATCGGCCGGGTCGGTGACAGCGCGCGGTGCAGAGGCGCCCGCGGTGGACGGCGCAGCGGCCGGTTCCGGCATCGCCGCCGCGGCACCGGGCGGTATCGCGTCACCGGGCGGTACCGCGGCGCCTGCCGCGCCACCTGCGGCATCCGGTACGGGAACGACGGTCGCCGGCGGCGCGGCGCCGACGACGGTCCTCGGCGCGGTGGCCGGCGGTTTCGCCGCGGTCCGCTCTCTGCCGTCCCGGCTCCGATCCGTCCGGGCGACGCCTGCCCGCGAGTCCCGCTCCGGCGACCGGCGGCCGGAACAGCCCGCCACCGACGCCGCGGACGGGTCCGCGGCGCCGGCTCCCGGCAATGGCGCCCGCTGGTTGCCGGCCGCGGCGGCGCTGGCCCTGGTGGCCGGCCTCGGCGTGGCCGTGCCCTGGATCATCGGCGACGACGAGCCACCGGCGCAGCCGCCCACCCAGGCGATGGTTCCGGCGCCGGTTGTACCGCTGCTACCGGGCACGCCGTCGGCCACTCCGAGGGTGGCACCCACCACGACGACCCCGAAACGTACCGCGCCGACGACTCGGGGCGGCGCCGGCCAGCCCGGCCAGCCGAGGCAGCCGGCGCCCCGCGACACGAAGCCCGCACCACCGCCACCGCCACCGCGTACGACCACGGCACCGAAGCCCTCGATCACCGTCTCCACCAGCCGGAGCCACTGCACGGGCTGGGACGCCGGCAACGGCTGGACCATCGTGGTGGACGTGACCGTCCGCAACGGACGGGGCAGGTCCGCGTCCGGCACCCACGGCTACGACCGGAACGTCGGCGGATCCGGGACGTACCAGCTCTCCGGCGGAGGTACGTCGTACTCCGGTGAGCTGCCGCCGAACCTCGGCGACAACCCGGAGCTGACCCAGCCGTCGGTGAGCTGGAGCGTGACGGTACGACTCGAGGACGGAGGGACGCTGACCAAGTCCGGCACCGCGTCCCGGCCGTCCTCCTGTTGAACCGGAGCCCGCGGTGCCGTCCCGCCGGAACGGGTGTACCGCCCGGCCGGCGGCACTCAGCCCGGAAAGCGCTCGGCCAGCTCGCGATACGTCCGCGCGACCACCTGCAACCGGGCCGTCCGGAACCGTCCCGGCTCGGCCTGGTAGACCTCCCGTCCCCGGTCGGTGCGGAACGCCTCCGGTGGTACGGCCTCCGCACCAGGCGGGACGAACTTCAGCACCTCGCCGACCGCGGCGGCGGCGCCGCGCAGGTCGACCCGCGCGTCCCGGCGCTGCTGAACGCTGAGCCCGGCCGGGTCCGCCGGGACACTCCGGGCGATCAGGTCGGCCACCCAGAGCCACTCCCCCGGATCGAGCAGTTCTGACGGGCGGTCGGCGCCGAACTGGGGTTCCTCCGGATCGGGCAGGCTCGGCTGCTGCGGAATCCGGAACATGAACTCCCGCTCGGTGCCGCAGCTCGGGCAGGCACCGGTGTACCGGCTGGCCAGGTCCTCCTCGGCCGAGACCACCGCGTTGTCGGGCTCGAAATCGGCCTCGCCGCACACGTCGCAGGGGTGCAACTCCATGTAGAGGTAGGCCTCGGCGCTGGTCCGGGCCAGCCGCAGTGTCATGGCTCGACCCTACTGCCCGGCCGGACGTGTCCGGCAACACCGGTCGGCACTAGCATGTGCCGGTGGCAACTGGCCCAGACGAACCGGTGACCGTGCTGCCGATCGGCCTCTTCGTCGGCAGCTTTCCCGGTGACGTCGACGACGACGCGGAGCTGCGGCACGAGGTCCGGCGCGGCGCCGACATCCACGCGCTCTCGGACGAGGAGTTCGTCAGCTGGGTCGCGGCGCACGGTACGGACGGGACCGCCGACGGCGGGCCGCCGGGCCGGGACCTGCTGGAGCGGGAACTGCGCGACCGGGACGTCGCCGACCCGGAGCGGATCCTCGACGGGCTGTTCGACCGGGGCCTGCTCGTGACGGTTCCCGCGGACGAGGCTGCGGCGGTGGAGTTCGCCCGCACGCACCGGGTCGTCCCGACGATGTACGGTCTCGGCAACTCGCCGGAGGAGCCGGACCTGTACTCGATCGGTCTGTTCGGCTCCGAACAGCTCCGGGTGACCCGACCGGTGTTCGAGTTGTGGGCCTGGTCCGAGGTGGACGACAACCTCTGGTCTGCCTGCGAGTCGTTCGCCGAACAGGAACGCGACGCCGGCGGCGACGACCCCGAGTTGGGTGATCCCCGCCGGGTGCTGACCGGCTTCCTCGGGGCGCTGACCGGGCTGCTCGCCACCGAGGCCGCCCACCTCGACGTGGTACGCGGCAACAGCGTCCTGGAGGGGTTGCGATGAATACGGGTGACGTGGCGACCGCCGGTAGGGGCGCACCGGGCGGGCTGCTGTTGCCGGTCGGGCACTACCTCGGCGCCGTGTACCCCGGCCCGGGCGAACCGCTCGCCCACCATCGCCTGCGCATCGGGGACAGTGTGGTCCGGCTCTTCTCCGAGGAGGAGTTCGGGTTGTGGGTGCTGGCCCACGGCCTGCCCGGCCGTCCGGTCGACCAGCCGTGGACGCCTTCCGCCCTCGCCGAGTCGGTACGCCGGCGCGACGGGCGCGACGTGACGCCGCTCCTGCACGAGTTGCTGGCCGAGGGGGCGCTGGCCGTGGTGACGCCCGGCACCGAGGAGGCGGTCGCCTTCGCCCGCGCCCACCGCTTCCGGTCGCTGCTGACCGGGCTGGGGATCAGCCCGGACGACCCGGGCCGGTTCCTCCTCGGTCTGATCGGGCAGCCGCTGGCGGTGGTCGACGAGCCGACCTACGAACTCTGGCAGTGGGCACCGCTGCACGGCAACATCTGGGACGTCTGCCGGGCGCTCGTCGAGATCGACGCGGAGCCGGGCGGGCGGCCGGGCGATCCGCATCTGGTGCTGGGTGACGTACTCGGCGGGCTCCAGGCACTGCTCGCCAACAGCGCCGGTTATCTCGACGAGGCGCGCTCGTAGCCGGCCGGTCTCATGGTCCGCTCGGCCCTTCCGGGGGATCTGCGGACCACTACCTCTTGGAGATCATCGAAATCCCGCCCGCCGCGAGGGAGAACATCCGGGCGAACGCCCTGCGAACATCCGGGTCCCGATCCAGTCGCTCCAGCGACTCGAACCTGGCCGGATCAAGATCGATTGTGGCGAGTCCACCAGCATCCACGTCGTCCACCGTCGAGAACAGCAGGAGGCATCGGTAGGCCCGCACAGCCCCTCCCCGCTCCTCACGCATCAGCGACTGAAGGAGGACGGTTTCCTCCTTGACCTGACTACGAAGGACATCCACGGAGGTCCACCTGGTGGCCCAGCCTCGTTCCTCCGCTTCCAACTGGATCTGGAGCAGCGTGTCAAAACTGATCTGACACACCCGGAAGTCGGGGTCGGTCGAACGGATCACAGGCACGAGAGCCTCACCCCCCGCCGTAGACGTCGATCCGGATCAGCTCGTCCGGCGAAACGCGACCGTCGCTGACCCTCCTCAGGAGTTCGTCCCAGCGGTGATGACCTCCAAGGATCTTTCCGCGGAGTGAAACGACGATGCCGTCTCCCTCTGCGGCCTTGTTGATCCCGTCCAGAAGTTCCCTCTCACTCAGTTCCTCGTGGTACCACTGCGACGCCGGATCCCGGGTCGCCTGTCCAGGGAGGTATTTCCCGGCGAGATCACCAGCCCTCTCCATACGCGTCGACCAACCATGGCTGGCATACGGGGCGAGGCCGAGTGGATCGATCGCATGGGTGGGGTTCGGGACGTAGCTGTGCGGATTCGGCCCGGGGGCCAGGCCGAGTGGGTCGATCGACTGGTATCTACCGATGTCCGGGTCGTAGTAACGTTGGAAATTGTACGACATACCGGTTTCCGGATCGTGGATCTGACCCGGAAAACGCAGCGGGCAGTCGGCTCCGGTGGTGCTGACGTACGTCGGGACGCCCCAGATGGTGGTCCGCCGCTGCCAGGCCACGTCACCGCCGGGCGTGACCAGCTCGGTCGGCGTGCCGGTCAGGTCGGCGACGATCGCGTAGAAACGCCGGTCCACATCGACCGGATCCGCCAGCGCGTCGGTCTGGCTCACCGGGGTGAACGAGCCTGGGACGTACTCCCAGGTGCTGGTCCGTGATCCGGTCGGCCCGTTCTGGTTCTGCTCGACCAGCAGCAGGCCGTCCCAGTGGTAGTCGATCCGCTCGACCACCCCGCCGGCGGCGTTCAACCGCTGCTTGCCCACCCGGCGGCCGAGCGCGTCGTACCGGTAACGCCACTGGGCGCCGTCCGGGGTGGTGACCGCCACCAGCCGGTCCTCGCTGTCCCAGGTGTACCGCCAGGTCAGCGGCCTGGTCGAGTTCTGTTTACGTTGCCGCAGCGTGACCCGGCCCGCGCCGTCGTACTCGTAGCGGACGTCGCCGGCCCGCCGTAGCAGGGTGCCGGTGTACCGCCGCTCCCCCTGCGCATCGCCGCTCGCCTCGACGCCGGACCAGCTCGCCCGGGCGAGGTTGCCGGCCTCGTCGTACGCGTACCGCTCGGTCCAGCTGGCGGCCCGGACGGCGGTGATCCGTCCGGCGAGGTCCAGTTCCAGCCGGCGCTCGCCGGTGAGCTGGTCAGCGACGCCGACGAGGTGCCCGTCGGTCCGGTACTGGTAGGTCCGCTGGGCGACCAGCCACGGCGAGCCGGTCGACTGGTCCGACATCCCCGTCGGATCCGCGGAGGGAACCGCCGGGTTCGCGGTGAGGATCTGCGACAACAGCCGGTGGTTCGCGTCCCATGCCTGGGCCAGCACCAGATCCCCGACGGTACGCCGGACCTCCCGCCCATTCGCGTCGTGACCGAACCGGACCGTTTCGCCACCGGTGTGCAGCGCCATCGGCCGGTGACCGGCGTCGTACTCCCAGACGCTTTCCACCCCCGACGGGGTACGCCGCCTGATCCGCCGTCCCAGCTGGTCGTACGTCGAGGCGACCACCTGTCCGTCACGGATCTCGGCGAGCACCCGGCCCAGCGGATCCCGCTCCAGCCGCAGCTCGACCTCGCCGGTGACGGCGTGCACCAGCCGCCCCACCGGGTCGTACCCGAAGCTGGTGACCCCCTCGGCGGTCACCTTCTCCACCACCCGGCCGAGGATGTCCCGCACCAGCCCGACCCGCTGCCCGGCACCGTTGTCCCGGGCCACCAGTTGCCCGGCGGCGTCCAGGGTGTACGTCTGAATCCGGCCGTTGAAGTCCGTCTCGGCGACCAGCCGCCCGGCCGGGTCGTAGTCGTAGCGCCAGCACAGCCCCTGCGGGTTGGTGACCGTGACCAGCCGCAACTCGGTGTCGTAACCGAAGGTCAGCCGGCCGCCGTCCGGACCGGTGCGCGCCACCGGCAGGTCGAAGGGGCCGATCTCGAACTCGGTGGTCGCCCCGGTCGGATCGGTGTAACCGACCAGGTTCCCCTCCGGGTCGTAGCTCCACTCCTCGCCGGTGCCGTCCGGTGCCCGCCGCCACGCCAGGCGCCCCTCCGCCGTCCACCCCAGGTGGGTGCTACCGCCGAGCGGATCGGTCACCTCGACAATCCGACCAGCCGAATCCCGCCGGTAGCCGGTCACCGCACCGGTCGGATCCACCACCTCGCTGACCAGACCGGTCGCATCGGTACGCACCCGCAGCGAGGCGCCGAGCGGGTCGACGACCCCGGCCAGGTGCCCGGACCCGTCGTACCGGTACCGGGTGGTCGCCCCGGTGGGGTCGGTGACCTCGGTCAGGTTGCCCCGGGCGTCGTACCCTCGCCGCCAGACCGCGCCGTCGAAGTCGGTCACGACGACCGGCCGGTGCGACTCGTTGTAGCCGACGGTCGCCCGGGACCCGTCCGGACGGACGACCTCGACCAGGTTGCCGGCCTCGTCGTACCCGTACCGGGTGGTCCGGCCCGACGAGTCCGTCTCGGCGAGTTTGCGGTCGTAGCGGTCCCATACGAAGCGCGTCTCGTTGCCCAACGGGTCGATGACCGACTCGACCTGCACCAGCTCGTTGAACCGGTAACAGGTGCGGTGGCCGAGCGAGTCGACCACGGTGGTGGTCCGGGCCTCGGGGTCGTAGTCGAGTCGGCCGGCCAGGAAGTCGCCGGTGCCGCCGGTCGCCACGCACCGGCCGTCGGGCGCGTACGTGTAGCGGTACTCGGTCCGGTTCCGGTCGGTCCAGCGGACGATCCGCCCGTCCGCGTCGTAGTCGAAGCGCAGCGGCAGCCCGGAGGAGTTGACCACCTCGGTCAGGTCCCCACCGTCGTCGTACCGGAACCGGACCAACGTGGTCCCGGCCGGGTTGTCGTCGGCCGGCAACCCCAGCCCGACGATCCGGTCCCGCTCGACATCCACCCGGATCCGGTAGCCGCCGGAGTGGGTGACCCCGGTCAGCGTGCCAGCTTCGTCGTACTCCAGGTCGATCCGGTGGCCGTTCCGGTCGGTGATCGCCACCAGTGGCAGCGGGGCCACCGGGTCGTCGTCGGTGACCGGGGCGAAGTGCCAGCTCCAGCCCCGGACCCGGTCGGTGACCGCGTACGTCCCGTCCGGCTCCCGCCTCAGTGGCCAACGCGGACCCTCGACCGGCAACGGCGCCGGGTGCCCGTTCTCGGCCGGGTAGATGAGGATCATGCCGTCCGCGGTGGCGAAGTACGCCCCGGTCTCGTCGACCTCCAGCCGCTGGTCCAGCGTGGATGCCCAGGAGCGCCCGAACCAACCTCCCACCCGGTACGACGACAGGTGGGTGCGGCTCAGCAGCAGCGGCAGTACGCCGGGCAGCTCCACGTCGGTCTGGGTCAACACCATGTCGCCAGAGGCGACGTCGATCGGGTCGAACCGGACGAGTCGCTTGATCGCCTCGATCCCGTTGGCCCGGGGGTCGGCCAGCCCCCACCGGGCCACCGAGGCCATCTTGCGGGCCCGGGTGGCCACCGCGGAGGCAGCGTCCTTTCCGTGCTGCGCCACCGCGGAGGCAGCGTCCTTCCCGTGCTGCGCCACCGACGACGCCAGGTCCGCCCCGCGCCGCGCCGCCGAGGACCCCACGGCGGTGCCGCGCCGGGCCGCCGAGGACGCCGCCCCGGCCGCCCTGACCGCTCCCGAGGAGACCGCACCGGCTGCCCGCCGGGCCAGCGACGGCCCCGCCACGCGGGGCGGAAGCTTCGCCTGTGCCGCCAGGTCGGCACCCTCGCCCGCGAGCTTCCGGGCGTGTTCGGCCAGCTCCGCCCGCGTGTACGGCAGAAGCCGGGCCCTGTCCTGTCCGGTGACCGCCTTGCCCTCCACGCCCCGCCGCGCGGCCCACCTGCGGTACAGCGCCTCACCGACTCCGTAGACCGCCTCCTTGCCCGCCTCGAGCGCGGCGGTGACCGCGATCAGCACGTCGCTGTCCAGGCCGTTTGTCATGGTCTCGGGAAGCAGGAGGTTACCGGCGCCGACGATCGCCGCGACCCGCAACACCGCCGCCGGCCCATGCTTCATCAGCGACACGGACAGGAAGTGGCTGTCGTGCGGATCGGTGGAGGTCCGGCCCACGGCCGCCCCGGCCGACCTGCGCCGCCAACTCGACCGCAGGCTCCGACCACCGGCCGGTGCCGGCGGCCCGCTCGGCCGGGCCTGCGGGTCACCGAGCAGTGCGAGGACCTGCTCCACCTCGGTGAGCCCGTCCTCAACGTGCCGGAGCGTGCGCAACGCCGCGAGGGACGCCTCGTCCTCGATCTCATCCTGGCGGTGGTACACCCAGCCCTGGCCGAGACCGAGCCCGGCCAGCGCCGACGCGACCCCGGTGGTGATGACGAAGAGGAAGCTGGACGGGTCCGTGGTGAGCAGCCAGTTCATCCCGACGGTGGCCGCCGCGCTGATCGTGGTGGGTGCCACCGACCGCCACCGGTAGTGGCTGGCCGGGGCCATCCCGGGTGGGAGCGGCGTGCCGGCGGTCGAGGACGACACCGCAGCCTGTCGGCGGGTAACCCGCCGGGCCAGCGAACCCGCCGCGCGGCCGGCGGCCCGGACCGGTCGCCCGACCACCTCGCTCGCCAGCGTGCCCTTCCACAGCATCCGACGCAGCCGGCGCCGCTTCCGCAGCGCCTCCCGGTGGCCCTCGGCGTCCGCCCGCAGCTCCTGCCGGGCCCGTTCGAGATCCGCCTTGACCTGCCGCCAGCCGTCGATTTCGGTCTGCCCACCGGTCGGGGTCAGCGTGCCGGCCCCGACCTGTCGGGCGAGCCGCTCCCGCGCCTCGGCGGCCACGTGGTGCAACTCCGCCAGTTTCGCGTCACGTTTGCCCTCGGGCCGCTGACCCACCTCGTGCTTGCGGTCCTCCCGCGCCTGTTTCTCCGAGCGCTCGGGGAGATGGTCGCTCGCCCCGGACGCGGCTCCCGCGAGCAACGGCGGGGCCACACCGGCCGCCGCCCGACCGCCGTACTCGCCGAGCATCATGACGGCCTGGACGAAGGCCCCGATCACCGCGGGCAGCGTCCGCTTGCGGTAGAAGGGCCACCAGTGCGGCCAAGGCACCCGGTCCGGGCCGGACGGCTGCGCCGGGTTCGCGTTCGTCGGCCCGGCGGAACGGACCCGGCTCGCCAACCGGTCCCGGTGCGCCTTCGCCGCCTTCGCCCGCTCCTCGACGCCGCGCAGCGCGTGGTCCTGCTGCGGCTGCACGAGGGCACCCCCCACCGTGCTGGAAACCACCTGGGCGGTCATCAGGGTTGCCGACCGCCCGCCCATGGTGCCCGAGGTGAGGGTGGCGGCGATCGACGCCATGGCACCGAAGACCCGGCCAGGGAAGTAGTTCCGCAACGGCGGCGCACCGGTGTCTGGCACGTGCGGTGCAACGGCCTCGTCGAGGGCACGGCGGGCCTCGGGCTGCCCCATCATCAGGCCCAACAGGTGCTCCCGGGCCCGGTCGACCCGCCGGTCCGCCATCCGCCCGGCCAGTCGCTCGCCGGCCGAGACGACAAGATTCCGCCGGTCGGACCAGGTCTCCGGGTCACCGACCCGCAGGGTGTCGACCAGCGCGACGACCTTCGCCCGGATCGCCTGCCGGACAAGCTGGTCGGAGACCCGGTGCCGGTCCGCCAGATAGCGCAACTGGGCCGCGACCGCCTCGACAGTCCGGTTGCCGGAATCCAACTCGCCGAGTCCCTGCCGCACCAGGTCGGCCAACGCGGCCGTCCCGTCCGACCCGACCGCGTCCATGCCGGCGTCCGGACGCAGCCGCAGTGACCAACCCTGCTGCGAATCGCCGGCCAGCTCGACGAACCGGGAACTGTCGACCGGCAGGTCCGTCCGAACCGGAAGATCGTGGCTGGTGAAGTGGTCGTCGTCGAGCATCACCCGCAGCGTGCGCCCGCCGTCGCGCAACTCGGCACCACGGGCGCCGGCATAGCGGGCCATGTCGGAGGCGACGTCCGACAACGCGTCCAGCACCATCTCCGGGTCGGGTTCCGGTCGCTCCCAGCGGTGCAGCAGAGCGGCGACCCCCGGATCGCGCGGCACCGCCTGCTTCGAGTCGCTGATCACGCGCCACCGTTCGGCGAACTCCTGCTGCCCCTCCAGCACGGCCATCGACCGCAGCGTCTCGACCAACCGGGCGTGTTCGGCCTGCCGGGCCCGGCGCAGTCGGGCGGCGGTCTCGGGGTCGGGTGCCTGCCGACGCGACAACGCCTGGTAGGCCCGGGCCTGCGCGGTGACCCCCGTCCACTGCGCCGACGCCGACCGACCCAGCCGCCGGACCCGCTCCGGCACTGTGACGCCCTCGGCCAGGCTGTCGAGCCGCCGCCCCGTCCGGCGGCCCCATCGCACGTCGCGGCTGGTCGCCTCGGCCACGGCCATCGCCACCCGTGGCCCGACGGCCCGGACGTCGTCACCCAGCGCGCGCGGCACCCGGACCAGGAAGGAACCGTCGCGCTGCCGACGGGTTTCCACGAGTGTCCCCGGCGGCAGGAACCCGAACACGAGCCGCAGCCGTACCGGCTCCCGACCCAGCCCTCGGGGCACCTCGAACACTCCGTCATCGGTCACCCGTACCCGCTGCCCGGCGTACTCGTCCAGGTACGCCGCGATGCCGTGCCGCAGCACGAGGTTCCGCCATCCCGGCCGGTGGAGCGCGTCCCAGTAGCGGCGGGCGGCCGGGTCGAAGTCCCTCGTCCGGACCAGCCGGTCGACGATCTTCCACCGTCGCCGGGCCGACCGGCCGTTCCGGACCGGGTCCAACCCGAGGGCACGGCGGATCGCCTCGATGTCCCTGGCGCGCCGGGCCCGCTTCTCCGGGTCGATCTCGATGGCGAGCTGTCGGACCTTCGTCTCCAGGTCGGCGATACCGCCGACGTCGTGCGGGCTCAGCCGGACCCGCCGCAGCCAGCGCACCGGCAGGTCGTCCGGGGTGAGCCGGTTCTCCTGGTCCTGCTCCGGGGTCAGCTTCCGGTTCGGCCGGCCGGCCGCGGTGACGAGTTCCGCGACCTCGTGGGCGAGCGTGACCACCAGGTCGGCGTTGTCCGGATGATCCGCCGGGATGCGCACCTCGAATTCGGTCTCGCCCGACCTGCGGTTGGTGACGATCCAGCTGTACGCCCGCAGCCGGTTCCCCGCCCGGTCCTTCGCACCCGGAGCTGCGACCCGGATCTGCGCGTGGTACGACCCTCCCTCGCGGGTGTCGATCCGAACCCGCAGGCTCTCGCCGGTCAGGGTGAGCGGTTCGATGCCCCGGACGAAGGAGTCGCCCCGAGGCAGCTGCCCGTCGGATCCGCCCGACTCCCAGCGGGCCCGCAGCTGCTGCTCCAGCGCCTCCAGCTTCACCTGCCGAGGGGCCACCGACGGCTGACGCTGCGCCAGGTCGGTGCCGTCGATCACGGTGGCGGTGTAGCGGTGGTGCTCGGAGACGGTGGAGCGCACGAACTCCACCAGTTCCGCGTACCGGGACCGATCGTGCTCGTCCTCCTCCGGCGAGCGGGACGTCCCCTGCCATACCCGGTCGTGGATCGCCGCCAGCTCCTCGACCGCCTCGCGGAGAGCGGCATGCCGGAGAGCCAACATGTGCAGCTGCTCCGGGTTCCGCGCTTTCCGTAGCCGTTTCGCCAGCTCCGACCCGCCGTCGCGATAGTGCGCGAGCAGCACGTCCACCGCCGCCCGGTACCGGTCTCCGGGCTCGTGCGCCTGGCCTGGCTCCGGGTCCTCGGCGGCCAGGTCCGGCGGTACGTGGCCGCGGTGATGCCCGGCCCCGTGACGGAACCGGGAGCCTTCGTGCAGGAGTTCCAGGGCCTCCTGGATGTTCGCGGGCTCGTTCGGGGCGTCGCCCTCCTCGAGCCACCACAGGGGGGTCGGGCCGTTGACCGGATCCGGCAGCTGGGCCGGCAGTTCCGCACGCGCGCGTGCCACGGCCGTCCAGAGTTTGACCGAAGCATCGGTCGCGAGCAGGTGATCCAGCGCCTCGTTCGCGTCGCGTAGCGCATCCGGGCCGGCGGGTTCGGGCCTCGCGAACGGATCCGACACCAGGCCCGGCTCCGGAGCCATCCGGTCGGCGCCGAGTCGGGCGACGACCATCACCCGCACGGTCTCGAGCTCCACGCCGACGAGCACGAGTTCATGGACTGTACGGACCAACGTGGACGGGCGTTCGACTTCCGTTGCCGAGCGGGTGGCGGCAAGCCAGTGGTCAAAGCGCTCGCTGGGCACGGCAGGCGTCGGGTGGACGACGTCGAGGCCGTCTCGCATCACGGCCAGGGCAATGTGCTGCCGGAGGATCTGCCGCCGCACCGGGGCAACTTCCCCACGCAGCGATTCGTACGCCTGGCGTGCGGTCAGTCCGGTGATGGGCTCCTGGAGCACGCTGATCTGCTCCTGGTCGGGCCCTGCCAGTGATTCGAGCCTGAGCACGGCCGAGCGAGCCGCGCCGTCGTACAGTTCTGGCCGCTTCCGCGCTGGGGCGTCGGTCCCGGGCCGAGCCGACCCGAGGTCCGGATACCGCTCGTCGATGAACTCCTTGATGGCCCAGGCCAGGGCGTTCGCGTTCGACCGCAGCGCTGGCCGGGCCCAGACCGTGAACTTCCGGTCACCCGTGCGCAAGAACTCCGACCACGTGTCCGGCGGCAGCACGCCCGACTCGGCGGCGACGGGGACGAACCCCACCGCCTTGGCACGGTGGCCGACGACGATGCCGCCGTCCTGGATCCGCACCTCCTGCCCGGTGATGTCGGCCAGACGGGCCGCGATCTGATCGTCGATGGTGAGTGGACGCCGGGGCAGCGTCGCCAGGTAGTAGCGGACCGCCGGAGACGCCTCATCCGTCCGGATTGTGTTGCTGACCTGCCGCCATCGTCGGTCGTATCCACGGTATTCCGGTCGGAGCGAACGACTCTTCGTTTCCGGATCGAGGTGCACCTGCCGAAGGAACTCGGGCACCGTCCGCATGAGGCGATCACGGGTGTCCTGATCGGGCTCTGTGGCCAGCCGCAGCACCAGCGTTTCCAGGCGCGCGATCGTACGCAGTTCCTCGTCGTCGAGCCTGGTCAGCGGCGACCGGTTCGAAGCCGAACCGTCGTCCGTCCACGCAACGGTTCCGACGTCCTCGGCGAGCCGCCTGCCAAGCCGTACCAGTTCGGCGCGGAGCAGGTCGTGCAGCTCGTCGACGGTGCCGTGCCGGGAGATGGTGAGCTGGAACTCCTCTGGCGCTCGTGGCGGATATGTCAGATGGACCTGCGGGGGTTTGTCTGAATCGTCGCCGTCCTGCTCGATCACCCTGATGGTGCCGGCGACTCGTGACCACTGCCTCGGGATCCCCCGGAGGTAGACGATGACGGACAGCTCGTCGCCGCTGACCGGATCCGGCGCCTGGATCCCGTCCACAAAAGAGTCACCTCGAGGAAGCACGCCCGGTCCGTCCGGAGAAACCCACCGCTGCACGATCAGGTTCCGCAGCGCGGTGAGTCTGGCCCGGTTCCCCTCGAACCTGAGCGGACGAACCTCGCGCCCATCGGGGCGATCCGGCTCTCGCGAACCGTCGCGGACGACACCGGTCGTCACGCCGACCGGGACGGTGGCGTACGCGAAACGAAGACGTCCGAGCAGGTCGCTCCAGTGCCTGTCGGCGCTTTCCTGCGCGGTTCTCCCCGCATCCGCCAGCTGCTGGAGCCGTACCTGGAACTCGGCGCCCGCCTGTCGCGCCCGCTTTCCCCGCCCCGGCGGCACGCGCGCCCACAGTTCGTCCGCCTCGCGGTACGCGTCCAGCCTCTCCTGGCGCAACCGCGTCGCGAACTCGTGGTGCACCTGGGCCGCCGTCAGCGCCTCCCGAACCTGGGCGTGCCGGGTGGCGAGGTCGTACATCCGCAGCGGGTCGGCGGTGTTCCGCGATGCCGCGGCGAGCCACGTCGCCCCGGTCTGGACGATCCCGACAAGCTCGTCGAGTCGTCGCCCGAACTCGGCCTGCTCGACCGGATCGGTGATACCGCCGCCGCGATGCCGCGCCGCCCACCAGACCGCCTCCAGCAGGTCCGGACCGCGCCGGCCGGCGGTACGGTCGTGCTGCGGGTCGGATGCGGTCGGGGTCGCGGTGGTCGGGTCCGTCGCCAGGTCGGAGGACCGCCGCGCCTCCGCGACCGGGCCGGTGGCTCCGTCCGGCCGGGCCGCGGTGGCCCGGCGGTAGAGGTGCCGTACGGCCGGGGGCAGGGTCGCCGGATCCACGGCCACGTCGGCAATTCGCGCCGTTCTCCCGAGCAGTCCGGCAAAGGTACGCTCGATGGCCCGTCTGGTCTCCGTCGACACCTCCGGGTGGTGGTACACCCGGGTCAGTCCCGCCATCGCGAGGAGAACCCCGTCCGCCCTCGGCGAAAGAGGGCGATCGCCCGGCAGCGACGACCGGCCGGCCCGCGCAGCGGCGATCCGAACGCCGAGCAGGACCACCATCGTGGCCCGGATCGTGGGCAGGTCGGCGTTGCCCGGGTTCGCGAGTTCCCCGGCGGCCATGACCAGGTCCCACGCCGCGATTTCCGCCCCTCCGGCCTCCGACGACAGCCAGATCCCCTGCTCCTCGTGCTCCGGGGACAGGGTGGAGCCGCGCACCGTGAACGGTGCGAAGCCGTCGTCCGCCGTTGCCCCGTACCCGATCCTGGTGGCCTCCGTCAGGATCGCCTCGCCGATCGCCCACCGTAGGTACCGCGTCAGCACCGAACCCGACGGGATCTCGCCCAACAACTCCGACGACTCGTCCGGGGTCAGCTCGGTGAGGTGCTCCCGGAACCGGTTCAGGACGTCGGGGTTCCCGGTCTCGGCGTACCGGTCGGCCCACGCCCGGGCCACGACCATCGGCGCCACGCCCGCCGGTGCCGTGGCAGGAGCGGCTGACTCGTCGGAGCGGTCGGCGTCGACATCCGGCTGGTCGGGCCCCCTGGACAGTCGGGCGCTCAGCAGGTCGCGGGCCCGCGCCCGCAGCCGCTCGCCCGAGAGTCCGGTGTCCGCGAGGGACAGCAGCTCCGGGAAGACGTCCGTCGGCCAGGTCCGGTCGCCGACCGCGATGTCGAGGCGGTACCTGTCGTTCGCGCTCCAGGTGAGCCGGGCCGGCAGGTCCGGCACGCCAACCCCGTCGCGCCATCGGATCCGGGTCTCCAGGTCCGGAAGGACGGCGTCGACCGCCTGCCGGACCATGCGGTACTCGTCGGACGGCAGGTGGGTACGCCATGCGGCCCGGGGGTCCAGCACCCGTGTCACGGTCTCCAGCTGCTCGGGCGGCAACAGGGACGTGAGCTGCGCCCGCCTGCTCACCTGCATGGCCGCGAGCAGCTTGCCGAGTTCCCGCTCGATGTCGAGCAGCTCTTCCCCGGCGTCGTCCGACGACAGGGGGGTCCGCGTTCTGGTACGCGACCATTCCGTGGCCAGTAGTCGCACCTCGCCGAGGTGTCCGACCGGGTGCGGAGCCAGGTCGTCGAGCCGGGCGCCATCGGCGATGGTCTCGGACCGCTGCTCCGGGTTCCGCAGCCGCGCCCGGATCCGCTGCCTGATCCCGGCTGGATGGAGCGCCGCCGCCTCGTCCGACTCGTGCACGATGATCCGGCGCATCTGTCGCACGCTGCGGACCGCATCCGAGACGGTCACCCGGATCACGCCGTTCTCCGGCTCGTGCCGGTAGGCCCGGATCCCCGGCGCGGTCTCCCCGATCTCGAAGACGAGCGTCAACCCGCCCGGGATCGGAACCGAGAAATTATCGGGACGCGACCCGGCCGCGTTGTCCGCGTCCGAGCCGTGGACCTCGCGGAACGCCATGGCCAGGGCGTCGGCGGCGGCGCCAGGGTCGCGGTGCTCGGGATGCGACGGCGCGCCGGGCATCTCCCGCGCGGTGTGCGAGGTGTCACCCTGTTCCAGCCCGGGCGGCCCGGCCGACCCCGGTGGAAGCGGCCGGGCGGCCAGCCGGGCGACGGCACCCGGATCCAGCGGGCGGGGGTCTGGCCGGACGGTGTGCACCGGCAGGTGCCGACGCCCGACCGGGACGTCCCGCCAGCGGGCCAGCCACCCCCGCATCCGTCGCTCGCGCCACTGGGACTCCAGGTCGGACGGTGCCTCGTCGAACCGCCAGACCCGGCCCGCCCAACCGTCCACTCCCAGGTCCCGGCGCCGCTGCGACTCGGCAAGATCGGAGGCGAAGGCGTAGAGCGAGGCCCGGCCGTCGGTCACCGCCTGTGGCAGCCGTACCTGGCGCAGCACGGTGGTTCCCTCGGGCCGCCGCTGTTCCAGGGTGAAGGTCAGGTCGTAGGCGAGGGCGACCCCGACCCGCCGCACCTGGCCCCGCACGAAGTCACTGAGCTCGTTGCGGTCACCGGTGGTGCGGGACATCCCCGCCGAGGCCTGCGCCCCACCACCGATCCGGGCACCGAGTTCGAGCCCGTCGAGGAACGGGGCGGGCCATGACCCGGGGCTCACGCCCCGGCTCGGCGGCAGGGGCCAGCTGAAGTCGTCCTGCTGGCCGGTCGTCCGCTGGACCCGGTTGACGTCGCCCAGCTCGGCCTCTCCCCGCTCGACGGTCCGGACGTCGTACGGCCGTGCCTTGACGGTCACGGAGACGAACCGGTCCGGATGACCTCCGACGCGCAGGTCGACCGCCGGAAAGCCGCCGGGTCCGAGGAACTTGGCCAGGGCTGCCAGGTCGAAGGCCGCGTTGAGCTGGTTCCGGACCGCCGCGGCCTGGCCGGCCGCGTTCCTGCCGAGCAGGTCCTCGCCGGCCAGCCGCGCGAGGATCCGGTCCGTCAGCGAGCCGTGCTCGACATACTCGGGCACGAACCGCCACGGCAGCCCGACGAACCGGTCGTCCCGGACGCGGAACGGGTCGAGGACGTCGGGTCGGCCCGGCTCGACCATGATGGCGGAGGGCACCAGTTGGACGAAGGAGACGCCCAGCTGCCGGGTCCAGCTGACCGGTCGGGGCGAGACCAGCAGCTCGTCGACGTGCGCGACGGCCCGCCCCACCGGCCGCGGCTGGGACCGGGTCACCTCGACGACCAGCCGCCCGGTCCGGCGGACCCGCGTCGCCCCGCCGAAGTCGGCGACCCGCTGGAGCATCGTGTGCTGCTCCCCCACCGAGCCACGGCCGCTTCGGCCGATGCCGGTGCCGGCGTCGACGCCCAGGCTCAGCGAACCGTTGAGTCCGGCGGACCAGCCGGCCGACTCGCTCTGCCCGCGCTGCCCGTAACCGTAGATCTGGGTGATGTTCCCGGTGGTCGGGCTGGTACCGATCACCTCACCCGCGTCCAGGTCGACGACCCGTACCCGGATCGTGAGTTCTTCACTCGTCATCACCCCGGTGCCGAGCAGCGGTACGGCGACCGGCGCACCGAACTCCCACCCGTTGGGCTTGAGCATGTCGTCGAGGTGGCCGCGCCAGCGCTTCTCTCCGGACAACTGGCCGGCGAGGCGCTGGTCCAGCCCCGGCGTACGGTCCAGCGCGCCGGGCGCCACCGCCTCGACCCCCTGGCGCACCGCCTCGATCAGCTCGACCCGGGCCCCGGCCAACCGCTCCGGGTCGAGCCGATCAAGGCGGTGCGCCAGACCGATCCGGGCCGGTCGGGTCAGCACCAGCTCCTCCACGTCGGTGGCGCCGATCGCGTGCCGCTGACTCTCCGGGAGGACCTTCGCGGCCTGGGCGGGCGGGACCGGCGGCAGCTCGCGGCCGTGCGCGATCACGTGGTCGATGATCGCCGCCGGATCGGTGAGACCGGCCAGCGCCGGGTCGTCGGGGAACTGCTTGACGAGTCGGGTCGCGAGCCGGTCCGCCAGGTCGGCACCGGTCGGGCCGGCGCCGGTGCGGAACCGTCCGTCCGGCAGGCCCGGATGCCTCGTCCGTCCGGGCTCGGCACGTTCGAGCTCGGTGACGTCGGCCCGGAACCGCTCCAGCAGCGCCACCGCGACGTGCCGGTCGAGGTGGCGGATCCCGTCCGGCCCCCCTCCGCCGACCGGATCGCTGGCGTACCGCTCGATGGCGTCGGCCACGTCGTACAGCGACAGCGGAAGCTCGCCGTCCGCGTACAGCGCCAACGCCGTCCGCTCCGGCCAGGTCAGGACCGCCGTCAGCCCGCCGACCTCGGTCTGTTTCCGTTTCGGCCCCAGGGCGTGGTGTTCCACACCGGTGAGTCGGGCGGTCAGCGGAACCCGGGCGATGTAGTGCGTGTCGACGTCGATGGTCAGCCGCTCCACGCCGGAGATCCGGTCGGTGCTGCTGGACACGCCCAGGCTCGTCGTGCCGGAGGTGCCGAGCGTGGCGCTGTCGGACCCTTCCTCGCCGGTCGTCGAGGTTCCCGTGGTGCCGAACCCCGCGCCCACCGCGACCTGCCGGCTCACCCCCACGCCGGACTGGTGCAGGGTCAGGTTGATGTCTCCGACGACCGCTCCCGGCCAGGTCCCCTCCGGCACCACGGCGCCCGGCTCGAACTCGATCGACAGGGACGCCCGCACCGCCGTCGGCAGCCTGGTCGGATCCACCACCGTGTTGGTGCGGTACGGCAGGTACAGCGCGTCGGGATTGGCGGTCAGGCTGGTGACGTTCACGAACGCGCGCAGGTGGTGGTAGGAGCCGTCGCCCGGTTTCGACGTCTCCGGAAGCACCCGCCGTACCCCGTCCCACAGGCCCCGGGCGTCCATCTGCAGGACCCGGGCGGTGCTGAGTACGCGCGGCGAGGGCACCTTCACCGGCTTCGGAGGGAGCGTCTCCACCGTCCCGGCCGGAGGTGTCTCCCGCACCGTCGGCGAAATGGGCTCCTCCGCCGCGGGAGTCCTGCGCAACATGTCCGCCGGGAGCAGGATCCGCGCCGTCCCGTTCCGGTAGGTCGCGATCGGGTCCTGCTCGAGGTTCCCGTCGTCGTCGACAACGTGGACGTTGAGGTCGTAGCCGACGGTGGTGACGGCGGTCCGGCCGGTGTTCTCGAACAGGGTCACCGAGTTGTTGGTGTCCCCCTCGGACAGACTGGCACCGCGGGTCAGGCTGCCCCGGCCGGACAGCGTCGCCGACTGCGGGAACTCGAGGCCCGGATCCGGCTCGGATTCGAGTCCGCCGACGCTCTCGTGCCGCCACGTCCGGTCGGTGGACCTGCCCCGGCCCGTCGTGGCGGAGCCGATGTTGAGGTTGACCACCTTCTCCGCGTCGGTGAAGCCGTCCAGCGTCCACGTCCGCTGCTCCAGCCTGATCAGCAGCGTGACCTTCTTCGGCGGCAGCCCGCCCCGGCGCAGCGCGACCTCGACGGTGATGCCGTCCTGGACCAGCTGGTCGTAGTTCGACTCCAGGCTGAAGGTGGAGATCTCGCCCACCGCACGCAGGTTCGCCAGGTCGTCGGCGAGCTTCTGGGGTGATCCGGAACGGACCGGGAAGCCGTCGCCGTCCACCTCGGGCAACCAGCCCCGCCGACGCAACTCGGCCGCCACCCGAGCCCTGATCCCGTCAACTCCGTCGATCCCGGTCATCCCCTGTACCAGGCCGTGCGCGGCGCCCGGCACCTGGTTCCCGCCGGTGCCCTGCCATCCGGGCAGGAGCGTCGGATCGTCGGGGCCGGGTGGCACCACCTCGTCGACGTGCCGCAGCGTGCCGTCGCCCTGCCGGACGAAGGCATCCCTGTCCACCGGAAGGCCGTACCTCCAGGCGTGCCGTTCCGGGAACTGGAACAGGCCCCGGCCCCCCGCGTTGACCCGGGCCGGTGCCGAGCCGTCCAGCCGGTGCACGACGGCCTCGTGGGTCACCTTCATCGTGTAGGCCTGGACCCGACCGTCGTACCGCTGGACGCTGGGATGGATCCCCACGTTCGCCGTCGAGATCGAGTCGGACCAGCCCCGGCCCCGGGTCGCCGCGTAGCTGGCCGAGAACCGGTTCCACTTCTCCGAGGTCCAGTCGCCCAGGCCGACGAGGTTCAGCAGGTCGACGAGGCGGGCCGAGAGCCCCACCTCGCCGCCCAGGGACCGACCACGACCGAAGGTGACCCCACCGACCACGCTGACGAACAGCACCCGCAGCCGCTCCAGGTGCGTCTTCCGGCTCGGCCGGCCCACCATCTCCGCCTGCTCCCAGTGGATCCGGGTGCGGTACTCCACCCGGGCCACCGGGCGGCCGTCGTCGGTGAGCTCGTAGGACAGCGGCGGACCGTCCGGGTCGGCGGTGGAGACGATGCGGGCGGGGTTCTCCTCGAACAGGTGCACGGCGAGCTGCCGGGCCAGGCTGTCGCCCACCACGGTGTGCTCCGGTCCCAACTCGGCCAGCACACTGTCGTACAGCTCCGGCAGCCCGGTCAGCCCGGTCACGACGTGCTCGGGCAGTCGTGGGTCACGCTCCGCCGGGTCGATCCGGACCGCCCGCTCGGGCGCCGGTTCGGTGAACGGGTGCGCCATCCACACCTCGGCCGTCGGTACGTCGCCCGGGGCGCCCTCCCGCACCGTGTGCCACCCGCTCCAGGCCCGGTCGCCGTCACTCCCGGTCCGGATGAGGCTCGCGGCGGTGCGGACTCGGACCTCGACGTCGAAGGCCCAGTCGAACAGCGTCGCCTCGCCACGGTTGTCCCAGACGGCGCCGGGCAGGGCGTCCAGACCGCCCTTGCTCACCATCGAGGTACGCCGGGACACGTCGCCGCTGACCCGCACGGCAAGGAACCTCAACAGCGCCTTCGCCTGGTCCAGCCACCCGGACACCCCGTCGGGGAGCCGGTCGCCGGCCAGTCGTACCGCACCGCTCAGCCCGATGCTCCGGTTCAGCGCCGAACTGAATCCACGGCTGCCCGGGGTGTACTGCGGTATCTGCCCGTACATCCCCTCGGATGCCTGGTCCGGCACGTCGGTCCGGGCGATCGGCCGGCCCCGCGGGACGAACCTGATCTCGTACTCGGCGTCCCGGCCGACCTGCACGATCGTGCCACCCGGCCGGTTTTGGCCGACCATGCCGATCAGATCGGCCCACAGCGGCTTCAGCTCCCGCTCGAGGCGGTCCGGCACGATGTTCGCCTCGGCACCACCCTCCTGGGCCAGCAGCGTGTTGAGGGTGCCGGCCACCGCCCCCATGTGCGGCAACCGCACCGGGATCGCGATGCTCAGTGCCTCGTCGCGCGGCGTCACCTGGTCGAGCGTCCGTTCGAGGAGCTGGTAGCGGGCGAGCGCGGGAGCGGCGGCGGCGACCATGTTCCGGACGGCGTCCAGACGGCGACTCTCCGGCACCTGGGCCAGCCCGGCCCGGATATCCGCGACCTTGCCGTACGCGAGGCGCGCGGTGCCGGCGGCGGCAGCGGCCCGTTCGTACCGGGTGACCAACCGGGCGTGCCGGGCGGCCACGTCCTGTTCGTTCCGCTGGTCCGTCTCGGCCTGCCGCGCCCGGCGCAGCGCCTCACGGTCGCTCTTCTCCCGCTCCCGCCGGGCGGCCCGCCGCTTCTCGTCGGCCCGGCTCCGTGCCGCGTCCCGGGCCCGCCGGGCAGCCTCGGCCCGCGCGGTCATCGCCTCCTCGTATTCCGCGAGGCCACGGGTCATCGACCGTAGCGGCTCGGCGAGAGCCGCCTCGATGTCGGCGAGGGCCGGCGACTCGTTCCGGTACGTCTGCTCCCGGATCCGGTCGACGCCCTCCCGCACTGCCGCGGCGCCCCCGGGCAGCCCCCGCAGCACCGCGAAGCGGTCCGCCGCCGGGACGAGGCCCGCCCGGGCGAGCAGCGCGTGGGTCTCCTCGGGCAACCCGGCGGGGTCGTCGGCCTGCGGGACGCCGAACGCGGCCCGCTGGTCCGGATCCAGCCGGTCGAGCACCCCACCCAGTTCGCGCCAGTACTCGGGTCGCTCGTCCCCGGGCACGGTGGCAATCCGGCGGGCCAGGACCCGGGCGGTGGTCAGGTCGACATCGGGACTCCACCGCGGACCGAGGTCGTTCGGCCGGGTGGCCACGATCCGCCGCACGAGTTCGACCGTGGCGGCCGTCCGCAGCCGGTCGCCGACCACGCCGGAGTCGGCCAGCCGGTCGACCAGCTCGTCCCGGATCGGCAGGTCGACCAGTGTCCCGCCCGGCATCCGGAAGGCACCGCCGTCATTGGTGAGCAGCCCGACCGCCGGGTCGGCCAGATCGGCCAGGGCGTTGTCGAGCGTCGACCGCACCTCGCCGCGCCGGCGCCGC
Organism: Plantactinospora sp. B5E13; assembly: GCF_039871775.1. Classification (NCBI taxonomy): domain Bacteria; kingdom Bacillati; phylum Actinomycetota; class Actinomycetes; order Micromonosporales; family Micromonosporaceae; genus Plantactinospora; species Plantactinospora sp. B5E13. Next base: position 121,889 of record NZ_JBDPLT010000009.1, read on the forward strand.
GCCGCCGCCACCCGCCAGGCCGCGTCCGGCCCGGCCAGCGCCCGGATCAGGTCCCTGGTCTCCGCCGGGTCGAGGGCCGCCCCGGCGTCGGGCCCGGTCACCAGCCCGGCGATCACGTCGGCGGGATCGGTGGGCCCGACGACGGGCGCCGTCGCGGCTCCCCGGTCCCCCGGTGACAACGGAACCGCCTCCGGCGCCGTCAGGCTCTCCGGCGTGACGCCGAGCCGCTCCAGCAGGCGGCCGACCCGTTCGTCGTACGTCGTCCGCCGGTCGGGATCGGCGGAGGCCCGGTCGGCCAACTCCACCCGTAGCTCGGCCAGGGCGATCCGGGTATCGAGTGCGCCGGCGGGGCCGGTCCCGCCGCCGTCGGACGTCCAGGCCCGCCAGGCCCGCCGGATCCGGTCGACGAGCCCGCGGGCCGGCGAGGTCCCGTCCAGGGTCTCGGCGACCACCCGGACCAGCGCCTGCCGGATCGCCGCCGGGCGGGCGGTCGCCGGCAGCGCCGACGAGATCCGGACCTCGACGATCGGATCCCCGGCCCTGGTCTGCTCGCCGCTCGGCTCGGTCGCCGCCACGGCGCCGTCGAGCGGGCCGACGGTCAGCCGGAACACGATCGTCGGCAGTGGCCGGTCGGGGCCCGGCTCGGCGAGCAGGAACCGCCCGTCCGACGAGGTCCGCAGGGTGTACCCGACGCCGGCCGGCGTCGGGTGGCGCTCCACCAGCGACCGGATTGCGGTACGCAGGTCGGCCTCGGTGCCCGCGTGGTCGGTCCGCGCACCCTGGTCGGCCGGCGCAGCGCTCGTCGCCGACGGAAGCCGGACGGAGACCCGACGCGTCCGCCGTCGGCGGCTCGGTTGGCTGCCTGCGGCACGCGAGCTTGCTGCCGGCCGACGGCTGCCGTCGACGGCCTCCCTGACGACTCCGGTGAGCCAGTCGGTGACGACGGCGTCGAGCGCGACCGGGTCGTCGGGCAGGCCGGCAGGATCGGGGAACGTCCCGGCAGCCAGCAGGGGGATGGGCGGTGGGGCCGGCCGCCACGGCCGGCGGCGAGGCTCGACCCGCAGTGTCGCGTCGGCATCGAGGACGAGCCGGTGACCCGCACCGTCGAGCCGGGGCAGCACCCGGACCACCGCCGCCAGGACCCGCCGTTCCACCGGACCGAGTCCGCCCAGCCGCTGGACCAGGTCGGACAGGGTCGGAAGACCGGCGGCGGACCACGTACCGGCCGGGGCGGTCCGGGTGTCGGCCTCGAGCCGCTCGACCAGCGCGCGCACCGCGGGTGGCAGCAGGGCCCGGCCCACCGGGTCCGCGGGCCTACCTCCGCCGGGGGCGAGCAGGCCGAACCGCTCGGCCCGCTCGGCGACGACGGTGTCCAGTTCGGCGACCGCCCGGTCGAAGGCGCCGCGCACCTCCGCCGGCTCACCCCGGTCGGCCGCGTCGCGCCGCCGTCGCACGATCCGGTCGCGCAACACCGTCAGTCCGTGCAGTTCGCCGACGTGGGGCAGGGCCACCCGCTCGGCCTCGCTCAGTTCGCCCCGCCGCGCCTCGGCCGCCGCCGTCGCGAGCCGCCGGCCGAGCGTCGGCAACGCCCGGTCGGTGCTCAGTTCCGTCGGCGTGATCGGCTGCCGGGCGAGTTCCGGCAGGTCGCGTTCTGGCGAAACGCCGGGATCGGGCGGCGGCAGGGTCAGGACGTCGCGCCAGCCGTCGGGCAGGGCGACCTCGACCCGGCCATCGGTTCGGAGGCCGGCGGCCAGAACCGGGCCGAGCGGAGCGCGGGGACCGGTGAGCGCGGCCAGCGCGGACTCCGTGGCCGCCATCTCGTGCAGCCGATCCGGGTCCGGCGGGCGCGGCGTCCGCCCGGCGGTTCCGGTCGCGAAGTGCTCGCGCAGGTGCTCCTCGTACGCCGAGAGCCGCAGCCCCTCCGGATCGGTCCACGGCCCGGGCCGGCTCGCCACCAGCTCCCGCATCCGTCGTTCCAGTGCCGAGCGCATCGGCGTGTCGAGCCGGCTGTCCAGGGTCGTCCGGTGCATCCGCGCCAGCGCCCTGAACAGCGGCACGATCCGGGCCGGGGCCGTCCCCCGGGCCCCGGCCGGCGGAAAGACCTGTTCCACGATCGCCTCGATGAGCACGCCGGGCAGCTCGGCGGCCCGGGCACCGACGTGGTCTCCGTGGACCGTCGGAATCCGGACGTCGACCTGCCGACCGTGCCGGTCCACCACCGCGAGCGTGTGGTCGTCGACCCACCACGAGGCGCGGACCAGGTCGGCGTCACGCAGGGCCGGCAGCACCCGCGTGGTCACGAAGGCCCGGGGCCGTCGGCGCGGCACCGCCGCCTGCGGCGCCAGGGGCAGGGAGAGGGCCCCCGGGGCGGCGGGACCGGCGACCGGGGTTTCCCGCGTCCGGTTCGACTCCAGGGCCGGCCCGACCGGGCCCGGGCCGTACGGTCGCGACAGCTCCCGTCGGCGGATGCGCAGTCCGGCGGACCGGGCGGACCGGATCACCTGCGGCAGGTCCGTCCGGCCGGGTGCGGCGAGCTGGATCGCCTGCTCGAGTGCCCGGTACCGGTCCGGCGAATCGAGCCCGCCGGATCGTTCGAGGATGCGGATGACCCGCTGCTCACTGGGGTTCCGGGCCGCGACCAGCCGCCGCAACCGCGCCTGGTGGTCCACTGTCGGCCCGCCGGGTCCACCCCACGGTTGCCGTCGGATCGGTGCGTCGCCCCGGGCCGCCCGCTCGGCCGCGGTACGGATACCCCGCAGCAGTGCCACATGGCGCTGCGCCTCCCAGCGCAGCTCGGCGAGGACGGCCGCGCGGTTCTCCCCGGCCCGTGACCCGTGCCGTCCGCGGCCGCGCCCGCTGGCCCGCTGCTCGCGGTAGGCCGCCCGGGCGAGGGTGGCGGCGATCAGCGCTCCCGTGGCCCGGTCCAGGTCGGGCTCGTCGGTGAGGCCGACCCGGTCGACGGCGATGTCCACCTCGGTGACGGGTGGCGAGCCGGGACGGCCGTCCGCCACCCGGATGCTGATTCCGTCGGGTGAGCGGCTCGACTGCGACGGCGGACGCAGGGTCAGCCGCATCCGGGTCTGCGCCTGCCCCGGCGCGGTGACCAGCAGGGTGTCTCCGTCGAGACGCAACCAGTCCATCGCCTCGACCGCGCGCCGCGCCGCCCGGCTGACCGCCGCCACGCTGTCGCTGTCCGGCGCGGCGGGGCGCTGCTCGGGCCCGAGCGGTCCGCCGCCGGTTCCGGCTTCGCCGAGCGGGACGTGCAGCTCCTCCGCGATACGCAGCTCGTCGACGAGCAGGTCGCGCTGCCGCTCGGCGACGGCCCGGCCTCGGACGGCGGACGCCTCGAGCGCCCGGGCCCGGCCGGTGAGCTGGTCGGCCCGGGTTCGCAGCCGGTCACCGGCCGGACCCGGATGCCGGCCGGCCCGGTCGCGCAGCCGTCGGGCATACCGGCGCAGCCGCTGCGCCTCGGCACGCTGACCGGCCGCCGACCGCTCCAGCTCGACCACGGCGGCGTGGCCGCGCCGGACTCCGGTCACACCGCGGATGGCGTCGGTGTGCCGCTCGATCAACCGCGCGGTCCGGTCCGGGTCGGCACCGAGTCGGCGCTCAGCCCACAACCGCTGCTCAACCTGCCGGTGTGCGTCGACGAGCGCGTCGAGCCGCCGGACGAACTCCTCCTCGGCCACGATTGCCGCCCGCCGCGCCGCGGGCAGCAGCTCCCGGTCCAGCGCGCGGAGCCGGACGGCGGGTGTGGCGAGGGGCTGCGCCGGGTCCGGCCGGCCACCGGCGTCACCCTGGGCGATCGGTCCGGCGTGGCGTCCACCGGTCCCGCGCAGCAGCCGGACAATCCGGTCCCGCTCGGACCCGTACTCCGCCAGTCGCCGCGTGCTGTCGAGATAGGACTGGTACGCCCCGCGTACGGCACGTGCCGCAGACACTCCGGTGGCGTCGTCGTCGCCGGTCGAATCGAGCCGGGTCGCCCCGGCCGGCGTCAACGGTCGGTAGCTGCGGGCGGGATCGGGTCCGGCGACCCGCTGCCAGAGAGCGCCTACCTGCGGCGCCAGCCCGGTGAGCACCCGTTCGGTACCGGACTCCCGCCAGTACGGCGTACCGGTCATCACGGCGTAGAACTGCCGCTCGGCCGCCGCGCGGGTCTCGGCGGTCGTGGCCGGATCGAGATGCAGCCGGGTCAGCGCGGTCAACGCCCCCCGGGTGGCCGCGTCGCCGCCGACGGTCGGTCGCCACGCCCCCGGTCCGTCGACCGGGCCGGCAAGCCGGGCACCGAGATACCCGGCCAGCTCGGCCCGGACCGCGGGCAGGTCCGGACCGTCGGCGCCGGCCAGCTCGGCGACGGACTGCGGCAGCGCCAGCTCGACGGGACGTCGGCCCGGTGGGGTGATCCGCACCCGGGGTCCGGACAGCACCTCCACCTGGCCGGTGACGCCACCGTCGCCGTACACGAGCGTGACGGTCTCCCGCACCAGGGCGGTCACGGTCCGCTGCCGAACGGGCGACACCAGGCTGGGGTCCTGGATCTCGCCGGCCAGCTCGAACGCCTGCGCGGCGGTCAGCCTGGCCACCCGGACCCGGAAGCGTCGCAGCGTCTCCTCGAGCGTCCCCGGCCGCTGCGGCCGGCCGGCGAGGCGGTCGTAACGGTGCGCGAGCGCGCGGGCGACAAGCAGGTCGGCGTCGGCCAACCGGGAATCGGAACTCAGGCGCGGGTCGTCCACGGTCGCGAGCACGGCGGACAACGCCATGCCCAGCTCGTCGAGGGCCAGCGCGGAGAGCGCCGGCCCGTGCAGACCGCTGTGCGCGAGTCGGCGCATCAGTGGCCGGGTGTCGATCATGACCGGCGGCCGATCGCCGATTCGGACCTCGATGCCCCGGTTGCCGAGCCAGGCGAGCCTCATGTCCGCCAGTTCCCGGCCCGTCGCGCCCCGGCCCACCGAGAGCAGGTCGTCGGAGACGGCCCCCAGCGCCCGGCGGACCCGACGACGCTCGCCGGGGAGCAGGTCGGAGCGCCATGGCGCGTCCGCTGCCAGCATCGGCGTGACGACCGCGAGCTCGGCCGGTGACAGGGCGAGGCGGTGCAGCCGCCCACCGGCGCGCGCGGCCGGGTCCGGGAGTTCGACGCCCATGTGGTCGAGGAGCAGCCCGAGCTGGCGACGTGCCTCACGGACGGCGAGTCGCCGACCCGCCTGCTCCAGTTCGACCACCTGGCCGGTCAGGTACCGGACCTCGGCCCGGTGTCCCTCGTCGTGCGGTGTCCAGGTCCCGCCGTCAGGGTTGCGGACCAGTCGACGGAGCCGGGAGACGAATCCGGTCCTCCGCAGTGCCTCGGCCTCGGTGGGTTCGTGGACCAGGATCCGCGCGATCCACAGGTCCCGCTGGAGGAGCCCGCCGCCGAGGTCCGCGCCCCGGGGCAGCCGGTCCGAGATCACGACACGGATCACGGGTGTGCCGTCGACGTCGCGTTCGACCACCCGGCTCCGCATCGCCCGGGTGCCCGGCGGGGTCGTTCCCACCGTGTAGAGCAGCTCCGGGCCGCCCGCCGGGGCGGGCACCCGGACCATCCGCGCGGCCCGATCGATCCGGGTCGGCCGGGGAACGCCGACGATCCCACGATCGAGCGCCGACAACACGCCCGCGTACACCACATCGGCTTGGCGCCGGCCCACCCCGGACGGGGCGCCGGGAATCTCGAGGGCGGTCCAGGACGTGTCGACGGGCGGTCCCGCACCGACCAGGACCGGGTCTCCGACCGGCTCTGCCCCGGGGTCGTCCTCCGGGTCGGACCGACCGGGTGCGGCGTACGCCGGCTCGTGCGGACCCGCCGTCACCCAGGCTTCGGGGTCCGCCGGCACCAGCAGTGGCTCGTCGTCCCGTGGGGGAACCGTCGGGTCCGCGGCGTGCTGTCGCGGACGTTCCGGGTCACCGGTCCGCGACCTGTCGACACGGCCGACCCCGGTCGGTGGCCGGTCCCGCCCGGAGACCGACGGCTGGCCGACCGTCGGCGAGGAGGTGGGCGCCCCGGACGGCGTTCCGGGGGCCTGGCCCGGTACGACGGCGGGTGGCTGACCAACCGGGGGGCCCGCCGGTCCGAAAGGTTGCCCCACATTGGTGACCAGAGGAGCGGACCCGACGGAGTCGGTACGGGACTGCGCCGGTGCGGCGTTGGCCGGACCAGCCGACGGGGTGGTCTCGTCGACGCCGTGACCGACGGGGTCGGGCTGCCCCGGTCCGGTGCCGAACGACGGTGGATTCCCGACAGGTCCGGTCCCTGCGGCGCCCGCGGAGGAATCGGAACCACCCGTCTGGACGACGGCGGCCCCGAGGTCGGCTTCTGGGCGGGGGGCCGGCGGATCGACCGCCGCCGGCTCACCACCGGGCAGCCCGATGTCCGGACGCGGACTGTCGGCGCCGGTGGGCGGAGCCTGGGTATCGGTGCCGGCCTGGGGGGCCTGGATATCGGTTCCGGCCTGCGGGGCCTGGCTATCGGCTCCCGACAGTGGAGCCGACGGGCCTGCTCCGACCGGGCTGTCCCCGGAGCTGGGCAGGACGGTACCCGACGGCGGCACGCTCGTACCCGAAGGCGGAGCAGCAGTCGCCGGCGGGCTCGTCGCCGAAGGCGGAGCAGCCGTCGTACCCGAAGGCGGAGCAGCCGTCGTACCCGAAGGCGGAGCAGCCGTCGTACCCGAAGGCGGAGCAGCCGTCGCAGGCGGGCTTGTCGCCGAGGGTGGAGCGGCCGTCGTACCCGAAGGCGGAGCGGTCGTCGTACCCGAAGGCGGAGCGGATGTCGCCGGCGGGCTCGTCGCCGAAGGTGGAGCGGTCGTCGTCGGCGGGCTCGCGGTGCCGGGCGGCGGCACCGCGATCGGCGACCCCGACAGGTCCGACCATCCGGCCGCGTCACCGATCTGCTCGTACGCCTGGTGGGCCCGGTCACCGATCTTTTCCCGGATGCCACCGGCGACGATCTGGTCCGGCCCGGGAACGAAGTCCTCGAGCGTCGGTGCCTGTTGGTAGACGACGGCATTGACCGTCGCATTGCCAACGCTGTTCGCGAACGTGTCGTGGGTCCCCTGGACCACGATGTCGCCGGCGTTGCTCACCACCGGGTTACCGACCTTGTCCAACGCCGCCTTGCCACCCCGCGCCGCCGGCTCGGTCAGCTTGCCCGCCACCCCGCCGGCGCCACCGCCCAGTCCGCTGTCCCGGATCAGGGCGCCGTCCAATCCGTCCCGTGTTCCCTCGAGGATCTGCGCCAACTGCGCCAGGACGGAGGTGAAGATCTCCTGGATCGCCTCCTGGAACCCCTCCACCGTCAACCGGCCGAGGAACTTTCCCGACAACCGCTGCATCGTCTGCAGGAAGACCCGCTCCACGATTCCGCGCGCCACCAGGATCGGCCCGGCGCCGAACAACGCCGACAGACCGCCGGTGAAGAACATCGACGCGAGAATCGCCGCCAACTCGAAACAACAGGCGATCACCGACAGGACGATGGTGTTCTTCTCGTACTCGATCGCCAGGGCGGCGTCGTCCGCCTGGTCCGCGATGTCGCCGGCGCCGTCGACGAGTTGTTGCACCGCACCCAGCACCCGGTACGCCCGCTGCCGGTACGCCTCGGCCGACGGCCCGTCCCACAACATCGCCATGTCCGTCAACGAAACAGACGTGTTCTGACCCACCCTCAGCAACAGCGTCTGGAGGTCACGCCATGCCTGGGCCCTGAGCCGGACCTGGTCCTCGTCGGTCAGCGGCCAGGTGGAACCACCGGCGATCGGCGAGACCACGTACGTCCACACCCACTGCCACCAGCCGAGCTCCGGGACAGGGACGCCCATCTGGGTATCGGTGGGCTGATCAGGAGGAGATGTTGACCCGGGTGATCGCCCGGTCGGCCTCGGCGAAGGGCTTGACCGACAGCGCGTCGGCGTCGAGCACCTCGCGGACCGCGCCGACGGCCTCGTCGCTGCTGCGCCTCAACTCGTCGAAGAACCCGCCCGTCACCTTGATGAAAGTCTCGGTCGACCGCTCGTAGTTCCGCGCCGCGTCGGCGCACACCGGTTCGTCCACGAACGGACTGGCCTTCAACGCCGCGAGTGCGCCCTGGATCTCCTGGTACGCCGCCGCGGTCTGCATCGCCAACGCCTCGGCGGCCGCCTCGGCGCCGGGGTGAACGCTGATCCTGGTCATCCGTCCGCCTCCCCCAACCACGGCATCTGCCGCCGGAACCGTTCCATCGCACCGTTGAGGTCGCCCTCGGCGTACTGCTGGATGGCCTCCTCGGAGGCGAACGGGCGGCAGAGCTCCATCACCTGCCGGCGTGCCTCCTCCCCGGCCACCTCCATGGTGTCGAGGATCGTCGCGGCCAGCCGCGCCGAGTCGGGGTTCCGGTAGATGGCGGCGTCCAGCACCAGGTCGCGCGGCTTGCCGTCGCTGCCGACGGTGACCCGGACCAGACCGTCCCGGGAGACCGCCGTCACCGAGACCTGACGGACCTGCTCCTGCAGCTCGGTCAGCTGCCCGGTCATCTTCTCCAGCCGACTGGCGAGTTCCTCTGCCTGGACCCGCATCGCAGCCACCATCTCGCCGTCGACATGCACGCTCCGAAGGTACGCTGCCGACCGTGAAAGGAAAAGTCGTGTGTGGATCTCACCACCACGGGAGTTGGCTGACGCGCCCACTGGCGCTGCTTCTGGTGGGGATGGCGACGCCGCTGGTGACAGCCGACCCGGCCGCTGCCGCCGCGTGTTACAGCCAACCGGTGCCGGCAGGCCGCGCCACGGGTGCCCACTGGGCGCTGCGCTGGCTCGACACCGACCGGCTGCGACAGGTGAGCACCGGCAGCGGCGTACGGGTGGCGGTGCTCGACTCCGGTGTCGACGCCTCGCATCCGCAGCTGGCCCGGGCGGTGGACCGGGGCTGGGACGTGGTCGCCGACGAGGCCGACGGCCGGACCGACTGCGTCGGACACGGCACGGCCGTGGCCAGTCTGGTCGCCGCCCGGCCGGACGGGGATGCCGCGCTGGTCGGGGTCGCGCCCGCCGCGCGCATCGTGCCGATCCGGGTCAGCGAGGACGGGTCCGGGGCCACCGCGTACCGGGACGTGACCCCGGCGCGGCTCGCGGCCGGGATCCGCCGGGCCATCGCCCTGGACGCCGACGTCATCCAGGTGTCCTTCGCCGTGAACAGCAACAACGCCGCCCTGCGGAAAGCGGTCGCGGACGCGGCCAAGCGCCAGATCGTGGTGGTGGCCGCGGTCGGCGACCGGACGGCGGGACCCACCTACCCGGCCGCCTATCCAGGGGTCGTCGGCGTCGGCGCCGCGGAGTCGTCCGGACACCGGTGGACGGACTCCGGCTCCGGCCCGCACGTGGATCTGGTCGCCCCGGGCGTCGAGCTGGTCGGTGCGGCCCGGATCCGCGGGCACGTCCCCGTCGGCGGTACGGCCGCCGCGGCGGCCATGGTCAGCGGCGCGGCCGCACTCCTGAAGGCCCGCCATCCGAAGTGGACGGCGGCACAGATCGCCGACCGGCTGCTCGCGACCGCCGACGGTACCCCGGGCGGGGCGCGTAACGACGGTTACGGGTACGGCGGGGTGAACCCTTACCGGGCGCTGACCGAGTCCGCCGAGGCTCCCGGGCGCTCCCCCGCACCGCACCCGGTGCCGGCGGCCGCGTTGAATCCCACACAGCGACCGGGTCTGTCCGCCGCCACCCGGAAGGCGCTGCTCTGGGCGGGCGCCATCGGCGCCGGGACGCTGGTCCTGGTTGTCGGGTACGCGGCGGCGACGGCCTTCGCCCGCCGCCGCCGCGCTCGGGCCTGAATCCTCAGGCGAAGTTGCTCTGGACCCGGCTGAGGGCGGTGACGTTGTCCGCCTCGGCCTGGGCCATTCGGCTGCGCGTGGCAGCCAGCGCCATCTGGACGCCAAGGTGCCCGTCGTTGTTCAGGATGCTCTGCGCCTGGTCCACCATCTGGCCGAGACTCTGGAACTTGCTCGACGACTCACCCACGTAGGCGCTGGACGTGAGCTGCTCGATCTCCCCACGCAGCTTGTTCATCAGCCGGTTGAGCTCGTCCACCACGTTCTGGTAAACCCGCTCCGCAGCCTGGACCTCGCCGAACTCGACCACGAGCCTCATGCGCTCAACCCCGCCCTCATGTACGCCAGACCGGCGTCGCTGACCACGCCGCCGGCCTGCTGGTCGTTGACCTGCAGGTTCTGGTTGCTGTTACTGGTCTCGGTGCCCAGCTGCTGGAGGATCTGGGCCATCTTCTGCTGGATCTGCTGACCCTTGCTCGCGGTGTTCTGATACTCGGTGCCCGCCTGACCGACGAGCGCCCCCTCCAGCCGCTGCTGTTGGCGGGCCAGTTCGCCGGCCAACTCGATGATCTGGTTGCCGGTGCTCTTGATCGTCTCGACCATCGCATCGATGGCCCCGTGATCGGCCTGGAGCAGACCGTACTGCTGCATGCCGCCTCCCTCTCTCTCCTCCGACACGTGGCCTGGCACGCGTCACACTGCGGCGCGACGGATCGCCCTACGCCGCTCGTCGACATGGTCACTCGGGTTCGCCGCCTCGCCCGTCCTCGCCGGCACCGGCCGCCGTGCCGGCTCGGCCTGTTCCGGCCGACCGGTCCGGCGATCGCCGATGATGCCGTTGCGCTCCGGTGCCGCCTGCCCGTTTCCGCCCACCACCGACGGGGGAATCGCGGCACGCGCGCTGAGCACCTGTGACCAGCCGCTGGCGGCCATGGCCGGCGAGGCCATCGGGCCGTCGGCGGTCAACGCGCCGGTCGGCACCATCGGGTTCGCGAGCGCCGGCTGCGTCCCGCGGGCGGAGAGCGCGGACGGCGCCGCCTCCCCTGCCGAGGGGGGTACCGCCACCGGGTCGCCGAACCGGCCGGCGAGGGCCGGGCCAGGTTGCCCGGTGGACGGGCCGGCGGGCGGGACCGTCCAGCCAGCATCCGCAGGTCTGCCCGGCGACACGGTGGGTGGCGGTAACGCCCCGATCGGACCGATTCCCCGCCCGAACGAACCGGGTACGCCCACGGGTGCGGCGGGCGCGGTCGGGTCCGTGCCGACCGGCTGTTGCTGGCCCGTTGTCGGGCCGAAGCCGCGTTGCTCGGCCGACCGGTCCCCCGGTACCGGCGCTTCTGTCCCGTACTCACCGAACCGGTTCGGTGGCCCGGCCGGGGTGTCGAACGTGACCATCGAGGCCGTATCGATCGGCTGCTCGACGGACAGTGTCATGGCGTACCGGTCGGACGGTTGGTCCGGCATCGTGGACCAGCTCACCGGTTGACCGCTGCGGCTCAACGGCGCGGTGGTCGGCGGTTCGGACGACGAGGAGCCCTGCCACGGCTTCGCCCTGTCGGGTCCCTGGAACTTGACCGGCACCTTTCCCGCCGAGTTCTCCCTCCAGTTGGCCGCCCGGACGAAGTTCTGGGCGAGCTGCTTCCCCACCGCGATGATGAGCTTCAGGAACGTGTCGTGCACGTCCTGGTAGATTTCCTCGATCTTCGCCTTCAGCTCCTCCTCCGCCGCGTTGTCGAGGGCGGGATTGTCCAGCGAGGTGTCCGGCGGGAAGCCGTAGAAGCCGGCACCAGCGGGTGCCCTGCGCTGGTATGCGGCCTGGAACTGCTCCTCGAGGTCCTGCGCCTGGCTGTGTGCGGCGGAGATGTCGCGAGTCAACTGTTCCAACCGGTCGATCTTGTCCTTGAGGTTCTCGGTCCAGTGGTCCAGGCTGTAGAGCGTCGCACCGGTCAGCCGGAAGAAGTTCTCCGACGCCGGACCTTCGGACCAGGCCGTGTTGAATCCGTGGGCCCGGTCGTCCAACTGGTCCGCGGCCTTTTGGAGCTTCACCTTGACCTGGCCGTACGCCCTGGCGAGCGCAGCGGGTCCCTCCGGCTTCTCCGCGAGGATGACCCCTTTGACGTGGAAGAACGTCGGAAACTTGTCCCACTGCGTGGACTGTGGCGACCCCACGCTGATGGACTGCCCTTTAGGCTTGTCGGTATAGGTGAAGTAGTCGCGGGTCGGCACCGACGCGCCCTAGCGGGGAAGGCCGGTCAGGTCGCCGGCCACCGCGTCGAACAGCTGCTGCGACTCCCGGTCCGCCGCCTGGTAGGTGTCGCCGGTCGCACCGGCCGCGTTGCCCAGTGCGGACAGCCCCAGCCGGGCCTCGGTGACGAACACCGCCATGGCCTGGGTCTGCGCGACGGAGACGCCCCGGAACCAGTTCGCCTCCCGAAGCTCGGTGTCGATTCCGCGCGCGAGCTCCTGGAGGCCCTCGACGTACGCGACGACGTCCTGTTCGAACGCCTCGGACTCGCCGCCCACGCCGCCCAGCGGCCCGGGACCACCGACCAACCAGGTGGCGAACTCGTCGTGGGCGGCGGTGTCGGTCCTGACGGTGTCCTCGGCGGAACCTGCCGCCGAGGGCGAGCCGGGGTCGTTACCGGAGATCATCGCCACCTCCAGGGTGGATGGTCGGCGCCACGGAAATATCGATGCGGACCCGATGCTAACGGTCAGGGTCCGTCCGTCGCCAGAGCCAATACCCCGAGAGCCGGCCCCTGGCTCAGCCGTTCGACAACCGTGCTCGGCTGCGGCACCGCGGGCACGCCCTGATAACCCAGCCGGTTGAGCGCGTCCGAGGAGGCGACCGGGTACCGCCACCCCGTTTCGGTCACCAGGTAGACCGTGCCGTCGGCCGCCGTCGGCGTCGCCATCGCCCGTACCAGCACACCTCGGCCCGGTGCGACCACGACCTCGTCGGCGAGCGGGGTACCGGCCGCAGAGGCGCGGGCGGCCGGAGAGGTTCCGGCGGACGGGTCCCGGGTCGGCACCAGCCCGCCGACGGTGATCTGTCGCCGATCCGTACCGTCCGCGCTCACCGTGCAGGCCACACCGAGGCTGCGGCCGGCCGGCACCATGAAGGGCAGCGGGTCGTCCCCGCCCAGCGGCGACGGTGCCGGTTCCAGTTGGGTGACCCCGGCAAGTTGTACCGGGTTGAGCGTCACCGGGGGCGAGGTGTCGTCGGCGGTGGCGCGGATCAGTGCCTCCTGGAGCTTGGAGATCGGCTGGACACCGGTCGGCCGGGCGACGAAGGTCCGGATCCGGTCCCCGTCCGCGACGGTGAGGATCTGGCCCACCTTCAGCTGGCCGAGACCGGCGACCTTACCTCCCCGCCCGGTGATCTCCAGCTTGCCGAGGGCAGGTCCGGTCGGGACCGTGGCGAGCCACGCCGGGCTGACCGGCAGTGTGTCGACCTGGTTGATCCGCAACGCCTGGCTCACCGTCGGGTGGTCCCGTACCTCGTGTCGGCGTCCGGCGTAGATGACGCTGAGCTGACCGGTCGAGGTGTCGCTGACCGCGAGTGCCTCGTCGGCCCTCAGCTGCGTCGGTGGGCCGCCGGGACCGGCCGAGGGCGTGACGCCCAACAGGACCACCGCCTGCGGCCGGGCGCCCGGGCGCCCGGATGGCCGGACGCAGAGCGCCCACGGGGTGGTCAGCAGGTCCCGGGCGGACGGTAACGCCGACGGGGCACCGGGTATCCCGACGGTCATGCCCCGCGGCCAGGTCAGCGAGGCCCGGGCGACGCGGATCGGCTTCTCCGACACGCCACGCAGCAGCGCGGCGGACGCAAAGTTCTCGACGGGGTACAGCACCCCGTCGCCACAGACGTAGGGGGCACCGCTCTCGGCCTCGATGATGATGCGTTCACAGGTCCGCCACTGCTTGTTGCCGGCGGGTCGGATGAAGCCGTAGATGCCGACCACGGCGACGGCGATCACCAGCATCATCACCGAGACCAGGGTGGCGCCGGCCAACCGCCGGCCGGACCACTCCAGCGGATCCGGCTGATGGGTCACGAACGACGTGACCAGCCGCCGGTGCAGGAACTGCCGGGAGTGGATGAGGTCCCGCCGCGTCAGCATCGCACCGCTCCCCCCGTACCACGCCGCCGGCCTCGGTCGACCGACGGCTCAGCCACTGAGACCCCGCACGTAGCCGAAGAGCCCGGTCACCGCCGCGGCCAGCACGGCGCTGATCGAGATCAGAACGAACTCGGTGATGTCACCGACCCGGCCGAGCTGCGGTGAGGCCTGCCGCACGGCGTAGGTCCGACCGGCCACGAACGCTCCCGCGCCGGCGAACAGTGCCGTCGCCAGCGTGACCGGCACCAGCCGGGCCCGGTCCCCCGTCGAGACGTCCAACCAGGTCAGGATCGCCAGCGCCACGACGCCGAGTCCGGCGGTGGACAGCAGCGGGAGCCGGTGCCGGACCGCGACGAACGCGCGTGTCCGCAGGGCACACACCAGCACCACCGTGGCGGCGAGGAACCAGGCGACGAGGTCGGCCGTACCTGCCAGCACGGCGACGCTACCCAGCAACGTCGCGCAGACCCCCCAGAGCAGGCCAGTCAGCACGCTGTCGCCGCGTCCTACCAGGACGGCGATCTGAACTGGTGCCGGAAACGGCTCGTCGGGGCCCACCTCGGCGGCCGGCCTCGGTACGTTCGGCACCGGCATGCCCGCCTGGTACAGGGCGATCCGGGGTAGCCACGGGGAGGCGAGCAGCAGCACGAGGGCGGTGCCGGCGGCGACGGCCGGGACCGTGGTGACCGTACTCAACATCGTGCCCAGGCCACCGAACAGGCCACACACGGCGGTCGCCAGATGCAGCTCCGAATACGCCCGGAGCGCGATCAGGTTCAGTACCCCGACCAGCAGCAGCGTGGCGCAGCCGACCACCAGCGCGTCCCGACCCACCCGCGGCGCACCGGTCACCAGCAGTACGGACCCGAGTACGGCGTAGCCGTATCCCGCGATCGACATCACCAGCGGAACGTTCTCGTGCTGCGGCATCCGCGCCACGACCACGGCGCCGACCAGGGTGAGGAGTGCGGCACACACCGACGCGACGCCCGCAGCCGTCCACGGTGGACCCGCCGTACCGGCGACCAGGAGCCCCAGTGCCAGCAGCAGGGCGGTCGCGGCGCCTCCAGCGAGCCGGGTGTGTCGGTCGTTCCAGGTCGCACCGGCACGTTTGGCCTCCTGGCCGACCGCCTCGGCCAGGTCGTCGAAGGCGGGCTCGGGCCAGTGCTGGTCCTGCGGCGAGAGCAGCAGGGTCTCGCCGTCGACCACGCCGGACGCCTGCAGCGAGCGCGTCGAGTCGAGCAACCGCCCGTCGACCCTGCGCAACACCCAGCCGTGGTGTGCAATTCCCTCGTCCGCGAGGCCGTTGCCGCCATGCCGCAGGAGCGTCGGTAGCAGGGTCACCAGGGGAAGGTGCCGGGGCACTGAGAGGTCGGCACGTCGCTGCGGACTCAACAGTACGATGCGGGTCAGCCCCAGCCTTGCCGTCTGCGCCATGACGCTCCACAACGATCGGTTTTCCTACGGAGGTTTCGGCCGTGAGCATGGTAGTCCGCAAGCGTCCGGCGCGACGGCCAGCGCCGCCGTATCCCACCGGTGAGATCGTGCTCGAGCCGGCCCCGGAGATTCCGGCGCCGAGTGGACGCGGCTGGGCGCACCTGATGATGCTGCTGCCGATGCTCGCGGGCTCGCTGGCCCTCGCGCTGATGTTCGCCGGTCAGCGCGGCGGTCCGCTGGCCTATGTGACGGGTGCTCTCTTCGGGGTGTCCGCGCTCGGCATGCTGCTGGTCCAACTCTCGATGTACGGCGGCGGCGCGAGCAAGCAGGAGATGCACAACCAGCGCCGGGAGTTCCTGTGGGACCTGGACGCGTGCCGGCGGGCCGTCCGGCGGACGATACGGGACCAGCGCGGCGCCGAGTACTACCGTCATCCCGACCCGGGCGGGCTGTGGGCGCTGACCGACAGCGCCCGGCTCTGGGAGCGTCGCCGTGGTGACCTGGACTACTGCCTGGTCCGGCTGGGGCTGGGCCCGCGCGAGCTGGCGACTCGGCTGGTGGCCGGCCCGGACACGCCCCCCGAGCGGGCCGAGCCGGTCGCCGCGGCGGCCCTGCGACGGTTCCTCGGGACCTACCGCGAGGTCTCCGACCTGCCGGTGGTCCTCGCGCTCAACGGGTTCGGCCGGATCTACGTACGGGGCGACCTTTCCCGGGCCCGCGCGATGGTACGGGCGTTGCTGGCCCAGGCGGCCACCTTCCACGCGCCCGAGGACCTGCTTGTGGCGGTCTGCGTCGGCGGCGGTGCCCGGGCCCGGTGGGAGTGGACGAAGTGGCTCCCGCACACCCAGCACCCGGAGGCGGTCGACGCGCTGGGACCGCTGCGCCTCATCGCGCCCGGGATCGTCGGGCTGGAGGCGATGATGGAACAGCTCCTGGCGCCGCGTCCGCGCTTCGATCCGAGCGCGCCCGACTCGCAGCACGGCGGGCCGCACATCGTCGTCGTGGTCGACGAGGGCGACATCGGTGGCGCCGACTACCTCACCGCGGAGAGCGGCGTGGAAGGGGTCACCGTGGTCGACCTGTCGACCGAGCCACCCCGCAACCTCGACCGGGCGAACCTCGTGTTGGAGATCGGGGACGACGGGCAGCTGACCGCCCGGACCTTCGACGGCACCCGCGACCTGGGAAACGCCGACCAACTCGGCCTGGTCGCGGTGGAGGCGCTGGCGCACCAACTGGCGCCGCTGCGGCTCGCCGCCGCAGGCGGGTCGGAGCGGACGATGAACGCGGAGCACGGCCTGACCGACCTGCTCGACATCGCCGACCCGCGGACCGTCGACGTGGAGGAGCACTGGGCTCCCCGGCCGACCCGCAAGCGGCTGCGGGTGCCGATCGGCGTCGGTCCGGGCGGGGAGCAGATCGAGCTGGACCTGAAGGAGTCCGCGCAGGACGGCATGGGCCCGCACGGCCTGCTCATCGGGGCGACCGGCTCCGGGAAGTCGGAACTGCTCCGTACCCTCGTGCTCGCGCTGGCCGTGACCCACCCGCCGGAGACGCTGAACTTCGTACTCGTCGACTTCAAGGGGGGCGCGACCTTCACCAAGTTGGACCTGCTCCCCCACACCAGCGCGGTCATCACCAACCTGGCCGACGAACTGCCCCTGGTCGACCGGATGACCGACGCGGTCAACGGCGAGCTGGTTCGGCGGCAGGAACTGCTCCGCAAGGCGGGCAACTACCTGTCGCAGCGGGACTACGAGCGGGCCCGGGCGGCCGGTGCGCCGCTGGCACCGCTGCCCAGTCTCTTCGTCGTCTGTGACGAGTTCAGTGAGCTGCTCTCCGCCAAGCCGGACTTCATCGACATGTTCGTGCAGATCGGCCGGCTCGGACGGTCGCTCGGCATTCACCTGCTCTTGGCCAGCCAGCGGCTGGAGGAGGGCCGACTGCGCGGTCTCGACACGCACCTGTCGTACCGGATCGGGCTGCGGACGTTCTCCCCCGGGGAGAGCCGGGCCGTGCTCGGGGTGTCGGACGCCTACGAACTCCCCAGGGCTCCGGGACACGGCTACCTGAAGTTCGGCACCGAGCCCATGATCCGCTTCCGTGCCGCGTACGTCTCGGGGCCCTGGCGCGGCCACGAAGAGATCGGGACCGCCGGACCGGAGCCTGAGGTCTTCGAGTTCCACTCCGGCTACGTGGTGCAGGCCGACCCCCGGGAGACCAGCGTGTCGGCGGGCGAGGAGGACCTCGACGAGGACGTGGAGACGCCGGGGGCACAGTCCCTGCTGGACATCCTGACCGCGCGGCTCGCCGGCAAGGGCGGTCCGGCACACCAGGTCTGGCTCCCCCCGCTGGCCGAGCCGCCGTCGTTGGACGAGCTGACCGGTGCGGCGCAGACGCATCCGCAGCGCGGCCTCGGGGTGGCGGACGAACAACTCGCCGGACAGTTGCTGGTGCCGGTGGCGGTCGTCGACAAACCCTTCGAGCAGCGCCGGGACACTCTGACGCTGGACCTGTCCGGCGCCAGCGGGCACGTGGCGATCGTCGGGGCGCCGCAGTCCGGCAAGAGCACCCTGCTGCGTACGCTCATCTGTTCCCTGGCCCTCACCCACACGCCACGCGAGGTGCAGCTGTACTGCCTGGACTTCAGTGGCGGCAGCCTGGCCTCGCTCCAGGGGCTGCCGCACCTCGGCGGGGTCGCGCCGCGACGCGACGTCAACCGGGTACGCCGTACCGTCGCCGAGGTGGTCGAGGTGCTCAACCACCGCGAACAGCTCTTCGTCGAGCGCGGCATCGACTCGATGGCGACGTTCCGCCGCCTGCGCCGGGCGGGCGAGCTGGCCGAGGAGCGCCACGGCGACGTGTTCCTGGTCGTCGACAACTGGCAGACCCTGCGCACCGAGTTCGAGGATCTCGAGGAACGGGTCGGCGACCTCGCCAACCGCGGCCTGTCGTACGGGATCCACATCGTTGCGAGCAGCTCCCGGTGGTTCGACCTGCGTGGCTCGATCCGGGAGCTGTTCGGCACCAAGCTGGAGCTGCGGCTCGGTGACCCCTCGGACTCGTACATCGACCGGCGGTCGGCGGCGAACGTACCGGAGCAGAGCCCGGGTCGGGGCATCACCCCGGACGGCCACCAGAGCCTGGCAGCGTTGCCCCGGATCGACGGCCGACACGACGCCGCCGACCTCGCCGACGGCACCCGGGCGCTGGTCCAGGCCGTACGGGAGGCGTGGCGGGGGCCGACGGCACCGCCGGTCCGGCTGCTTCCGCAACGGGTGGAATACCAGGAGCTGCTCGTGGGCAGCCCGGACCAGCCCGGAATCCCGATCGGGATCGCCGAGCACGACCTGCAGCCGGTGCGGCTCGATCTCACCGCCGGCGACCCGCACCTGATCCTGCTCGGGGACAACGAGTGCGGCAAGTCCACCTTCCTGCGCGTCTTCGCCCGCGGCATCGTCGACCGGTACGGCTCGAAGGACGCGAAGATCATCGCCATCGACTACCGGCGCGCGCTGCTCGGCGCGGTCCCGGACACCCACCTGCTCGGCTACGGCACCTCGGGCGAGGTCAGCGCCCGCATGATCCAGGACGCCGCGACGGTGATGCAGGAGCGGTTGCCCGGGCCGGACGTCACCGCCGAGCAGTTGCGGGAGCGCAGTTGGTGGAAGGGGCCGGAACTGTTCGTGCTCGTCGACGACTACGACCTCGTCGCCACGGACCGCAATCCGCTGGCCCCGCTCCACGACCTGCTCGCACAGTCCCGGGAGATCGGCCTCCACCTCGTCGTCGCCCGCCGGGCCGGCGGCGCCAGCCGGGCCTTCTATGACCCGATCCTCAAGCGCCTCCGTGAGCTGGCCAGTCCGGGGATCATGATGTCGGGCGACCGCGAGGAGGGTGTCCTGATCGGCAGCGTACGTCCCGGGCCGCTGCCGGCCGGTCGGGGTTGGCTGGTGACCCGGAAGGAGGGCACCCGGCTCATCCAGTGTGGCTGGCTGGAGCCCGTCGCCTGAACCGGGGTCGTCTGATCGCGACGAAAGCCTGTCTCCAATGGCCGTCCGGCGCTAGTCTCAGCATCGATCTGGGGGCGAGGGGGTTTCGCATGCCGTACCGAATCACGGTCGAGGACACCAACGCGCTGAGTGAGTTCAGCCGACGGGTCAGGTCCGGCGACGTGACGGGACTGGACACCGATGCCGGTCCGAACAGGCTGCTCGAACCGGCCCAGATCCTGCAGAACGTGCCGGTGCCGGACGGCGGCGTCAAGTTCCTGGAGGCACGCTACTTCGCCGCCAACGCGGTCGCGCAGAGCACGGCGCTGGGCTCCTACGCCCGGGATGTCGTCACCGGCGTCAACGACATGGCACTGTTCACGCTCGGGGCGCACTACCGGTACACCACGGCCGACCTGGAGAGCGCCGACGAGCTCCGCAAGGTCGAGGAGCGGCTCCGAAAGGTGGAACTGGCGGGCCCGAAGGACCTGCACCAGCCCCGCGCGCCGTACGCCGACCGGGGCTGGGACGAGGTGGAGAAGCTCCGCGAAGCGCACCGCGCGGGTATGGCCGCCGCCATTACCCAGGCGAACGACTACTACGCCGGCTCGGAGACAGCGACCGGGGACCGCGGCACGACGGACTGGTGGGCGGGCCTGAATTCAGACGATCCACTCACCTCTGGGGAGGTCTACAAGCGGGTCTTCAGGACGGTCATCAACGAACCGGGCGGCGTGATCACCAGCCTGGCCAACGGGTGGGGGAACGTGGCCACCCGGCTCGGCAAAGTCGCGTCCCAGGTCCGCAAGGAGGCCGACGACCTCAAGGGCGGCTGGGACGGCCCTTCCGCCGGAATGTTCATCCAGCGGACGAACGAGTCGGTCTCCTCGATGACCGAGTGGGCTCGGGTCACCGAGTGGCGCGCCGACTGGATGCGCTACATCCAGGCCGAGCTCGCCGAGGTGCAGGACGAACTGGAGAGCAGAGTTCTGGACTACCAGCGGTACAAGGCGCAACAGGTGGAGGCGCAGCACGGCTTGACCGTTGAATACGGGGTGTGGATGCCCGTCCTCCTCGAGGCCCTCAACCTCCTGCGGGGACTCGACATCTGGGCGGCCGTGCGGGCCAGTGGGCTGGGTCAGGCCTTTCTCAGTGGTGGCGCCTGGGTGTCGTTGCCGAGGTATCCGGCGCTGCCGGAGCAGCAGGGGCCGCCGCCGGGTTACCAGGCGGACGGCCGGCGGGGGACCCCGGGCGGACCGGGTGGACCGGGAGTGCCCGGCGGCGGTGCCCCGAAAGTGCCCGGTGGTGGCGCGCCGGCGGTACCCACCGGCCACCAGGCCGCGCTGCGGAAACAACAGGAGGATCTGCGGAAGCAGGCCCAGCGACTGCGCGACGAGCAGGAGCGTCGACAGAAGGAGTACAACGACGCCGTACGCAAGCTCAACGAGGACGCGAAGAAGCAGCAGGATGCGCTGAACCAGCAGCAACAGGACCTCCAACAGCAGCAGAAGCAGCAGCAGGAGCAGTTGGGAGGGCAGCCGCCGGTGGGTCAGCAGCCGGAGATGCCCGGACAGCAGGACCTGGCGGACATGCGCCGGCAGCTCGACGACCTTCTCGGACAGCAGCCGCAGCCCGGCGACGTCGGCGCACCCCCGGCCTTCGTCCCCCCTCCGCTGCCCGACGGGATCGGGGACGGTCTGGGCAGCGTCGGAGCCGGCGTCCCGGGCCTCGGGTCCATCGGTGCCGGCCTCGCCGGGTCGGGGATCGGTGGCGCTCGGTCAGTCAACCCGACCGGCATCCCCACCTCCGGTGCGGTGGACCTGATGGGTCGGACCGGCGGGACGGCCGCGACGACCGGCGTCGGCGGCACAGCTCTCAGCGGTCGGGCCACCCCCGGTCCAGCCGGCGCCCCTTTCCTGCCGCCCATGCACCCGCCGATGGCCGGCGCTGGTGGCGGGTCACCGGCGCTGGGTGGCCGACGCAACCGGCCCGTCCTGCCGGGCGAGGCGCCGCACCAGCCGGCGGCGAAGCCACGCGTCGTCGATCCCGAGGGCGACGGTACGACCGCGGCCCGGCGATACCGCGACGGTGACCGTCGGGCGGTGGTGACCGATCCGGTCCGGACTCCGGAGGTGGACGCCGGGCAGGCACTGGGCCGACTGGCCTGACGCCGCGTCCGGTCTCGACCGGTTTCCGTCCTGCTAGAGTCCCTTCAGGAACTTCGTCGCTTTCCCAATCCCCCCTGCGGAGCCATGACACACAACGTTCAGGTCTCGGCTGCCTTGCCCGGGGCGTACCCCACCATCAACGACGCGGTCCAGCAGGCCCCCGACGGATCCGCGATCACGGTTGCGCCCGGCGAGTATCACGAGAACCTGACCCTCAGCGGTCGTCGGCTGAGCATCGTCGCGAGCGGCGGGGCGGGCACGGTGACGGTGGTGGCCCGGAATCCGGCAGCGCCGGTGTTCGACTGCCGGCAGTCCACTGTCGAGTTAGCTGATTTGGTTCTACAGGGGGCGGACGCACCGACCGTGAGTGCCGCTGGCGGCTCCACCACGATGCGCGACTGTGTCGTCGTCGCCGGCCCAGCCGCAGCCGTACGGGTGAGCTCCCGCGGCCGGTTCGAACTGACCCGGTGCAAGGTGTCACAGGCCCACGTCGGTCTCTACCTCGACAACTGCGAAGGCACCGTCACCGACTGCCAGATCACCAACGTGGTGGAGGACGGGGTCATCATCCGCTCCGCCGACCCGGTGTTGCGTAATTGCACCATCACCGACTGCGGCTACCGGGGCATCTACGTATACGAGTATTCGCGCCCCACGGTGGAGAACTGCGAGGTGGCCCGGGTCGGTGAGGTAGGCATCGCGGTTGCCCAGCAGAGTGCGCCGGTCCTGCGCGGTTGCTGGGTGCACGACGCCGGCGGGGTCGGCATCAGCCTGGGCGTCGACTGCGGCGGTGAGCTGGTCGACTGCCGGACCGAGTCGACCGCCGCCCCCGGTGTCCTGGTACCGCCCGGTTCCCGTGCCGAGGTCACCACCAGCGACCGCCGCCGCCGGGCCCAGATCGGGGCCAGCGAGCGCGCCGGGGCGGCCGACGACGGCAAGGTGGACCGGCTGCTCACCGAACTCGACGGACTGATCGGGCTGCCCGGGGTGAAACGCGAGGTCCGGGCGATCGTCGACGAGATCCAGGTGAACGAGTGGCGTCGCAGCGGCGGCCTCACCGTCGCCCCCACCACCAACCACTTGATCTTCGCTGGTGCCCCGGGCACCGGCAAGACCACCGTGGCCAGGCTGTTCGGCCAACTCCTCTCCGCGCTGGGCGTGCTGCCACAGGGTGCGGTCAAGGAGGTGGCCCGCCGGGACCTGGTCGGGCAGTACCTCGGCCACACCGCCGAGAAGACCACCGCCGCGTTCGAGTCGGCGCTCGGCGGGGTGTTCTTCATCGACGAGGCGTACACGCTGTCCCGGTCCTTCGGCTCCTCCGCCGACTTCGGGCAGGAGGCCATCGACACCCTGGTGAAGCTAATGGAGGACCACCGGCACGAGGTGGCGGTCATCGTCGCCGGGTACACCGACGAGATGCGCCAGTTCCTCGACGCCAACCCAGGGCTCGCGTCCCGGTTCAACAAGACAATCGAGTTCGAGAACTACACCAGCGAGGAGCTCGCCCAGATCTTCACCTCGATGGCCGAGTCCAACGAGTACGCGATCACCGAGCCGGTCCGGGACGGCCTGGTTCGGTACTTCGGCGAACGCATGGGCGACCGCAACTTCGGCAACGGCCGCGAGGCGCGCAAGCTCTTCGAGGGCATGCGCAAGACACAGGCGCAGCGCCTGCGCCAACTCCGTCGGATGCCCACCGCCGAGGAGCTCCAGCTGTTGTTGCCGGAGGATCTCGACGAGGCGACGAGCGTCTAGGGCACGCCCGGGCCAGACCGGCCGGCCGGACGAGGTCCGGCTCGGCATCCGCTCCGCCACCGGCTACCCGCCCTGGAGTTCGGAACCGTAGGTGGCGATCGGCCGGCCGTCGACACCGTACGCGGTCAACTGCCCGTGTGCCAGGCTCGCCGACCGGAATGAGAAGAGCCACTGCCCCGGATAGACCGGCAGCAGGGGGATGTCCCGGGCGGCGCCGCCCGGCGCGGACCGGTACTCCAGCCGGTGGATGGTCGCGTCGACGACACCGCTGATCCGTACCTTGGTCGGTTCGGTCGCGCGTCCGAACCGGATCGGCGCGCCGGCACCGAACTCGGCGCACTGGGTGCGGCTCCGGCAGACGAAGAAGTATCGCGGGTTCGGCACGTCGGTCAGGGCGTACGCCTTGAAGGTCGGGTCGGCGCCGGCCGGCAGCGGCTGTACGGCGAAGAAGGCGATCGCGACGGTCGCGGCGGTGCCGACCCGGAGCCAGCCCCGGGCGGCGGAGGTACGTCTGCCGGCGACCACCGCGGCGACGGTGAGCCCGCCGAAGCCGGTCACACAGACGGTGATGACCGCGAACGAGCGGGAGTTCTCGAAGAGGAACTGCATGCCCGGGGTCAGCGCCACGTCGCCGAGCAGCACGCCGAGGGAGAACACCAGCACGGTCAGCAGCATCATCCCGGCCACCCGGCGCGCGATGCCGTACGCGCCGATCAGGAGCATCGCGGCCAGCACCGGCCAGATCTGGTGGTGGGTCCAGGAGACCGGTGAGGCCGCGACGGTCGCGCAGCCGACGAGTACGGCGGCGTGGGTACCGTGCCCGGCGAACTGCAGTTGTCGGGCCCGTAGCAGCGCCAGTCCGCAGATCACCAGCACCAGGGCGGCCCAGAGCAGGGGGAGGGTCCCGCCGTCGACACCGGCCCGGAGCAGCATGCCGTGCACGGACTGGTTGCCGAGCGAGGCGAGGTTGCCGACCCGGTCGGTGTTCAGCACGGTGCCGGCCCAGAAGGTCCAACTGTCGGCGGGCAGGACAACCGCGCCGAGCGCGGCACAGGCCAGAAAGGTCACACCGGCGCGTACGGCGTCCCGGTACCGACGGGAGAACAGGAAGAAGACCAGGAACAGCAGTGGGGTGAGTTTGATCGCGGCGGCGAGCCCGACCAGGACACCCCGGTACCGGGCCGGGGTGAGTCCCACCCCGTCGACCAGGGCCAGCAGCACGACGAAGACGCTCACCTGCCCGAACCGCAGGTTGCTCTGCGCCGGCGCGGAGACCATCAGCGCGCAGGCGATGGCGGGGACGATCACGGCACGCCGGTCCGGTCGGCCGAGGGCACGACCGGTCACCATCGCGATGGCGGCGACCGCCGCGCAGGTCAGGGCCAGCCAGACCAGCTGTACGACACGCTCGGGCACCGGTCCGATGGGACCGAGGAGCAGCGCGGCGAACGGCGGATAGGTGAACGGGCCGCCGTTCGGGGCGGCGTAGTCGTACAGCGGATGTCCGGCCTGGAGGTGTCGTACGGCCCCTCGGTAGATGTGCAGATCTGACAGCCGCTCCCAGCCCGGTCGGCGCAGCACGAGCACCGACGAGACGACCGCCGTCCCGGCGAAGAGTGCCCAGAGCGCCGGACCGGGCCAGGACCGGGCCGTTCCCCGGTCTGACGGCGGCCTCGACGGTGGCCGCGCCGTCCGGTGTGTCATGACGCGAGTCTAGAGTCCCGGCGCCCCTCCGGTTCGCCTCGCACTCTTGCGGATCCTTCGGAGGATGTGGCAGTTTCTTTCTCACTCAGTTCGGTAAATGCAAGTAATTGACTATCGGAGGCGACCGATGGCAGCGGCGATGTCGCGACGGAACCTGTTGGCCACCGGTGGCGGAGTGACGCTCGGCGCCGTTGTCAGCGCTGCCGCCCCGGCCGCCGCCGCCCCCGGATCGTCGGCGCCGCGGGCAGTCTCGGCGGAGCGGGGAATATCCGCGGCACGGGAAGGCTACGCGGCGGCGGCGCTGCCGGACTCACCCAGGTTCGACCTCACCGACGGCTCGGATCCGCTCTTCCGGGAGAAGCCGCTGCGCAACGGGACGGTGCTGCAGTCGTTCGGGTTCGACAACATCAACCGGCGGATCTACGTCGCACAGGTGCTCCAGGGCGGCTTGCAGCTCGCCGAGCCGGCGCCGGTCAGCGGCGCGGCCCGCAACGCGGCCGGCGACCTCTGCGTGACCCAGCTCGACTTCGCCGGTAACCAACTCGGTCAGATGTACCTGCTCGGCTTCGGACACGGCGTGTCGATCGGTGCCGAGCCGGTCGGCTCGGGCACGTACCTCTGGACCGAGGTGGACGCCGCACCGGCCGGCGAGAGCGCCCGGGGCACCCGGCTGGCCCGGTTCCCGTTTGTCAACCGTGCCGTGCTGACGAACTCCTCACCGATGGAGAAGCACAGTCCGATCGCCGGGGCCACCAACACCACCGCCTCGGTCGACGCCGTGCACAACCGACTGATCATGCGTTACTCGCTCGGTGGACGGATGCGGATCTCCGCCTTCGACCTGACCGCGGTCAAGGCCGGGACGTACACCCCGTTGGCGACCGTCGACGAGCCGGCCGTGGTCGCCGCCGAACGACCGTTCCAGGGCTACACCAGCTTCGGCCGCTACCTCTATCTGCTGGAGGGCAGCGCGTACGGCACGTACGACTCGGTCGAGGCCGAGCACGGCAACATGCACATCACCACCGTCGACCTGAACACCGGCGCGGTGGTACAGCGGGCGTGGTCGCAGGCGGGCTACTCACTGTCGTTCCGGGAGCCGGAGGGGATGGCGGTGCAGCTCACCAACGCCGCCGACCCGGCCACCGCACGGCTCTGTTTCGGCTTCGCCTCCCGGGACGCGCCGAACCGACTGGCCAGCATCTACTACAAGGACCTGCTGGTCTGACGACGATCGGGAAGGAGACCCGGTGCGAAGCTGGCGGAACAGTACGGCGGTGATGCTGGTCGGTTGCCTGGTGGTCGGCGTGGCGGTGGCGGGCGGCCCCGCCGTCGCGGCGCCGGCCAGCCACAGCGAGCGGCTGCTCTTCGACGGCGGCGGCGGCGAATCGCTCAACGGCATCACGTACCACTCGTTCCGGATTCCGTCCCTGGTGCGGACCAGGTCCGACACCCTGCTCGCGTTCGCCGAGGGCCGGGCCGCGGACAACCGGGACTGGGGCAACATCAACCTGGTCTACAAGCGTTCGACGGACAACGGCGCCACCTGGTCCGCCCTGCGTGAGGTGGTCGGCGCCGGGCAGGGGACCTGGGGAAACCCGACCGCGGTCGTCGACCGGGACACCGGCACCGTCTGGATGTTCATGTCCTGGAACCCGGCCGGTTACAGCCAGAACGGCGACGCCGGCACCACCCGGATCACCGCCTGGGAGCACCGCAAGGTGTACGTCTCCCGCAGCACCGACGACGGACTGAGCTGGACCGACCCGGTGGACATGAGCGCGTCGCTCAAGCCGAGAACGTTCGGCAACGGCACGACCTGGGCCTGGGACGCGATGGGTCCCGGAGTCGGCGTCCAGACCTCGACCGGCCGGCTGGTGATCCCGGCGCTGCACCGCAACATCTACAGCGACGACCACGGCACGACCTGGAAGGTGCAGCGACTGACCAGCGCCGGCGGCGGCTACCAGGAGGGTACGAGCGAGGGCACCGTACTGGAACTCCGGGACGGACGACTCATGCGCAACGACCGGGCCGTGGGCTCGGTCTGGGAGACCGCGAAGCGCCGATGGGTGGCCCGTGGGACCGTCGAGGGCGGCTTCGACACCTTCGCCCCCGATCCGACCCTGCTG
This sequence comes from Plantactinospora sp. B5E13, assembly GCF_039871775.1. Classification (NCBI taxonomy): domain Bacteria; kingdom Bacillati; phylum Actinomycetota; class Actinomycetes; order Micromonosporales; family Micromonosporaceae; genus Plantactinospora; species Plantactinospora sp. B5E13. Next base: position 149,027 of record NZ_JBDPLT010000009.1, read on the forward strand.
GACCCCCGCGCCCAGGGTTCCATCCTGCGGTACAACACCGACTCGCCGACCCGGATCGTCTTCCTGAACTCGGCCAGTACCGAGACCCGGACGAAGATGACCGTACGGATCAGTTACGACGAGGGGCGGAGCTGGCCGGTGTACCGCCGGTTGAGCGACGCGCCGCTGCCCGCCTGGTCCGGACTGGGCGGCGGCAACGTGGCCGAGGGAGGTTACTCGAGCCTGGCCAAGACGGCGGACTACCACGTCGGGGCGTTGGTCGAGGTCAACGAGAACACCAGTGCCAGCGACACCTCACGCCGTTCGATCGTGTTCCGCAAGTTCAACCTGCCGTGGATGCTCAACGGCACACCGGAGTGACCCCGGCCCCGGATGGCCGGTGACAGTCGAACCGCGCCCCCGACCCGCCGGGCTCCGGGCTCGGCGGGTCATTTCTGTCGGTGACGGTCGCCATACTGGCCGGCGACCACCTTCCGTGACGGAAAGGAAACCGATCATGACAGTCCTGCTCGCGATCGGCACCGGCAAGGGTCTCTTCCTCGCCACCAGCGAGGACGGCCGGGCCAGTTGGCAGGTGAGTGGCCCACACTTCCCGATGACCGGGGTCTACTCGGTCGCCATCGACACCCGCCGGTCCACTCCCCGGCTGCTCGCCGGAGTCACCAGTTCCCACTTCGGCCCGAGCGTCGCCACCAGTGACGACCTCGGCGCGACCTGGCAGGAGCCCGCCGAGGCACCGCTGGCGTTTCCCGCCGACGCCGGGGTCAGCCTGGAACGGGTGTGGCAGCTCGCCCCCGGCCCGGCCGACGAGCCGGACGTGGTCTACGCGGGCACCCAGCCGTCCGCGCTCTTCCGGTCGGTCGACCGCGGCGTCCACTACGAGCTGGTCCGCCCGCTGTGGGACCACCCGCACCGCAAACAGTGGGAGGCGGGCTTCGGCGGCCAGGCGATCCACACCGTGCTGCCGCATCCGACCGACCCGGCCCGGATCCTCGTCGCCATGTCGACGGGCGGGGTCTACGCGACGGACGACGCCGGTGCGACCTGGCACCCCCAGAACACCGGCATCCGGGCGTACTTCCTGCCCGACGAGTGGCCGGAGTTCGGCCAGTGCGTGCACAAGGTGGCCCGGGACGCCGCGAATCCCGAACAGATGTACGCGCAGAACCACCACGGCGTCTACCGCTCCGGGGACGGGGGCGTCACCTGGGAGTCGATCGCCGACGGGCTGCCGAGCGACTTCGGCTTCCCGATGGTGGCCCATCCGCGCCGGGGCGGCACGATCTTCACCTTTCCCCTGACGGCGGACGGTGAGCGCTTCCCGGTCGACCGGCGGTGCCGGGTCTTCCGCTCCACCGACGCCGGCCAGACCTGGGAGTCGGCCTCGCGGGGGCTGCCGACCGGGCCCTTCCACCCCGCCGTGCTCCGGGACGCGATGTGCGTGGACGACGGCACCCCGGCCGGGGTCTATTTCGGCACCCGCTCCGGAGAGGTCTACGCCAGCCCGGACGAGGGGGACTCCTGGTCGTTGGTCGCCGCCCACCTGCCCGACGTGCTCTGCGTCCGGGCCGCGCAGGTGTAGCGATGGTGACCGTACTCGTGCCGGCCGCGCTGCGTGGTGAGGTCGCCGGCGAGAGCCAGTTGACGATCACCGCCGCCGGCACGCTCCGCGCCGTCCTCGACGAGATGGCGGAGCACTGGCCGCGTCTGACCCGACGGCTCCGCGACGAGCAGGGCGCGCTGCGCCGGTACGTCAACGTGTACGTCGACGGTGAGGACTGCCGACACGTCGGTGGCCTCGACGCGCCGGTCGGCGAGAACGCCGAGGTCCAGGTGATCCCCTCGGTGGCCGGCGGCTGACCGGCCCCGGCGTTGTCCGTGACTCGGGGTGCGAACGGTCGTTGACCGGCCTAACGTGAAGGAGGTGGTCACCTACCCGGTGCCGGCCGGCCGGATTCCGTTTCCGTGCTCGGCACCGGGTGGAGGTGAGGTGGGCTGGCGGCCCGGTACGGCCGTCGGCCGACCGTGTTGGACCAGCCCTTCCAGGGATCGCCGCACACGTCGACCGGCGTCTCGTTGTGGAGGCTTTGCATGTCCGACTGGCGTTCGCGGGCCCTCCGTCCGGCGAAGCGCGCCCTGCGCCGCTCCCAGGACCGGTACCCGCAGTCGCCACCGGAACTCTCGATGGACCCCCGGGGAGCCGAGCAGGCCCCGCCGGCCGAGGAGAGCGTCGTCACCTCGGCGCTCTACCGGGACGGGCAGCGGATCGACGGGCCGGCCAGTCTGTCGGAGACCTGCCGCCGGCTGCGGGAACAGCCGGGCACGATGGCCTGGATCGGGCTGTACCGGCCGACCGAGCGCCAACTGCTCGCCGTCGCGGAGGAGTTCGGCCTGCACGAGCTCGCGGTCGAGGACGCCATCGTCGCGCACCAGCGCCCGAAGCTGGAGCGGTACGGCGACACCCTCTTCGTGGTGCTCCGGGCCGCCCGGTACCTCGACGAGGCCGAGGAGGTCGACTTCGGCGAGGTGCACGTCTTCGTCGGCGCCAACTTCGTGCTGACCGTACGGCACGGGCAGGCTCCCGACCTGACCGCGGTCCGCCGCCGGATGGAGAACGACCCCGACCTGCTCCGACGTGGCCCGGAGGCGGTGCTGTACGCGATCCTGGACAGCGTCGTCGACGGCTACGCCCCGGTGGTCGGCGGGCTGCAGAACGACATCGACGAGATCGAGACGGAGGTGTTCGGCGGCGACCCCCGGGTGACCCGGCGGATCTACGAGCTGTCCCGGGAGGTCATCGAGTTCCAGCGGGCGACCCGTCCGCTGCTCGACATCCTGCGCGGGCTGGAGGCGGGGTTCGAGAAGTACGCGACCGACGAGGAGCTGCGTCGTTATCTCGCCGACGTGGCCGACCACGCCACCACCGCCTCGGAGCGGGTGTACGAGTTCCGGCAGATCCTGGCCGACATCCTGACCCTCAACGCCACGCTGGTCTCGCAGGCGCAGAACGAGGAGGTCAAGAACCTCACCCAGGCGAGCTACGCGCAGAACGAGGAGATCAAACGGATCTCCTCGTGGGCGGCGATCCTGTTCGCCCCGACCCTGATCGGCACCGTGTACGGGATGAACTTCGACCACATCCCCGAACTGCACTGGGTCTTCGGCTACCCGTACGCGCTGTTCCTGATGCTGGTGGTCTGCACCACGCTCTATCTGATCTTCAAACGCCGCAACTGGCTCTGACCGTCGACCAAACCGCCGCCCCCCGGACCGCCGCCGCCCGTGCCGGCCTCACAGCCAGTTGTTCCGGCGGAAACCGCGGTACATCAGCACCGTGCCGACCGCCATCACCAGCAGCACCGCGAAGAAGCCGTACGGCAGCTCCGAGCCGGGGATGACCTCGAAGTTCATCCCGTAGAGGCCGGCGATGAAGGTCTGCACCGCGAAGATCGCCGCCCACGCCGCGATCTTGCGCATGTCGTTGTTCTGCTCCACGCTGACCTGGGCGAGCCGGGCCTGCAGGATCGAGTTGAGCAGGTCGTCGTAGGCGGCCACCCGTTCCACCGTACGCAGCAGCGCGCCGTTGACGTCCCGGAAGTACCGGATCACCGGTCGGGGCAGCACCCGGTCGTCGAGCAGCGCGGCGAGCGGGCGCTGCAACGGGGCGACGGCCCGCTTGAACTCCATCAGCTCCCGCTTGAGCTGGTAGATGTGCGCACTCTGGTCCTGGCGCCGCCCGGCGAAGACCTGCTCCTCGACCGCGTCGATGTCGGCCTCCACGGCGGCGGCGACCTCGACGTACGAGCTGGTCAGCCGGTCGCAGACCGCGTAGCCGACGGCCCACGGGCCGAGCGCGAGCAGCGCCGGTCGGGACTCCAGGTCGGCCCGGACCGGCCGCAACGCGCCCGGTGCGCCGTGCCGGACGGTGATCACGAACGCCGGCCCGACAAAAACGGTGACCACCCCGGTCTCCACCACCTCGGAGGTCTCGGTCAGCTCCGAGTGCTCCACGTACCGGGTGGTCCGCAGCACCAGCACGGTCACCTGGTCGTACCGTTCCACCGCCGGCCGGTGGTCGCGGTTGACCGCGTGCCGGGCGACCAGGTCGTCCAGGCCGAAGGCGCGGGCGATCGGGGCGAAGTCCGCCTCGGTGGGCTCGTGCAGCCCGAGCCAGACGAAGCCCCGGCCGCGCCGGGCCGCAGCCAGCGCCGCCCGGTAGTCGGGTCGTCCCGGCAGCCGACGACCCTCCAGGTACGTCGCGCAGTCGACGATCCGGTCGGCCTCCGGCCCACCCGCCGCGGACGGGTCCGCCGGGGTGTCGTCGACCTGGAACATCCGGGTGAGCACCCGGCGTACCGGCTCGGACCAGCGGATCCGTCCACCGCCCGCACGTCCGTTCCGTTCGTAGCCGGCCATCCCCGCCCGTCCCTTCCTCGCCCGGTTCCGGCCTGCATCGAACCACCCGTCGGCCAGCCGGCGCCGGTCCGGGTCCGCCGACCCGCAACCACCCCTCGGTGAACCCGGCCGGTGGCCCGGACGGGTCCACCGAGGTAGTCTCGATCACCAGGCGGTACCGGAACGTGTCCGCCCCGGACGAGCGCGCAGCCGTACCCGGCCCAGCAAAGACGGCGCGCAGAAACCCATGACTGCTGTCGATCTGATCGAGATCATCGGTTCCCTGCTGATCCTGTCGGCCTTCGCCGCCGCCCAGACCTCCCGGCTCTCCCCGGATTCCCTCGGCTATCTGACGCTCAACCTCGTCGGCTCGGCGGTGCTCGCCGTGATCGCGCTGGCGGACCGGTCGTGGGGCTTCCTCCTCCTGGAGGGGAGTTGGGCCCTCATCTCCGCCGCCGGCCTGGTCCGGGTGCTGTACCGCAGAGCCCGGTCCGTCCGTTCGGACTCCACCCCGCCGGGTACGCCACAGGCACGGTGACCCGACCGGGACCGGTGTTGGTCCGCCGGCGCCCACCGGGGTCGTCCCGGTGGGCGCCGACCCCGTGGCACCGGGATCAGCGGAGACCGGGGTCGGCGGGGATTGGCGCCGCACCGGTACGCGCCCAGAGGGTGCTCATCTCCGTCATCGCCTGTTCCATGATCTGGACCATCGCGGTCCTGGCACGTTCGCCGTCCCGCCGCTGGACCGCCTGGGCCACCTCGGCGTGCAGCTGCAGCGCCTCCTCGTGGGGGAAGTGCGGCATCAGGTCGTAGTGGTAGCGGCCGGCGAGAACCTCGGCGACCAGTTCGTGCAGCTTGACGAACATCTCGTTGTCCGAGCCGACCAGGACCAGGCGATGGAACTCGATGTCGAGGCGGAGGAACTCGGCCTCGTTGCCGGCGGTGCCCGCCGCCCACAACTTCGCGGCGAGTCCGACCAGGTCACTGGCCTGGTCCGGGGTGGCCCGAGCGGCGGCCAGCGAGGCGGCCTGGGGCTCGACGGCGGCCCGGAGCTCGGTGATGGAGCGCAGTTGGGCGAGCCGCCCGGCGGAGGCGAGCCGCCAACGGATCACCTGCGGGTCGAAGACGTTCCAGTCGCTGGCGGCGCGGATCAGGGTGCCGACCCGGCGGCGGGACTCGACGAGGCCCATCGAGGCGAGCACCCGCAGAACCTCCCGGACGACCGAGCGGGAGACCGCGTACTGCTCGACGAGGTCGTCGATGTAGAGCACGGACCCCGGCGCGAGCCGACCACCGCAGACAGCCGTACCGAGCTGGTCGAGCAGGCGGGCGTGCAGCCCTGACTCGACGAGTCCGGCGAGCCGGGGAGGTGCGGCGTCCAGACGGACGGAGGTGTCCTCAGAAGACGGCGGGACCATCAACAAAGCTTATCAGTGCTGGCTCTGCTATTGCATACGTATGGTTTATGGACTTAGCATCCGGCACTAAGCGGATGTAGGGCATCCGCGGCGGCGGCCCAACGGCGGGTCGTTCGCGAGTGAAGGGAAGATGGACGTGTTGCGTCGATCGATATTCGGAACCTCACTGGCCGTGGTGGCTGCCCTCGGCCTGTCCGCCTGCGGCGGCGGAGACGACGGCGGAGACTCGAACACCCTGCGGGTCACCCTCGTCAACCACGTCTGGACCGAGAACATCAAGCAGGCGCTGCCGGAGTTCGAGCAGCGGACCGGACTCAAGGTCGAGGTCACCCAACTGGGCGAGGACCAGCTCTCCGACCAGTACAACGTCAAGCTCAACGCCGGCTCGAGCGACATCGACGTGATGATGTACCGCCCGCTGCAGGAGGGGAAGCTCTTCGCCAAGAACCGCTACCTGGCCGACCTGACCGACAAGGCCAGAGGCAGCGCGGACTTCGCCCTCGACGACTTCCAGAGCGGCCCGCTGCAGGCCACCACCTACGAGAACAAGGTGGTCGGTATCCCGATCATCACCGAGCAGGAGGTCCTCTACTACCGCAAGGACCTGCTGCAGAAGGCCGGCTACAGCGCACCGCCGAAGACCCTCGACGAGCTGAAGGCGGCGGCGGCCAAGATCGAGGCGGAGAACCCGGGCACCGCCGGCTTCGTGGCCCGGACCGGCAAGGCCGCCGCCGTCACCCAGTTCTCCAGCTTCCTGTTCAGCTTCGGCGGCGACTTCGTCGACGCCAGCGGCAAGGCCTCGGTCAACACCGAGCAGGCCAAGCAGGCGTACGCCTTCTACGGCGGGCTGCTGCGCGAGCACGGCCCGGCGAACATCAGCACCGACATGAGCTGGTCCGAGGCGATGGCCATCTTCACCCAGGGCAAGGCAGCCTTCTACACCGAGGCGAACTCGCTCTACAAGAACGCCACCGACCCGGCCAAGTCGAAGGTCTCCGACACCGTCGGTTTCGCCCCCTTCCCGGCCGGACCGGCCGGCTCGAAGCCGTACAACATCCCGTCCTGGGCGCTCGGCGTGAACGACGCGTCGGAGAACCAGGCGAACTCCTGGAAGTTCATCGAGTGGGCGGCCGGCAAGGAGCAGGCACTGGCCCAGCAGAAGGCGGGCGTGCCGGGGGCGCGTGGCTCGGTCTGGGCGAACCCGGAGGGCATCGCGACGTACCCGAAGGACCTGGCGGACGCGATCGCGGTCAGCACCGCCAACGGCGTCGGGCACGACCGCCCGCTGGTGGTCAAGGTGGCCGAGTCCCGCGAGCTGGTCGGCCAGCCGATCGTGGACGCCATCACCGGCAAGGACGTCGCCGCCTCGGCGGAGGCCGCCAACCAGGCGTTCCAGAAGCTGCTGGACGACGAGAAGTAGGCCGCCGGCCGGGGTGACGCGGTGTGCGCGTCACCCCGGCGCCGCCTACCCGGTGCCCCCTCGCGCCCACCGTCCTGCTCGCGGCACGCGGCCCACGGCCCCCTCTCCTGGCCCCGAATCCGGAGTTCCCATGGCAGTCAACCCCTCCGCCCCGACCCTCGACGACACGCCCGGCTGGGCCCGCTGGGCGAACAACCACCGCAAGTGGCTCTTCGCCGCGCCGGCCATGGCGTTCGTCGGGGCGCTGATCATCTTTCCGCTGGCCTGGACCCTCTATCTCAGCCTGACCGACGCCGAGGGCTCGGTCCGGGCCGAGTCCGAGTTTGTCGGCTTCCAGAACTACCTGGAGGTGCTGACCGACACCGACCGGTTCTGGCCGGCGGTCGCCCGGACCATCGGCTTCACCGGCGTCGCACTGTTCTTCGAGGTGGTCATCGGCATGGCCGTCGCCCTGCTGCTGTGGCGCCCGTTCAGGGGCGAGCGGTGGGTACGGGTGGCGATCCTGATGCCGCTGGTCGCCACCCCGGTCGCGGTCGGCATGATGTGGCGGCTCATCTTCGACCCGAACATCGGGATGGCCAACCAGCTGCTCGGCTGGATCGGCATCGGCCCGCAGCCCTGGCTGGCCGGCCAGCACAGCGCGCTGCCGACGACCATCTTCATCGACGTCTGGCAGTGGACCCCGATGGTGGTCCTGATCCTGCTCGCCGGGCTCACCTCGCTGTCGAACGAGCCGGACGAGGCGGCCCGGGTCGACGGCGCCAACGCCTGGCAGCGGTTCCGGCACGTCACCCTGCCACTGCTGATGCCGACCGTGGTGGTGGCGATCCTGCTGCGCGGCATCGACGCGCTGAAGACCTTCGACATCCTCTACGCCACCAAGGGTCGTGGCGGTGGGTCGTTCCACGAGGTCGAGACCCTGAACGTGTACGCCTACGGGCTGAGCTTCGACTACAACGAGTACGGCATCTCCTCCACCGTTCTGATCATCTTCTTCCTGATCATCATCGGCTCGATGTGGCTGCTGACCTCCCGTACCAAGAAGAAGGGTGAGCGGTGATGGGTCGCGCGTACAAGATCTTCCGGGCGGTCGCGCTCGCGGTCGTGGTGGTCGCGTTGCTGGCCCCGCTGCTCTGGATGGTCGGCGCCTCGTTCAAGACCAACGTCGACATCTACGACTCCGGCAAGGCCCTGGTCTTCTCCCCCACCTTCGACAACTACACGAAGGTGCTGCAGCAGGCGAACTACCTCCAGTTCATCGGCAACAGCCTCTGGGTGGCGTTCGCCGCCACCGCGCTGTCGCTGCTGCTCGGCGTGCCGGCGGCGTACTCGATGAGCCGGTTCACCATGCGCCGGTCGGCGCTGGTGGTGCTGATGGCCCGGGTCATCCCCGGCGTCAGCCTGCTGGTGCCCTGGTACTACGTCTTCAGCAACCTGCGGCTGGTCGGCGGCTTCACCGTCCTGATCCTCAGCCACATGTTCGTGTCGCTGCCCTTGATCGTCTACATCATGATGGGCTTCTTCGACGGCCTGCCGACGGAACTTGAGGAGTCGGCACAGGTCGACGGCCTGACCCCGATCGGGGCGTTCCGCCGGATCACCCTGCCGCTCTCCGCGCCCGGCATCGCCACCGCCGGCATCCTCTCCTTCATCTTCTCCTGGAACAACTTCATGTTCGCCCTGGTGCTCTCCGGCGCCGACACCAAGACCCTGCCGGTGGCGATCTTCGACTTCGTCGGTTACGCCAGCATCGACTGGGGCGGCCTGATGGCCGCGTCCACCGTGGTCACCCTGCCGATCATGCTGATCGCGCTGTTCGTGCAGAAGTACGTCGTCTCCGGCCTGACCGCCGGTGCTACCAAGGGCTGAGGTCGAAACAGAGCATGACAAAGATCGTCCGGGTCGAGACCTTCCTCGTCCCACCACGGTGGCTGTTCGTCCGGGTCGAGACCGACAGCGGGCTCGTCGGCTGGGGCGAGGCGACCTGCGAGGGCCGCTCCGAAACCGTCCGCACCGCCGTCGAACAGCTCAGCGAACTGCTGGTCGGCCGGGACGCGCTGCGCATCGAGGACCACTGGCAGGTGCTCACCAAGGGGTCGTTCTACCGGGGTGGGCCGATCCTGGCCAGCGCCGTCTCCGGGCTCGACCAGGCACTCTGGGACATCGCCGGCCGGCACCTCGGCGCCCCGGTGCACCAACTGCTCGGCGGCCCGGTCCGGGACCGGATCCGGATCTACGGCTGGGTCGGCGGCGACGAACCGGCCGAGGTCGCCGACCACGTCGCCGAACAGGTCGCGGCCGGACTCACCGCGGTCAAGATGAACGCCTCCGGCCGGATGAACCCGATCGCCTCGGTCGCCGAACTCGACGGTGTCGTGCGGCGGGTCGCCGCCGCCCGTGAGGTGCTCGGCGAACACCGCGACGTCGCGGTCGACTTCCACGGCCGGTTCACCCTGGCCAACGCGCGCCGGGTCGCACCGCTGCTGGAGCCGTACCGGCCGCTCTTCCTGGAGGAGCCGGTGGTGCCGGAGAACTCGCACCTGATCGGCGAGTTCGTCCGAAGCACCAGCACCCCGGTGGCCACCGGGGAACGGCTCTACAGCCGGCAGGAGTTCCTACCGGTGCTGCAGGCCGGGATCGCGGTCGCCCAGCCCGACCTGTCGCACGCCGGCGGGATCACCGAGGTCCGCAAGATCGCCGCGCTGGCCGAGACGTACGACGTACAGCTGGCACCGCACTGTCCGTTGGGGCCGATCGCGCTCGCCGCCTGCCTGCAGGTCGCGTTCGCCACCCCCAACCACCTGATCCAGGAGCAGAGCATCGGCATCCACTACAACCGGGGTGCCGAGGTGCTCGACTACGTGCTGGACACCACCCCGCTGGCCTTCGTCGACGGGCACATCCTGCGACTCACCGGCCCCGGCCTCGGCATCGAGGTCGACGAGAACGCCGTACGGCTGGCGGACAAGCGCGGACACAGCTGGCGGGGCCCGGTCTGGCGACACCCCGACGGCTCGTTCGCGGAGTGGTGAACCGCACCCCGCACCGAGCGGCCAACCCACCGACCGGCCACCCGGTGCCGGCGCGGACCGGCCGACCTCCGACAATTCTCTGACCGACCCACCGAGAAAGGCACGCCGTGAAGATCGTCGCCGCGGACGTCATCGTGACCAGTCCGGACCGCAACTTCGTCACCCTCAAGATCACCACCGACGAGGGGATCACCGGCCTGGGCGACGGCACCCTGAACGGGCGCGAACTCTCCGTCGCCTCGTACCTCACCGACCATGTCGTACCGCTGCTGATCGGCCGGGACCCGCACCGGATCGAGGACACCTGGCAGTTCCTCTACCGGTCCGCGTACTGGCGGCGCGGCCCGGTCACCATGGCGGCGATCGCGGCGGTGGACGTCGCGCTCTGGGACATCCTGGCGAAGGCCGCCGGCATGCCGCTGTACCAACTGCTCGGCGGGGCATCCCGGACCGGCATTATGGCGTACGGCCACGCCTCCGGCCGGGACCTGCCGGAACTGTTCGACTCGATCCGGCACCACCTGGAACTCGGCTTCCGGTCGATCCGGGTGCAGACCTCGGTGCCCGGGATCAACGCCGTCTACGGGGTCGCCACCCAGCCCAGCATCGACGGCAAGCGGTACGACTACGAGCCGGCGCAACGCATCCCGCTGCCCGCCGAGGAGGACTGGGACAGCCGCGCCTACCTGCGGCACCTGCCCGGGGTCTTCGAGGCGGTCCGCAACGAGTTCGGTCCCGAACTGCCGCTGCTGCACGACGCGCACCACCGGCTGACCCCGATCCAGGCCGCCAAGCTCGGCAAGGCGCTGGAGCCGTACGACCTGTTCTGGCTCGAGGACTGCACCCCGGCGGAGAACCAGGAGGCGCTGCGGCTGGTCCGGCAGCACACCACCACCCCGCTGGCCATCGGCGAGGTCTTCAACACGGTCTGGGACTACCAGACGCTGATCCGGGACCAGTTGATCGACTACGTCCGTTCGGCGGTCACCCACACCGGCGGCATCACCGCCATGCGCAAGCTCCTCGACTACGCCGCGCAGTACCAGATCAAGTCCGGCATCCACGGCCCGACCGACATCTCCCCGGTCGGGATGGCCGCCGCACTCCACCTCGACCTGGCGATCCACAACTTCGGGATCCAGGAGTACATGCAGCACGGGCCGCTGACCGACGAGGTGTTCCGGCAGTCGTTCACCTTCACCGACGGCTACCTGCACCCGGGCGAACAGCCCGGACTCGGCGTCGAACTCGACGAGGAGGCCGCCGCCCGGTTCCCGTACGTGCCGGCGTACCTGCCGTTCAACCGCCTCAAGGACGGGACCGTCCATGACTGGTGACGGCCGGTCCGTCCCAGGTCTGGTCCGCCCGACCCGGCACATCGTCGTGATGGGGGTGTCCGGGTCGGGCAAGACCACCGTGGCCAGGGGAATCGCCGCCGCCACCGGACTCGCCTTCGTCGAGGCCGACGACTTCCACCCACCGGCGAACGTGGCGCTGATGCGGGCCGGCGTACCGCTCGGCGACGAACACCGCTGGCCCTGGCTGCGCCAACTGGCCACCTGGATGGCGGCCCGGGCCGCCGAGGGAACCTCGACGGTGCTCGCCTGCTCCGCGCTGCGACGCTCCTACCGGGACGTGCTCCGCCAGGGCCCGCCGAGCCTCGACTTCGTCCTGCTCGACGGATCCGCCGAGGTGATCCGGGCCCGGATGGCCCGACGCACCGGCCACTACATGCCGGCGAGCCTGCTCGACTCCCAGCTCGCCACCCTGGAGCGACCCGAGCCCGACGAACGGATCGTCACCCTCGACGTCTCGCTGACGCCCGAGGAACTGGTCACGGCCGCGATCGACAGCCTCCGGCTGTGAGCAGGGACCCCTTCCTGTCGCCGGGCGGCAGCCGCTGCTCAGCAAGGGGTCCTTCCTGACACCACGGGGGTCAGCTGAACCGGGAACTCGGCACCGGTCCGGAGGACCGGACCCGGTCACGGGGGCCGGTCAGCCACCCGTCGACGACGGTCGCCCCGAAGCGGGCAAGTGTCTCGTCCGGGTCCGGCGGCGTCTCACCGTCACCAGCGTCCGGCTCGCCCTGGGCGCGGACAACCTCGCTGGCGAGTTCCTCGACCGACCGGTCGTCGGCCGGTTCCTGGCCCACCGAGCCGTCCGGTCGCTGCCGCAGCCGCTCGCCCCACGGCGCCACGAGAAACTGTGCCAGCAGAGTGCTGACGTCGGCGGAGACCGGTGGCGGGCTGGTCCAGCAGGTGCCGTGTTCGAACAGGATCTCCCCCGCAGCGCGCTCCCGGAGTGCGCCCAGCACGTCGCGGTCCTCGACCTCGGTGAGGTCGTACGCCACCACCAGGGTGTTCCGGCGCTCGGCGCCGAACGGAACGGCCGGCAGTCCGAGCAGTTCCGCCGCGGCCAGCCCCAGGATCCGGCTGGACCGGTCCGGCAGCAGTGCCAACGACTCCGGCCGCCGGCCCGTCGCCGTCAGGACCAGCCGCAGCCGGTCCAGGCCGAGCCGGCAGAGGTCGAAACTGTCCTGCTGGTACGCGTACCGCCCGGTCATTCCCGCGTCGAAGCCGTACGGCGACAGGGTGCCCAGCACACCGCCGGTGAGGACGAAGTGCCAGCCCCGCAGGTCCCGCCGGTCGAGGGCGCCTTCCCCGACGAGCAGGGCGGCCCGGGCCACCATCCGGGTCACCCGTTCGTGGGCCGGCCGCCAGTCTCCGTCCTCCGGGGCGGGCAGCCGGTCGAGATGCCGTCCCGCCCGCTCCAGGTCGCCGGCCATCAGCGCGTTGTAGACCAGCAGGTAACGGTGCGGCCAGGCGGGCAGGCTGTCCCCGCGTCGTTCGAGCGCGGCCACCGCCTCGGCGTGCCGCTGCTCCTCCTCCAACGCCACGGCCAGTTCGGCGAGTACGCCGTCGGCGTCGGGTGCCCGGCGTAGCGCCTCGGTCAGCGCCGGTACCGCCAGGAACGCCAGGTCGTGTTCGACGCAGGCGTACCCGAAGTCGTACAGCGTCCGGGTCCGGTCCGGGTCGGCGGCCAGCCGGGCCGAGGCCCCGGCCAGGTCGTCCAGGCCGACCAGCCGGGCGAGCCGTTCGACCACCGGAGCCAGATCGCCGAGGGGCACCGGGTCCGCCATCGCGCGCAGCCGCCGTGCCGCCGCCGCCGGATCACCGGCCTCGATCAGCTCACGGGCCTCGGCCAGGGCATCGTTCATCGGGTTACCTCCAGGCTGTGGGTGGTGGGGCGCGCGACAGGGACGGAGTCGGGACCGCTGGCGGCCATGCGACGGTTGCCGCACTGCGGTCGTCGGGCGACGGACCGCCGGCCGGGCCGGGCCGGCCGGTTCACGCCCGACAACCGGCGCGCAGCAGGCGACCGGACCGGTCGGTCGTCGCCACCGGAGGGCCTGGCCAGGATGGTCGAACCTTCGGAACCCGACCGGCGAACCGGCGGGCTGCGCCGACGAGGTCGGTGAGCGGTGGGTTGGACCGGCGGCGGTGGGCGGCGGGCACAGGAACGCCGACGCGGACGTCAGGCCGGGCAAGGAGCCGAGGTCGGCCGACCGGTCGGTCGGCGGCACGGCCCTCACCGTTGCGGGCGGAAGTCGCCCTTCCTCGTGAACATGGCGAAGATCATGGCGCGGGCACGACAGGCCGCGCAAGCCGATAAACGGTGGGCGACAGACGCCGTTCGCCGTCGGCGGGACAAGACGCCCGGGTCAGGAACGGAGCTGGTTGATCTTGTCGCGGGCGACGGTGGCCAGGGTGGCCACCTTGTGCGGCTGCCCACGCAGGAACGACTCGGTGAACGCCTTGGCCTGCTCGTAGCGGATCTTGCCGGGCATCGGCGGCTCGTTCGGGTTGACCACGCAGTCGACCAGCGCCGGACCCGGATGGGCCAACGCCGCCCGGATCGCCTCCGACACCTGTCCCGGGTCGGTGACCCGGACGCCGTACCCACCGCAGCCGGTCGCCCAGCTGGCGAAGTCCGCCTCCGGCTGCCGATGCCGGACGGCGTACTCGGGGTAGCCGAGGATGATCTGCTCCCAGAGGATCTGCCCGTACGCGTTGTTGTTGTTCACCACCACCTTGACCGGCAACTCGTGCCGGACGGCGGTGAGGAACTCGGCCATCAGCATCGCGAAGCCGCCGTCACCGACGTAGGCGATCACCTGCCGGCCCGGGAAGGCGTGCTGCAGCGCGATCGCGTACGGCAGTCCGCACGCCATCGAGGCCAGGTTGCCGGAGAGGTAGTACTCACGCCGGCCCCGGATCGTCCAGTACCGCGCCGACCAGGTGGTGACGGTGCCCGAGTCGCAGGTGAGGATGGCGTCGTCGGCGGCGAGTTCGTCGAGGCAGCCGATCAGGTACTGCGGCGCGATCGGGCTCCGGCCGGCGTCCCGCAGCGCCCGTAGGTCGGCCCGCCACTCGTCGCGGCCCTGCTGGTGTCGGATCAGGAAGGAGCGGTCCGCCTGCCGGGTCAGCAGCGGCCGTAGCTCCCGCAGCGCCAGCCGGGCGTCCGCGGCGAGCGCGACCTCCACCGGCAGCCGCAGCCCGATCCGGCTGGGATCGTGGTCGACCTGCACCACCCGGGCCTGGTCCGGCGCGGGCAGGTACTTCCCGTACGGAAAGGCGGTGCCGACCATCAGCAGGGTGTCGCACTCCTCCATCACCTGCTCGCTCGGCTTCGTGCCGAGCAGCCCGAGGCCGCCGGTGGTGAGCGGGTGGTCGTCGGGGACGACCTGTTTGCCGGGCAGGGTCTTGACGATCGGCGCGCCGAGCGTGTCGGCGACCGCCAGCACCTCGTCGCGGGCGTCCCGCGCCCCGATCCCGACCAGCATGGCGACCCGGTGCCCGGCGTTGAGCACCTCGGCGGCCCGGGCCAGTTCCTCCTCCGTCGCCGGCAGCACCGGCGCGGAGACACTCGGGCTGCTCGCCGACGGTGTTCCGGGGCTGACGTGCCGGTACGGGTCGGCGGAGGCGGCGGCGACCTGGATGTCGGCGGGGAGACTCAGGTGTGCCACGGTCCGGTTGGCCAGCGCGTTCCGGATCGCGATGTCGACCACCCCGGGCAGCTGCTGCGGATTCGTCACCGTCAGGTGGTACGCGGCGACCTCCCGGTAGAGCGGTCCGGTCGGTACCTCCTGCTGGTAGTACGAGCCGAGTACGGAGGTCTCCGGTTCTCCGGTGATCGCCAGCACCGGGGCATGGTCGAGTTTGGCGTCGTACAGGCCGTTGAGCAGGTGGATCGCGCCGGGACCGGAGGTGGCGACACAGACGCCGAGCCGGCCGGTGCCCTTGGCGTACCCGGCGGCCATGAAGGCCGCCGCCTCCTCGTGTTGCACCAGGACGAACCGCAGCCGCTCGCGCTGCCGCCGGAAGCCTTCCATCAACCCGTTGATGCCGTCGCCCGGCAGGCCGAAGACGGTGTCGACACCCCAGTCGACCAGACGCCGGGCCAGCGTCTCTCCGACGATCTCCCGCATGAGCGGCCCTCCCCCGGTCCGTCAACGGTCGGAGTGCGCGGCAACCGGCCCGCCGACGACAACAGCACCGACGATAACCGGTTTCAGCACCATAACCGGCGATAAACGGCCATATCAGATCGCGGGCGGGACCGGAGGTGCGGCCGGGTCCTGACCCCTCGGCGTCGCGGGGCGGTGGCCGGCAACGAAAGGCGCTACGCTCCGCCCCTGAGCAGCTAATGATCTTGGGAGGAACCGTGTTCGGCATCGTCCGGCCCTGTAAGCACCGGATGTGCGGCAAGCTGCACGCCGCCTGGCTCGGTCACCTGTGTGGGCTCTGTCTGACCCTGCGCGACGAGCACGGACACCGGGCCCGGCTCACCACGAACTACGACGGGCTGCTGGTCAGCGTACTCCTGGAGGCCCAGCACACGACGCCGGTCGGCTACCGGCGGGCGGCGCCGTGCGCGCTGCGTGGCTTCCGGTCCGCCGACGTGCTTCCGTCGACCGATCCCGGCGCCCGGCTGGCCGCCGCGGTCTCCCTGGTGCTCGCCGCCGGCAAGACCCGTGACCACGTCGGTGACCGGGACGGCGCGCTCCGGGTCCCCGCGTTCGCGGCGGTGGCCGACCGGCTCGCCGACGGCTGGGCGGGAGCCGGCGCGCGGACCGCCGGGAAGGTCGGCTTCGACACCGGCGTCCTCGTCGAGGCGGTGGCCCGACAGGCGACCCTGGAGCGCGAACTGCGACCCGGCGTACCGGTGCTGACCGCCACCGAGCCGGCCGAGACCGCTGTCGCCGCCGCCTTCGCGCACACCGCGGTGCTGGCCGGCCTGCCCGGCAACGCCGACCCGCTGGCCGAGGCCGGACGTTACTTCGGCCGGATCGCGCACCTGCTGGACGCGGTCGAGGACCACGCCGACGACGTGGCCAGGGACGCCTTCAACCCGCTCCGGGCGACCGGGACCGACCTGGCGGAGGCCCGCCGGCTCTGCGAGGACGCGCACCATGGTCTGCGACTCGCCCTGGCCGACGCAGTGCTGCCGAACCGGACGCTGGTCCAGGCCCTGCTGGTCCGGGAGGTGGGACATGCCATCGAGCGGACCTTCGCCCTCGCGGCCGACCCTCGTCCGACGGCGCCCACCGCCGGCCCGGACGCGCCGGTGGTCCGTCCCGCCGGGCCGGACCAGCCCAGCCACCACCCGGCCGACCATCCGACCGGTCATCCGGCCGAGCCGGCGCCGGGTCGGCGTCCGGAGGGCTGCTCGGCACCGCTGGTCACCGGTGGTGCCTGCGCCCTGGTGACCTGCACCTGTGGACTGTGGCAGCCCTCCTGGAGCAAGCACCACAACAGCGGCTGCAGTGACCGGTGCTGGTGCGGGCGGTGCGACGGCTGCAACTGTAACTGCGACTGTGACTGCTGCGGTTGTGACTGCTGAGCAGCCGACCGGGCAGCGTCGTGTCCGGCAAAGGTGTGTCGGGCAGCGCCTGGCCGGGCAACGCCGTGCCGGGGACCCGGACCACGGCGGGTGACGGAGACGGAGGCCGATTCAGGCCCCCGGGCCTGACTGTTTCCGACCATCCTGATCTTTGTTCACCCGGTATTCAGCCGGCGCCTCGAGACTCCCCGCTGGTCACAGCCACGGCTGTCTCGAGGAGAGGCTCCACATGCGAGAAGATTCCGAGCGTTCGCAGGTTTCGCGGCGCCAGCTCGTCAAGTACGCGGGAGTGGGCGCGACGCTCGCCGCCGCCAGCCCGCTCGTCGGTGGCGGTGCGGCCCGGGCACACGGCAAGGACGAGCACCCCGAAGCGTCCCACGCCACCCCGCGCAACCGTGCCTGGCGGGCCGGCGACCACCACATCCACTCCGAGTACAGCGGCGACTACGACACGTCGACCAACCCGCCGAAATTCGTCAAGGGCGCCGACGCGGTCTACCCGATCGTGACAAACGCGATCATGGCCAAGAACTTCGGCCTGACCTGGGCCATGTGCACCGACCACGGCGGCCCGAACCACTCGAAGGTCAACCTGGAGCAGGCGTACCCGGACCTGCTGCTCTCCCGCCGCCTCGTCCCCGAGGTGCTGCAGTTCTGGGGCATGGAGTTCGACGCGCCCGCGATGGACCACCACACGCTGATGATCCCGCGGCACGACGACGAGGCGAAGATGCTCTACGACCTGGAGAGCAAGTTCGCCAAGAACGAGCCGTACCCCGCCGACAAGGGCCGCGACACCGAGGCCAAGATGGTCGAGTTCCTGTCGTACGCCAAGCACATGCCGCACAAGCCGCTGGTGATCGCCCACCACGCGGCGCGGTCCGCCCCGGGCTGGGGCGTCTGGGGGCAGGACACCCCGCACGAGTTCCGTAACAACCAGGACACCGCCCCGGACATCTACGTCGGTTTCGAGGGTGCGCCCGGCCACCAGGCGGGCCCGCTCAACGGCGGCGCGCGGGGCGGCTACGGCAACTACCCGACGCACGGCGGCTTCGACCAGATGACCGCCCGGGTCGGCGGGCTCTGGGACTCGCTGCTGGGTGAGGGCCGGCGCTGGTGGATCACCGCGACGTCCGACTCGCACGTGCACTGGACCCGGGGCGGCTCCGACTTCTGGCCGGGTGAGTACAGCAAGACCTACGTCCACGCGCGCCAGGACTATGGCGACATCATGGACGCGCTGCGTACCGGCCGGATCTTCGTCACCACCGGTGACCTGATCACCGGTCTCGACGTCACCGCCCGGGGTCAGGGCCGGGAGGCGTCGGTGGGCGAGAGCATCACCCTGAGCCGGCGCAACCGGACCGACGTCGAGATCGAGATCCGGTTCCGGCCGCTGCAGGGCACCAACCACAACGGCGACCGGCCGCAGGTCCGGCGGGTCGACCTGATCGTCGGGCAGGTCACCGGGCCGGTCACCAACCGCGACGCCGACACCAACCCGACCACCAAGGTCGTCGGCCGGTTCGGCCCGCGCGACTGGCGCCGGCAGGGCGACGAGTACGTCATCCGGCACACCCTGCGCAACGTCGAGACCGACCTCTACGCCCGGGTACGGGGCACCAGCACCGACGAGGCCGAGCCGCTCGCCGACGGGCTGGAGAGCCCGTGGAGTGACCTCTGGTTCTACTCCAACCCGGTCTTCGTGACCGTCCGCTAGGCAGGGACGGGCCCCTTCCTGTCCAGGAAGGGGCCCGTCCGAACGCCCGGAGGCGGGGCGGGGTCAGCTGACGGTGATCGTGCCGTTGCCGGCGCGTACGCAGGCGACCGTACGGTTCGGAGTGGCCGCCGCCCCGGTCAGGCACTGCCCGAGCACCGCGTGCCCGGCCGCGTTCGGGTGCCACGACTCCTGGCAGGTCTGGAAGTACGTGACACAGGCGTTGGCGATCCGCTGGATGGCGATCTTGTCGTAGCCGGAGAGACTGGTGACCGGCACGCCCGTGGGCCCGTCCTGCAACCGGATCGGGGTGGCGAGGGCACCGGTCGGGCTGCTCGACGTCTCGCAGAGCCGGGCACCGTCGAAGGCCCGCTGCACGTTCAGGTAGACCAGGTCGGCGGCGGGAAACTCGGCACGCATGGTGGCGTGCGTCGACTGTACGAGGGTGCCGAGGCCGGTGGAGAAGAGGTGGCCGGCGGCGAGACTGGCCCGGTGCACCGGACAGCCGGCCGCGTAGCGCTCGGCGCCGAGGGCCCGGAACTTGTCCCGGCTGTCGTCCCGGTTGTCCTCCTCGTGGTAACGCGACTCGAGGTCGAGCGGCAGCGGGTTGGTGTAGTCCTGGAAGACGATCCGGTGCTGGCCGTCGGTGTCGACCTGGGCGAGTGTGTCGAGCAGTTGCCGGACCGCCGAGGCCGTCTCGGCGGTGGCCGCCGAGAACTCCGCCGGGGTGGCCAGGTCGCCGGCCGCGCAGGGTGCCTGCTCGACCGGTCCACCGAGGTAGGCCCAGAACTCCCACCATCCGGTCCAGGCGTCGGCGATGAACCGGTTCGCACAGTCGGAGGCGACGTCGCCGAAGGTGAACGAGCTGTTGTTGGAACCGAGACCGAGCAGCACCAGGTCGATGTCGTGGGTCTGCGCCACCGCCCGGAGCTGGTCGAGTTGCGCGGCGACCGTACGCCCCTTGGCCCGGGTCGCCGAGGCGTTGCTGACGTCGTACGGCTGCCCGCCCGAGCAGGCGAGGTTGAACCGGGCCTGGATGCCGGGCAGGTTCGCCTGGTGCAGCGAGGCGTTCGCCGACCGGTGACAGAAGAAGGCGTTGCTGTTCGGCGCGGACCAGCCCGGGAAGCCCTGGGCGGTGCCGTTGACGTCAGTCACCGGCTGGTACGCCCCGGCGCCCTCGCCGCTGACAAAGCTGTCCCCGAGCGCGACCGCCGCGGTCGGCAGGTTCGCCGCCGCCGGACCTGGTGTCGCGACGACCGCGACGGTGCCGGCGGAGACGAGACTGAGCAGCAGCGCCGCGACGAAGGTGGGACGGCGGATTCCGACCACGATCGACCCCCAGAGGTTTGATCGAAATATCGAAGATTTTTCGCGTTGGGGGATCACATCATGCTCCGGTCACCGGGTCAATGCCGGGGATTGTGGGCACGAACTGCGAAGCATCGCTGCAGAGGCGGGTTCCGGAAGTCGCACCGGAGTCCCGCGGCCGGCCCGGTGACAATGCCGTCGCCGCCCGGCGCCGAGCCATCCGATTGCCGGCCGCCCGGCGCCCGCTGCGATACGACCCCCGAGGGCCGTGGTGCCGGCACCCGCCGTAGAGCCGGCAGGCGCCGTGGAACCTGGCCGCCGTAGAGCCGGCCGGCCCGGCCGCGCCGGCCGGGGATCGGCGACCGCTCCGAGCTGGCCAGTTTCCCGCCCGTCGTCCGGGGAATGCGACCGACGACGCCACCGTTACACGGCCGAAGGCAGCCGGACGCACGGGTACGACCGGCGCATCGAGGCCAGGAGGAAGAACATGGCGACCGAGGTGGAATTCGGTCTGGACACGTTCGGCGACGTCACCGTCGACGCGGCGGGCAAGCGGCTCCCGTACGCGCAGGTGATCCGGAACGTGGTCGAGCAGGCGGTCCTCGCGGACCGGCTCGGCGTCGACGCCTTCGGGCTGGGTGAGCACCACCGCGACGACTATGCGGTCTCGGCGCCGGAGATCGTGCTCGCCACCATCGCCGGTCGCACCGAACGGATCCGACTCGGTACCGCGGTCACCGTGCTGAGCTCCGACGATCCGGTACGCGTCTACGAGCGCTTCGCCACCCTCGACGCGGTCTCCCGGGGACGAGCCGAGATCATCCTGGGCCGGGGCTCGTTCGTCGAGTCCTTCCCGCTCTTCGGCTACGAGCTCACCGACTACGACCGGCTCTTCTCGGAGAAGGCGGAGCTGATGGCGCAACTGCTCACCGAGGAGCCGGTGACCTGGCAGGGCACCGTACGGAGTCCGCTGGAGAAGCAGCACGTGTATCCGAAGACGGAGTCCGGACGGATCCGTACCTCGATCGGCGTCGGCGGCAGTCCGGAGTCGGTGGTCCGGGCCGCCCGGCTCGGCTTCCCACTGGTGCTGGCGATCATCGGCGGCAGTCCGGCCCGCTTCGCGCCGTATGTCGACCTCTACCACCGGGCGCTCACCGAGTTGGGCCGGGAACCTCTCCCGGTGGCGGTGCACGCGCCCGGCTTCGTCGCCGGTACCGACCAGGAGGCGGCCGACCTGCTCTGGCCGCACGCCCGGACACTGTTCAACCGGCTCGGCCGGGAACGTGGCTGGCCTCCGATGACCCGGGACCGGTTCGACGCCGACGTCGCCGAGGGCGCCTGGCACGTCGGTTCGCCGGAGACCGTGGCCCGCAAGATCGCGAACACCGTGCAGACCCTCGGCCTCCAGCGCTTCGACCTCAAGTACTCGCACGGCACGCTGTCGCACGACCAGCTGCTGAACACCATCGAGCTGTACGCCACGAAGGTGATCCCCCGGGTCCGGGAGCTGCTCGCCGGGTAGGACGACCGCGGTGCACCCCGGTGCCGGGCGACCCGTCCCGGCACCGGAGCTCACGAACCTGGCGGACCAGGTCGGAGGTCCGGACGGATCTTCCCGCTTGACTGGGCCGGCGAACATCATGGGGGCGATCGCCGGGTGGCTGCCCGGCGGAGCCGGCCACCCGCAGGAGCCCCACCATGCGCACCATCGACTGGGCTGTCGAAGTCGGCCTCCCGGTGATCGGCCTGGCCGGCTGGACGGTCGCCTACTGGATCGCCCGGCTGGTGACCCGTCCCCGGTACGACGCGCCGGGGGCGCCGGCGTCGGCACCACCCGGCCCGGAGTCGCCGGCGGTGGTCAACCTGCTGGTCAGCAGATGGCAAGGCACTTCCGACGCAGCCCGGGCGACCCTGCTCGACCTCGCCGCCCGCGGCCACCTCGTGCTCCGTCAGCCGGGACCGGACCCCCGGGCCACCACCGTCCAACCGACCGGTCAGCCATCCGACGGGCTCAGCCGGCCCGAACGGCTGGTGCTGAGCCGGGTCGCGGAACGGGCGGCGGGTGGCCAGGTGCCGCTGGCCGCCCTGGGCTTCCACGACGTCAACCGTTCGGCGGCGTGGTCGAAGGCGTTCCGCCGGGCGGTGGTGGCCGAGGCCCGGCAGCTCGGGTTGTCCCGTCGCCGGTTCCCGAAGCGTCTGGTCACCGCGCTCGGCGTACTGGGCGGGGTGGCGGCGCTGGCGGTCACCGTCGGCTTCGTACACCATCTTGTCGGCACCGACGACCTGGCCGACCGCAACGGCGACCACATCGTCGGCGGGATCGCCGCCTTCCTGGTCACCACCACCGTGCTCGTCAGCGTCACCGGTCGTGACCTGGGCGAACGGGACACCCCCGCCGGCCGGGCCGCGGCCGCCCGTTGGCGGGGTTTCGGTTCGTGGCTGGCCGGGCAGGGAGCGCTGGCCGAGGTGCCGCCGGTCGCGGTAGGCCAGTGGCACCGGCACCTGTCGTACGGCGCCGCGTTCGGCCTGGCCCGGCTGGCCTCCCGACTGATCGAGCTGGGCATGGCGGACCGGGAACGGCTGTGGTCGTCGTACGGCGGCGCCTGGCGACAGGTCTGGGTCAGCTATCCGGGCCGGACCCTGCTGCACGGCCAGTCACTGGGTTGGCTGGGGTTCCGTGCGGTCTGCGCGGGTGTACTCGGCGGCTCGCTCGTCGGGGTACCGGGCCGGCTGTGGTTCGGCGACGCGCTGGCCTCCGGCGGGTACGCCACGCTGTGGGAGGCGGCCGATCCGATCCTGCTCGGGTTTGTCCTGTTCGGCCTCGCCGCGCTCGGCTACGCGGCGTACGTCGCGGTACGGGTGGTGATCGCCCTGGTCGCGCCCGTGGACGTCTCCGGAGAGGTGATCTGGCACCAGGTGTGGCAGTACGCGGTGCGGGACGACGGTCCGAACCGGCCGGTGAACCACCACCTGGTCGTCGACGACGGCCACAGTGCCCGGCTCCGGGCCTGGGTACTGCCGCAGGAGCTGGCGGACCGGTGTCGGCTGGGCGACGTGGTCACCGTGCGGGTCCGGCCGTGGACCCGCCGGGTCCGTGACGTCACCGTGCTCCGGGCGGCCCGATCCGGGCCGACCAGCCCGTCCGCCGGGCCGGAGTGGGCCGCCTGGATCTAGACCGTGGGCAGGTCCGCCAGCAGGGTGGGCAGGCGCGAGGCGAAGTCGGCGGGAAAGTCGTGACCGAGTTCCGGGATCTCGTCGAGCCGGCAGTCGACGCCGGCGTGGCGGAGCGTGTCGAGGGCGGCCAGCGCGTTGTCGCGTACGTCGTCGTCCCCGGCGCCGAGCAGCACCGTGCCGCGCAGGCCGCGCCCGACGGCCCCGGGCAGCCAACCCGGGTCGAGATCGTCCGGGCCGATCGCCGGGGCCATCGCGAGGAAGCCGACCGGCGTGCCGGGTCGGGCGGCGAGCGCCCACCGGACCGCCTGCCGACCGCCGGCGGAGAAACCGGCGGTGACCAGCGGAAGTTCCCGGTCGGCCGGCAGCAGCCGGTCGAGGGCCTCGCCGATGTCCCGGTCCGCCACCTCCGGATCCGGCCAGGACCGGTACGTCGGGGTGTTGCGTTGCGAGGAGTCCAGCGCCAACAGCAGGTAGCCCGCGTCGACCGCGGCCCGCCACTGGGTCACCGCGTCGTGGGCGTCCTGGCCGGCGCCGTGCAGGGCGACCAGCAGTCCCCGGGCCGGCCCGGCAGGCCGATGCAGCAGCGGAGGTCGGGCTGCCGGCCCGGCGGCGGTCGCCCGGGCGTGCGAGCGCTCGACGAGTTCGGCGAAACCGTCCAGCTCGTGCAGTGGGGCGAGGTCGTCGTCGTCGACCAGGATCCGCCGGTGCCACCAGCCGCCCGCCTCGTACGCCGCACGCAGTTCGGCGAGCGCCTCCGCCGGTCGACCGGCCCGACTGAGCAGGCAGGCGGCCAGGTGGGCGAGGTCGGAACGGTATCCGGGCAGGCGTGACCGGGCGGCCCGGACCAGGTCGGCGCCCTCGGCGTAACGCTGGTCGAGATAGCGGGCGATCGCCTCGTCACTGACCGCCTGGTAGGCGGCACGTTCGTCGGTCATCGGCGGATCCCAGCACATCCGGCGCCGCATGCGCAGCCGCTTTTCCCGGCGCCGGCCGCCGGCCCGGGCCGCCGGTCCTGACCACCGGCTCTGTTCACCGGCGGCGCGGTCAGTTCCGGGGTGGCGCGACCGTCGGCTCGAGTCGGTGCGCGCAGGGCAGCAGGACCTGCCGCTCGTGGTCGCCCTCGGGATCGCTGAGCAGCGCGATCAGCATCTGCACCGCACGCCGCCCCATCGCGTTGCGCGGGATGTGCAGGGACGCCCACCGGTCCGGGCCGAACTCACCGTCCGGGTCGTCGACCAGGAGCACGACCGAGACGTCGTCGGGCACGGCCAGCCCGCGCAGACTGATCATCGCGGCCAGGACCCGGAGCAGGCTGACCGACTCGACCAGGATCGCGGTGGCGCCGGCGGCGAGGGTGCTGTCCAGCCAGTTCGCGGTCAACTGCTCCGGCCGGGCGAAGGCGGGCGTCGGCACGGTCAGCCCGAACCGGTCCAGCCCGGAGGCGAAACCCTCCCAGCGGTCGGCCTGGGTCTCGTACCGGATCACCTCGCCCAGGTAGCCGAAGCTCCGGTGCCCCAGGGCGACGAGGTCGTCGACGATCCGGCCGGTGGCGGAGCGGTAGTCGCCGCCGACGTAGCAGATCTCCACTCCGGGCACCTCACGATGTCCGATGTAGACGTACGGGTGCCCGTCCCGGGCGAGTTGCGCGAGGTCGTCACGGTTGGCGTGGTGGCCCAGCAGCACGCTTCCGGCGGCCTGACGCAGCCCGTTGACCCCGTCACGGTAGATCCGCCGCACCCCACCCTCGTCGCGCGCGGCGGTGAACAGCACCAGGTTGCACCCCTCGACGCCGGCCTGTTCCTCGATGCCCTGCAGGAACTCGAAGTAGTAGTCCCGGGCGCTGGTCGGGAAGATCGGTTCGAAGGTGTGCACCCCGAGCAGGTGCGGTGCCGCCCGCCGGTCCGTCGGCGTACGCGGAACCGACGTGCCGGGATAGCGCAGCCGGCGGGCGGCACTGAGCACCCGGCGCTGGGTCTCGGCCGAGATCCGGCTGAGGTCACCCGCCCCCCTCAGCACCAACGACACCGTCGACTGCGACACCCCCGCCTCCCGGGCGATGTCCGCCTGTCGCGAACCCCGGGTCGGTTGCCTGCCCACGCCTCCACCCCCCTCGTTCACCGCGTCGGCGGCCAGGCCAGGACCGCGCCACCGCGCAGCAACGCCTTGCGCAGCGTCTCATAGTCGATGTCCTGAACCGTCGTTCCGGCGGTCACCGTCTGTGCGGCGGCGCAGCCGGCGGCCTCACCGACCATCATGAACACCGGCTCCATCCGGACCGAGGCGAACGCGACGTGCGAGGCCGAGATCGCCGAGACGACCAGGAGGTTGTCGCACTCTCCCCGGCGGGGCACGATCGACCGGTACGGCACCCCGAACGGCACCGTCACCGGCACCTGCACGTTCCCCTCGTTACGCGGCTGACCGTCGACCAGCACCCGCTTGGCGTTGTGCGAGTCCATCACGTACGACGCCAGCGCCAGCGGGTCGGCGGAACGGGACCGGCCGGCCGCGTCGTGCTGGGTGATCACGTAGTCGGAGACCATCCGGCGGGCCTCCCGGACGTAGAGCTGGTGCGGCCAGTGCGAGGTGTGGACGAACTCTCCCGGCGCGAGCCCGTACTCCCGGGTCGCCTCCCGGACCGCGGCCGGCAGCCCGGGGTCGTTGGCCAGGAAGTACAGCAGACCCGCCTGGTACCTGACGTGGTCCTGGAAGATCTCCTCACGGCGGGCGTGGTCCGCCTCGGGCCAGTCGTAGTTCGCCCCGATGTGGTCGGAGGAGAACGCGCCGTGGTTGTTCATGTCGAAGATCCCGGGACGTACCTCGGTGGTCCGGCCGTACAACTCGTAGCCGCCGGCCTCGACGTAGCGGCGCAGCAGTTCGTAGCGACCGGGGTCGTAGCCCTCGGGTTCCGGGAACGGCAGGCGGTTCGGGGAGTTGGTCACGTGCAGTCGGAAGTTGTACGCCTGCACCCGCCGGTCGCCGTCGCCGACCTCTCCGTACGGATCGGGACTGATCCCGGGCAGCAGACCGCTCTCCGGCCGACCGGGTACGACGTACGGGTCGACGGCCCGGGTGAACTGGTGGTTGACGCTGTGCTGCACCCCGGCGATCGACTCGCCGTAGGTGGCCGACGATTCCCGTCCGACGGTGTACGACACCCCGGCGGCGGCCATCAGGTCACCCTCGTAGGACGCGTCGACGTAGACCGGGGCCCGGTACCGGCATCCGTCGTCGGTGCGCAGTTCGACGATCCGGCCGGCGAGTCTGGTGACGTCGGTCAGGTGCTGTCGGTGCCGTACCTCGACCCCGGCCTCGGCCAGCCAGCGCCGGAAGATCTCCTCGGCGACGTGCGCCTCGACGCCCCAGTGCGGGTCCGGGGCACGGTACTCGTCGGCGACGTGCGCGTAGAAGCTCCGGGCCAGGCCCGCCACGGTCTCCGGTCGGCCGACGTCGGTGGTGCCCAGGCCGGCGGCGCTCATGCCGCCGACGTGGTCGTCGAAGGCGAGCAGCAGCACCGACATGCCCTCCTGGGCGGCACGTACCGCGGCGACGACCCCGCCCGAGGTCGCGCCGTAGACGACCACGTCGGCGTGGACCGTCTCGGCGACCGTGTCCGGTGGTGGCGGCAGGTAGTGGTGCAGTCCGGGCAGCGCTGGGGTTGGGCTCATGGCTCTGCTTTGTAACACCCCGGCGACGAGCCTGGAATAGCTAATAATTGCTAATCTGTCGATGCAAATTTGTCACCGAAGTTACTGCATCTCAACGTATTGACACCGGAGCGACGTCGGTGTGTAACGTGTCCGCAACCGAAACCCGGCGAAGATCGCCAATATATTAGCAGTCTGTCCCGGGGTCGGGGCGGGTGCCGAAACCGTCGTGATCGGACAGCGCCCCCGACGTCCGCACGAGATCCACCCGACACAAAATCCACCCGACACGAGGTCCACCCGAGGCGACGGGCGGGCGGGCAGCGGACTGGCCAGCGAGCCGAGGAGCATGAGCATGAGCGGGACAACCGAACTGCAGACCGACCTCCTGGTGGTGGGTGGTGGACTGGGCGGGGTCGCGGCAGCCCTGACCGCGGCCCGGCTGGGCCACCGGGTCGTCCTCACCGAGGAGACGGACTGGCTCGGCGGCCAGCTCACCGCTCAGGCCGTCCCCTCCGACGAACACCCCTGGATCGAGACCGGGCACACCTCCCCCGGCTACCGGGAGCTGCGCGACCGGATCCGCGACTACTACCGGCGCAACTATCCGCTGCTGCCGTCGGCCGCCGCCGACCCCACCCTCAACCCGGGACTCGGCAACGTCAGTCGGCTCTGCCACGAACCGCAGGTCGGGGCCGCGGTCATCAGCGAACTGCTGATGCGGTACGTCTCCGCGGGGCGGATCACCGTACTGCACCACCACGTACCGGTCGCCGCCCACACCGACGACGACCACGTCCGGGCCGTGACGTTGGCCGACCGCCGCACCGGCGGCGAGCGCACGGTCAGTGCCCCGTTTGTCGTCGACGCCACCGAACTGGGCGACCTGCTGGAACTCGCCGATGTGGAACACGTCGTCGGAGCCGAGGCGCAGGACGAGACCGGTGAGCCGTACGCCGCCCCGGTCGCCGACCCGTTCGACCAGCAGGCGATCACCTGGTGCTTCCCGCTGGAGTACCGGCCCGGCGAGGAGCACGTGGTCGACCGTCCGGCGTCGTACGACCACTGGAAGACCCACGTCGACCCGTTCTGGCCCGGCCCGCAGCTCTCCTGGGAGAAGATCGACATCCACACCATGAAGGGCCGGACCAACCGGATCTTCGAGGGCGACATGGACGCGGTACGGCTCCCGGACCTGTGGCACTTCCGGCGGATCCGGGCCCGTACCCAGTTCGACCCCGAACTGGTGGACACCGACATCAGTCTGGTGAACTGGCCGAACATCGACTACTGGGAAGCGCCGCTGGTCGGCCCCGGCGTCGACGAGGCCGCCCGGGATCTGGCCCTGCGCCGGTGCCGGGAGCTGTCGCTGTCGTACCTGCACTGGATGCAGACCGAGGCGCCCAGACCGGACGGCGGCCACGGCTACCCGGGCCTGCGGCTGCGGCCCGACCTCACCGGCACCGACGACGGGCTGGCGAAGACCGCGTACATCCGGGAGTCGCGGCGGATCCGGGCCCGGTTCACCGTGGTCGAGCAGCACGTCGCGGTGGTCGACCGGCCCGAGGGCGAGGGCGCGGTCCAGTTCGCCGACTCGGTCGGGATCGGCCACTACAACATCGACCTGCACCCGAGCACCGCCGGCATCAACTACGTCAACCTGGAGTGCTACCCGTTCCAGATCCCGCTCGGCGCACTCGTCCCGGTCCGGGTACGCAACCTGCTGCCGGCGAACAAGAACATCGGCACCACCCACATCACCAACGGGTGCTACCGGCTGCATCCGGTCGAGTGGAGCATCGGCGAGGCGGTCGGCGCACTGGCCGCGCTCTGCCTGAGCGGGGGGACCGAGCCACACGCGGTCGCCGATTCCCCGGAGCGGACCGGGGACCTGCAGCGACTGCTGACCGGCGCCCTCGGCATCCCGACCGCCTGGCCCGACGACATCCGGCGGACCCGCCCGTCCCAGGCCGCCAAGGGCGCCACCCCGGTGCTGGCCAAGCCACTGCCCCGGCCGCCGAGGAACCTGACCCGCACCAGCTGAGCCGCCCTGCCCCACAGGTCGGAGAGAGGCCCTTCCACAACAGAAGACGACCGGCAGGGTCCCTTCCTCACACCCCACCCCGAAAGGAACTCGGATGTCCTCCGCTGCGCCCGGTGCCGAAAGCAACGAGCACGCCGTCCGCGACGGGAACGAGTACGCCGTGCGCGACGACGGGTACGACGCCGTCGACGACGGGTACGACGTGATCATCTACGGTGCGACGCTCGCCGGGATCATGGCGGCGCTCCGGCTACGGTTGCGTGGTCTGCGCTCCCTGATCCTGGAGCCGACCGGTCACGTCGGCGGCATCGTCGCCGGAGGTCTGGTCAAGACCGACACCCCGAACATCGCGGCCGCCCTGGCCGGGCTCACCTACCAGCGCTTCTTCGTCGGCATCGGCGCCGAGTACGGCCTCGACGGCCCGGAGTACCGGTTCGAACCGAAGGTGGCCGAGCGGGTCGCCTGGCAGTTGCTGGACGAGGCGAAGGCGACCGTACTGCTGCACCACCGGATCCATGGGCCGGACGACGTCGACGTGACCGGCCGACGGATCCGGGGCGTCCGGACCACCGACGGATGGCGGCGGGCCCGGTTCTTCGTCGACGCGTCGTACGAGGGCGACCTGATGGCGGCGGCCGGAGTGCCGTACACGTTCGGCCGGGAACCCCGCTCCCGCTACGACGAGCCGTTCGCCGGCTTCCAGCCGGTGCAGGCGTACCGGAAGGGGCCGTTCACCCCGAACGACCGCTACCCGGTCCGCTCGGTGCCGGACCAGCAGGCCGGCGACGGGGACGCCAAGACGCAGGCGTACAACTTCCGGGGCGTGCTGTCGACGAACCCGGACCGGATCCCGTTCCCGAAGCCGGACGACTACGACCCGGGCCGCTACCACTACCTGGGTCAGCTGCTGCGCCAGCGCAACCTGCCCGGGCTCTCCTCGATCGTCACCCACACCGCGCTGCTGCCGAACGGCAAGTACCAGACGAACCAGGCGTTGTTCATCGGCTTCGACCTGCCCGGCGCCTCCTGGGACTACCCGGACGGCTCCTGGCGGCGCCGCGAGGAGGTGATCGCCGAGCACGTCCGCTGGCACCAGGGCATGCTGCACTGGCTGGCGAACGACCCGTCGCTGCCAGAGAGCTTCCGGGCCGACGCCCGGACCTTCGGCCTGCCGCCGGACGAGTTCGTGGACAGTCCGTACGGCCAGGGCTTCCCGCACGCCCTCTACATCCGGGAGGCCCGCCGGATGATCGGGGCGAAGGTCCTCACCCAGCACGACCTGCTCAAGCCGAACAACACCAAGCCGACCGCGGTCAGCTGCTGGAAGTACGGCATGGACAGCCACCTCGTGCAGTACTACCCCGAGGGCGACGACGTCATCGTCGGCGAGGGCACGCTCAGCGGCGACGAGACCAATCCGCCGGTGGACCTCTACCAGATGCCGGCCGAGGTCCTCTTCCCGGCGGCGGGCGGGATCGAGAACATCACCGTCGCGATCTGCTTCTCGGCCAGCCACGTCGGTTACACCTCACCCCGGATGGAGCCGAACTACGGCATGCTCGGCGAGGCGTGCGGGGAACTCGCCGCGCAGTCGCTGGCCACCGGCCGGCCGGTGCAGGAGTACGACTATCCGACGCTTGCCGCCGCGCTGCGCGAGCACGGGGCCGTCCTCAGCCTGCCCGAGCTGGACTGAGGTGACCGACGTGGCACCGCAGACCGAGCTGGCCGGAACGACAACCGAAACCGATGTGGCCGGGACGGCGGCCCGGACCGAACTGGCCGGGACGGCGGCGCTGGCCGAGGTCAGGGCCGGGGCGCTGCCGGTGGCTCTCGCCACTCCCGGTGTCGACCTGCCGGCCTTCCAGCCGGGGCCGTTGAACGCCTCCACCGGCTGGCGGCCGCACCGCGTCGAGCTGCCGGTGCGGATCGCTCCCGGTGCCGCGCCGGAACACGGCTACCTGCTGCGGCTGGAGTTCGCCGCCGGGCACGGCCCCTGCCCGGACCTGGAGATCGAACTCGACGGGCGGCACCGGGGACTGTTCCATCCGGCGGTCCGACGCGACGACCGTACCGAGGTGTACCGGCACGGGCCGATCGCCGGGGACGTACGGCTGGAGGTGCCACTGCCGGTCGACTGGCTGCCGCCCGGTGAGCACGTGATCGCGGTGACCACCACCCTGGACGAGGCGGCGGCGGTCGGCCCGGTACGACCGCCCGACGGCGAACGCCGCCGGCACCGGGAGCAGTTCGGCAACCACTTCGGCAGCGGCCTCACCTGGCACCGGCTCACCCTGGACGCGGCACCCACTCCCCCGACGGTGCCGCTACCGTCGGCGATGCCGTCGACACCGGCGGCGCCGGCGGCCGGGGCGCTGGCCGTCGACCTCGTCGCGACACCGCTCTTCCTGGACGGGCCGGACGGGCCGCGGGAACTCGTCGAGTTGACGGTTTCGGTTCCGGCCGGCACGCCGGCCTGGCCCCGCCGGGCCGTGGTCCGGCTGGACGGCCGGAGGTTTCCGGTCGAACTGGCCCGCCCGGACCGCCGGTTCGGGCAGGTACGGGTCCGGTTCGCCGTGCCGGAGTTCCCCGCGCACAGCACCGCCGAGGTGCTGGTGGACGACACTCCGGTCCGGACGATCCGACTGTCGCCGGCCCGGAGGTGGACCCTGCACTTCATTCCGCACGTCCACCTCGACGTCGGCTACACCGACGTGCAGGGCAAGGTCCTCGAACTGCACAGCCGGAACCTGGACCGGGCGCTGGACGCGCTGGACCGGGACCCGGGATTCGCCTTCTCGGTCGACGGCTCGCTCGTCGTCGACCAGTACCTGGCGACCCGGTCGCCGGAGCGGGCCGAGCGGCTGCTCGCCGCGCTGCGCTCCGGCCGGCTGGCGGTGAACGCCTTCCACAGCCTCTTCCTGTCCGGGGTGACCAGCCTGGAGGAGACCTACCGGGCGGCGTACCAGGCGGCCCGGCTGCGAGACCGGTACGGCGTACCGGTGAGCTACGCCAACCTCACCGACGTGCCGTCGTACAGCGCGGCGGTTCCGTCGATGCTGCGGGCGTTGGGCATCGACGCGTTCGTCGGGATCGAGAACCACCACCGGGGCGGCAACGCCGACAGCGACGCCCAGCACCTGGCCAGCCCGGTGATGTGGGAGGGGACGGACGGGTCCCGGGTGCTGACCCACTTCTCCGACACGTACTCCCAGCTGCGGTTCATGCTCGGTGACCCGCAGACGGTCGTCGGCGGCGCGCACGCGTTCTGTCGGCTGCTGGCCCGGTACGACCGTCCCGACTACCTGCCCGCCGACCTCGCGGTGATCGGCACCCATGCCGACAACGAGGACCTGGCCGACGGCGACGCCGGCTTCGCGGCACGGTGGAACGCGGTCTACGCGTACCCCCGGATCGTGGTCTCGACGATGGCCGACTACCTGGCTGCCGTCCGGCCGTTGGCGGACCGGCTGCCGGTGTGGCGCGGTGACGGCGGCAGCTACTGGGAGGACGGTGTCGGGACCGGCGCCGCCGTGGTCGCCGAGCACCGTCGGGTGCAGAGCGCGCTGCCGGCGGCGGAGGGGCTGGCGGCGCTGGTCTCCTGGACCGACGACCGCTACCGACCGAACCGGACGGCGCTGGACGCCGCCTGGGAGGGCGCGCTGTACGGCTGTGAGCACACCTGGACCTGGGCGCACGGTACGGCCCACCCGCACGGCCACCAGGTCGAGGACCAACTCGACTGGAAACGGGACCAGGTGCACCACGCACACCGCGGCGCCCTGGACGAGCTCCGGCGGGCGTCGAGCCAGCTCGGCGAACTGGTCAGCACGTCCGGTCCGACCCTGCTGGTGCACAACCCACTCGGCTGGACCCGGGACATCGAGGTCGAGGTCGAGACCCTGCGGGGCGTCCCGTCCGGGGCCGACGGTGCGGAACTGCCCGCCGAGGTGCTGACCGACTGCAACGGTCTGCGGACCGTCCGGCTGACCGTGCCCGGGGTACCCGGCTTCGGCTACCGGGCCGTACCGGTCGGCGAACCCCGGACCCTGGCCCCGGGCGCCGAGGACGGGGCCGGAGCCGGCGACGGCGGCACGGCCGGCACCGGCGACGGTGACGCGGATCCGCAGGGCTGGCGGCCGGTGCCGGCGACGCTGGAGACCGCACGATGGCGGCTCACCCTGGACCCGGCGACCGGGGCGGTGACCGGGCTGCGCCACCGGCCGACCGGCCGGGAGCTGCTGGAGCGCTCCGGACCCCACCTCGGCCAGGTTCTGCACGTGGTCAACGGGCCGGAGTCGCTGACCCGGGGCGAGCACCTCGCGCACAGCGGCGTACCGCACCAGCACGACCCGTACCCACGCAGCACGCTGCTCGGCCGCCGCCCGGTCGCGGACCCGCCGGAGCTGACCGTCGTGCCGGCGCGGATGCGGGCGGTCGGGCTGCGCCGGACGTACGACGGCTGGCGGCTGCGGACCGTCGGCACGGCGCCGAGCCTGCCCCGGATCGAGGTCGACGTGCTGCTACGCGACGACAGTGACCGGGTCGACGTCCTGGTGGAGTTCGAGAAGCGGAAGGTGCTCGCCAAGGAGGCGGTCTACGTCGCCTTCCCGTTCGCCGCCGCCGAACCGACCATCCGTTACGACCGGCAGCAGGGCTGGATCGACCCCGCCCGCGACCACGCGCCGGGAGCCTGCCACGACTGGTTCACCACCCAGTACGGCGTGGTGGTCTCCGACCGGCCGGACGGTCCCGCCGTCTGCTGGACCTCGGCCGACGCCCCGCTGTTCACGGTCGGCGACATCGTCCGCGGTTCCTGGTTCGAGCGGTTCGCCCCGGCCTCCGGCGCCCTCTACTCGTGGGTGCTGAACAACTACTGGCCGACCAACACCCCGCCGGAGCAGGACGGGACGCTGCGCCTGCGGTACGCCTTCACCCCGCTGGCCGCCTTCGACCCGGTAACCGCCGGCCGGTTCGGCCGCGAGGTACGGGCGGCGGACACCGTCTCCGAGGTGACCCGGCTGGACAAGTTCGACGTCGCGCCCCGACCGCTGCCCGGAGCCGGCCATGCACTGGTCGACCTGGGGCTGCCGGCCTCGGTGCACGCCACCGTCGCCACCCCCCGGGACGGTGCGGGGCTGCTGGTCCGGCTGCAGGACCTGTCCGGACAGCCCGGCCGGTTCCGGCTGCGGCATCCGGCCGGACCGGGTGGACGGGCCGTACTCTGCCACGCCGACGAACGCGAGATCACCGAGCGGGAGGTGGACGAAGCCGGCGAGGTCGTGGTGGAACTCGATGCCTGGCAGGTCGTCTCGCTGATCCTGCGCCAACCCGAACACCGAGGGGAGAGTGGAAGATGCGTAACACCGTCATAAACCGGCGCCGGTTCCTGACCCTGACCGGAGGTGCCGCCCTGGCCGCCGGCACCGGTCTGCTGACCGGGTGCGGATCCTCGTCGACGCCGACCGGGCGGGGCGGCGCGGGCAGCGTCACCCTGCCGGACTACATCCCGTCCCAGCTCGTCAAGCCGGACCTGCCGCCGACCGCCGAGGGCGTGATGGCCGGCTACTACCAGTATCCGAGGAACCTGGTCACCGGGGTCACCGGCAAACCCGGCGAAGGGCTCGGCGACGTCTCGGTCCTCACCAACATGTTCAACCCGGTACCACCGGCGGTCGGCGCCAACCGCTACTGGCAGGAGCTGAACAACCGGCTCGGCGCCAACCTGAACATCACCATGACCCCGTCCGCCGACTACCTGAACAAGCTCTCCACCGTCATCGCCAGTGGCGACCTGCCGGACATGATGCTGATCTCCGCGCGGCTCGCCCGCCGGGCCGACGTACTGACCCGGCTCTGCGCCGACCTGTCGGAGTTCGTCTCCGGTTCGGCCGTCGCCAGGTTCCCGTTCCTGGCCAACATTCCGCGCGACCCGTGGTTGGCCACCGCGTACGGGGGCGGCATCTACGCGGTGCCGATCCCCCGGGCGATCGTGGGGCGGATCATGTTCGCCCGGGCGGACCTCCTCCGGCAGCGTGGGCTCAACCCGGCACCGGCGAGTTACGCCGAGTTCCTGGAACTGGCCCGGGGCCTGACCGACGCCCGGCAGAACCGGTGGGCGTTCGCCAGCGCCAAGGGCGTGATCATCCTGGTCAGCGACATGCTCGGGGTACCGAACGTGTGGCAGGAGCAGGGTGGGAAGTTCGTCGCCGAGGTGGAGTCGCCACAGCGTAAGGAGGCGGTCGCCCGGGTCGCCGAGATGTACCAGGCCGGGCTCTTCCACCCGGACACGATCGGTGGTCGGCTGCAGCTACGGGACCTGTTCGGCAACGGGACCGTCGCACTGAACTCGGACGGCTACGCGGCCTGGGACGTCCTGGCCGACACGTACAAGGTGGAGGTCGGCGGGATCGTCGCCCCGGGTTACGACGCCGGCACCCGCCCGGTGCACCGCTCCGGTGCCCCGTCCTTCGCGCTGACCGCGTTCAAGAAGGCCGACAAGGGACGGATCGAAAAGCTGCTGGCAATCTGTGACTGGCTCGCGGCGCCGCTCGGGACCAGCGAGTACATGTTCCGCAAGTTCGGCGTCGAGGGTACGCACTGGAACTGGCAGGGTGACGTGCCGGTCCGTACCGACCTCGGCAACGTCGAGGCGAAGCTGCCGCTGGAGTACATCAGCGAATCCCCGCACGTGCTCGGTCCGACCGACCGCGCCCGGGTGGACGCGCAGCGGGCGTTCCAGGAGAAGGCGATCCCCCACCTGGTGCGCAACCCGGCCGAAGGGCTCTATTCGGAGACCTCGTTGAGCAAGTCGGGTGAGCTGACGAAGATCATCGACACGGCGGAACTCGACATCGTTTTCGGCCGCAAGCCGATCAGCGCCTGGGACGACGCCGTCCGGCAGTGGCGGGCGGCCGGCGGCGACCAGATCCGTGGCGAGTACGAGAAGGCTTTCGCCGAGCAGCAGTGAGGGCGCGGGCGCCGCGACCCATCGGAGAGATCGGAGGTACGAGGATGGCTTCCAGCGGAACGCCCGGGTCGGCCGGCGAGGCGACCCGGGCCGCACCCGCCGCCGTCACCACCGGCCCGGACGTCGGTGAACCTCCGGTGCCCGGGACGGACGCGGCGCCCGTACCCGCCCGACCCGAGGTCGGGGCGGCGGAGGTACGACCCGGTCCGCCGCGACCGCGTCGGCTGTCCCACTGGCAGCGACTCAGGCGCGACCGCTTCCTGCTGCTGCTCAGTGTGCCCGGGGTGGCGCTGGTCCTGCTCTTCCAGTACGTGCCGCTGCTGGGCAACGTGATCGCGTTCAAGGACTACCAGCCGTACCTGACGATCTGGGAGTCGCCCTGGGTCGGGTTCCAGAACTTCTACGTGATCTTCAACGGTGACCCGGCGTTCCTCAACGCCCTCAAGAACACGCTGATCATCTCGTTCCTGCAGATCGTCGTGGTGTTCCCGGTGCCGATCGCGCTCGCCCTGCTGCTCAACAGCCTGCTCAGCGAGCGGATCAAGCGGATGGTCCAGTCGATCCTGTACCTGCCGCACTTCATGTCCTGGGTCATCATCGTCGCGCTCTTCCAGCACATGCTCGGCAACGCCGGCATCTACAACAACTGGGCGCGCCAGCACGGCTTCCCACTGCTGGACATCATCGGCGACCCAGACCTGTTCTTCACACTGATCACCTCGCAGGTGATCTGGAAGGACGCCGGCTGGGGCACCATCATCTTCCTGGCCGCGATCTCCCGGGTCGACCTGGAGCTGTACGAGGCCGTGGCGGTGGACGGCGGCGGCCGACTGCGCCAACTGTGGCACGTCACACTGCCGGCGATCCGGTCGGTCATCGTGCTGCTGCTCATCCTCAAGCTGGGCGACGTGCTCAGCGTCGGCTTCGAGCAGATCATCCTGCAACAGGGGCCGGTGGGCCTGGAACGCTCCGAGGTGCTGGACACCTACGTCTACAACTACGGCATCGTCGGCGGCAACTGGGGAGTGTCGGCCGCGGTGGGGCTGGTCAAGGGCCTGATCGGCGCGATCCTCGTGCTGGGCGCCAACAAGGTGGCGCATCTGTTCGGGGAGAGAGGAATCTACGCGAAATGGTGACCGCGACCGGATCCCGACCGACCCCGACCCGGCCCCCGGTACGCCGGCCCCGCACCGTCAACGGCGCACCCGTGCCGAACGTGGCGGTACGCGGCCTGAAGGGCGTCGTCCTGTTCCTCTGCTGTGCCGTGGTGGTGCTGCCGTTCGTGGCGGTCATCTCCACCTCGCTGGCCGGCCAGGAGCAGATCACCGCCGCCGGCGGTTACGTGCTCTGGCCGCAGCATCCGTCGTTCGACGCGTACGCGGCGATCTTCCGGGGTGGTGTGGTCACCCGGGCGACCCTGGTCTCGATCGGCATCACCCTGGTCGGCTCGCTGCTGTCGGTGACGGTGGTGGCGCTGCTGGCGTACTCACTGTCCCGACCGGGCAGTTGGGGCCACCGGCCGATCCTGGTGCTGGTGCTGCTCACCATGCTGTTCAACGCCGGCATGATCCCGAACTACCTGCTGGTCAAGGAACTCGGCCTGATCGACTCGTACTGGGCGCTGATCCTGCCCGGCCTGGCCTCGGCCTTCCAGGTCATCATCATGCGGGCCTTCTTCCTGGAGGTGCCCCGGGAGATCGTCGACGCGGCCCGGATCGACGGCGCGAGTGAGCTGCAGATCCTCACCCGGATCATGATCCCGCTCTCCAAGGCGGTGATCGCGGTCATCGGGCTGTTCAACGCGGTCGCCTACTGGAGCGCGTTCTTCAACGCCGTCCTCTACATCAACTCGACCGAGAAGTGGCCGCTGCAACTGGTGCTCCGGACGTACGTCGTGGACAACACCCAGGTCGGCACGGATCTGCCGGGTGAGGTCGTACCACCACAGCAGTCGTTGCAGATGGCCATCCTCGTCGTGTCGCTGGTGCCGATCTGCCTGGTCTACCCGTTGCTCCAGCGGCACTTCGCCAAGGGCATGGTGATCGGCGCGGTGAAGGGCTGACCGCCCGCACCACACCGGCACCGGCCACCGGCACCACCCGTTCCACAGCTCCACCGCTCGGCACGGTCATCCGTCCCACCACCCCGCCCTGGCACCGGCCGCACCGCCGCTGCCGTGCCGGAGGCTGCCCGAGAGCAGGAGTAACCGATGGACAGCACCTCCCGCCGGTCGTCGTCCGACCGGCCGCACGACCGCTACCCGGACGACCGGTCACCCGGTCGCCATCCGGACGCGTCGTCACCCGACCGCCACCCGGACGACCGGTCACCCGACCGCCACCCGGACGCCCCGTCGCGCCGCCGGGCCCTGGCCGCGCTCGGGCTGGCCGGGATGGCGGTCGGCGCGTCGACGCTCACCCCCGGCACCGCCCAGGCCAGGCCGGCGACCGACCACCGCCGACGAGCCGCCGAGCTGCCCTCGGTGACGTCCGTCGCCGACCTGCGCGGCACCGCCGGCACCAGCCACGGCGAGCAGGTGTACCTGCGCGGCTACCACGCCGACCGGCCGGGACTCGGCGGTGGTGTCCTGTACTGGGACGCCACCGCCACCGAGGCGGACAACGGC
Organism: Plantactinospora sp. B5E13; assembly: GCF_039871775.1. Taxonomy (NCBI): domain Bacteria; kingdom Bacillati; phylum Actinomycetota; class Actinomycetes; order Micromonosporales; family Micromonosporaceae; genus Plantactinospora; species Plantactinospora sp. B5E13. Next base: position 187,678 of record NZ_JBDPLT010000009.1, read on the forward strand.
GGCACGATCCTCGCGGTCACCGGCCAGGCCACCGGACGGTGGCGGCGACCCGTCGGGTCCCGGGTCGACCTGGCCTGGTTCGGCTGGACCGGCGACGGTACGGAGAACGACTCCCCCAGGGTCCAGGCCGCGGTCGACGCACTGCCGACCGGCGGCACCGTCGAGGCCGGTCCGGGCAGGGTACGACTGGAACAGACCATCCGGGTCACCCGGGTACCGGTCATCTTCCAGGGGGCCGGGGTCTCCGACAACGACGAGTACTCCACCCAGTACATCGTCGCCACCGGCGCGGCGGACGGCTTCCGGCTCGCCGGCGTACGCGGCGGCGGCCTGCGTGACCTGCAGGTCCGGGGCAGCGGGTTGACCGGCGGCAGCATGGTCGCCACCGAACGGGACGGCACCGACGGCAACTACATGCTGAGCTTTGCCAACGTCCGGTTCAAGGACGGCTACAACGGCCTCACCCTGCGCGGCTGCAACACCGTCCGGTTCGTCAACTGCGTCTGGAACGGCTTCACCGGGCAGCAGGTGATCCTGCTCAACGGGGTGAACAACGACTCCCGGGCCGACCCGGTGGAGTTCGTCCAGTGCGGCATCTCCGCCGGCACCGCCAACCACGGCACCGACAACCTGGTGATCGACGGACTCGGCGGGTCGATCAAGTTCATCGCCACCGCGATCCTGTTCGGCCGGCACGGGATCTGGCTGAAGAACACCACCGGTGGGTCGTACCCGAAGTTCCTGTACTTCGAGGGCGGCGGCTTCGAGAACGCCCGAGGGGTGCCGGTACTGCTCGAGGCCGGGGCGCAGACGCACTTCACCAACACCTACATCTCGGCGGACAACGACGACGACGCGGTCCGGATCGGTGCCGGCTTCACCGGTAGTGCCACGTTCAGCAACAGCGTCATCCGGGGCTGCGGCCGGCACGGACTGGACATCGGCTCGACCCGGGTCACCGTCACCGGCTGCCTGATCGGCAACAACGGTCGCACCGCGCACCCGTCGTTCGCCCGTACGGTCACCGCGGCGACCGCGAACGGTGCCGGCCGGGTACGGCTGACCACCAGCGACGCCCACGGTTGGGAGACCGGGGACCGGATCTCGGTGCAGGACGTCGCCGGCACCACCGAGGCGAACGGGAAGTGGCGGATCGAGGTGGTCAGCCCGACCCAGTTCGACCTGCCGGAGGTGACCCACACGCACGGCTACACCGGGGGTGGCACCGCCTTCCGCAACGCGGCCGGGATCAACATCCGCTCCTCGGCGAGCCGGGTGGTGGTCGTGGGTAACGCGATCGGTGCGCTCGCCGACGGTATCTCCCGGCAGGACTACGGCGTCGTCTGCGCCGCCACCGACGTGCTGGTGGCCGACAACGACCTGGCCGGCAACACCGCCGGCCCGTACCAGTTGGTCACCGCGCCGACCGCGCAGACCCGGTTCACCGGCAACAAGGGGGTCGAGCAGGTCGACGGCTGGCTGACCGCGCGGATTCCGGGGGCGGTCACCGACGGGTCGTACGACTTCGGCAACCTGCTCTATCTCGACGGACAGCGGATCACCGTGGTGAAGGTGACCCGCCGGCTGGCCGAGGGCGGCTGCCAGGTCCGGTTGGACGCCGACGGGGCCAGTGCGGGCGGCGCCGCGGTCGCCGCGACCACCGCGGTGCAGACCACCCGGCTGGCCGCACCGTTCACCGTCGACGGGGTGGGTGGCGCCCGCCGCCTCCAGCTCCGGGTGCTCGGCACCGCCGCCGCCGCCGGGCTGGAGGTGCAGTTCGGCTACCAGGTCGTGAGCTGACCAGGGCCGCTCCCGGCCACCCTCGTCCGCCGACCGGGGGCGAGGGTGGCCGCCCGCACGCCGCCGATCAGAGCAGACCCCGGCGGACCGCCCAGACCACCGCCGAGATCGGCGCCGGCACCCCGAGCCGGTCGCAGATCGCCCGGACCCGCCGTCGGACGGTCCGTTCCGACGTACCGAGCCGCCGGGCGACCGCCTCGGACGAGAGTCCGTCGGCCAGCAGCCGGAGCAGGATGAGTTCCTGGTCGTCCAGGGCTTGACGTCGCACGGTCGGTACGGTCACGGCCCACTCCTCACTCTCGGCCCGGCGGCCGGGCGGACGACGACGGCCGGTCCGGGTGCCACCCGCCGTCCGTTCTCCGGCGACGGACGGGTCGCACCCGGACCGACGGTCAGAAGTTGAACTGGTCGATGTTGGCGGAGTCGAAGACCGTCGGCGGGCCGAGGACCACCACGCCGTCCGGGCCGACCGTGTACTCGCCGAGCTTGCCGGCGGTGAACTTCTCGCCCTCCTTGCCGGTGATGATCCCGGAGGCGAGCGCGGCACCGGCGTAGGCGGCCAGGTAGCCGAGGTCGGCCGGGTTCCACAGCGCGAAGCTTTTGACGGTGCCGTCCTTGACGAAGTCCCGCATCTGGTTCGGGGTGCCGAGGCCGGTCAGCGCGACCTTGCCCTTGTACTCCGAACCGGAGAGGTAGCGGGCCGCCGCCGCCACTCCGACGGTGGTCGGCGAGATGATCCCCTTCAGGTCCGGGTACGACGCCAGCAGTCCCTGGGTCTCCTGGAACGACTTCTGGTCGTCGTCGTTGCCGTAGACCGTGGTGACCAGTTCGATCTTGCTGTACTCGGGCTTTTTCAGCTCGGTTTTCATCAGCTCGATCCAGGCGTTCTGGTTGGTCGCGTTCGCGGTCGCGGAGAGGATCGCGACCTTGCCCGCACCGCCGATCGCCTCGGAGATCAGCTTGACCTGGTTTTCCGCGATGCCCTGCCCGGTCACCTGGTTGACGAACAGGTCGCGGCAGTCCTTGTTGGTGTCGGAGTCGAAGGTGACCACCTTTGCACCACCCTGCCGGGCCTGGTTGACCGCGCCGCAGATCGCGTTCGGGTCGTTGGCCGACACCACGATCACGTCGCTGCCCTGCTGGCTCAGCGTGTTCAGGTAGCTGACCTGCGAGGAGGCGCTCGCCTCCGACGGGCCGACCTCCTTGTACTCGCCCTTGAACTCCTCGACCGCCGCCTTGCCCCCGTTGTCGGAGACGGTGAAGTACGGGTTGTTCACCTGCTTGGGCAGGAACGCGACGTTCAGGCCCTCCTTGATGGTGGTGCCGCCACCACCGTTGGAGCCACCCGCGGTGGAGCCCTCGTCGCTCGCGCAGCCGGCGCTCAGCAGCAGCGCCGTGCACGTGGCCAGGGTGACGCCGAGGCGGAGAGCCGGGGATCGTCTGACAGTCATCGCGGGTCCTTTCTCGACGGACCGCCGCGCCCTCGCGGGTCGTACGGTCCGGCGTACGGAGAAGGTGCTGGCTGGGTGGGGCGGGGTGGGGCGTACCGGCGTGGGTGGCCGGAGGCGGCGTGGGGTCAGGCGCCTGGCGCGCCGGTGACCGGGGTCGGAGCGGATCGGGACGGGGTGGCCCGGGGTGCGTCGGGTCGTCGACGGCGGAGCCGGGCCCGCAGCATCGCCGCCGCGTTCGGGCCGACGACGGAGAGGATGAGCAGGGTCCCGGTGACCACGGTCAGGGTGTCGGCCGGTACGTCGGCGAGCTGCAGCGCGCTGCGCAGGGTCATCAGCAGTAGCACCCCGGCGACCACACCGACCAGGGTGCCCCGGCCGCCGAAGATGGAGACCCCGCCGAGCAGCACCGCCGCCACCACCGTGAGTTCGAGGCCGGCCCCGTTGTCGGCGCGGGCGCTGGCGTACCGCATGGTCCAGAAGACGCCGGCCAGGGCGGCGACCGCGCCGGTCAGCACGTACAGCCAGAATGTGGTCCGGGCCACCGCGATGCCGGAGAAGCGGGCGGCCTGCTCGTTGTTGCCCATCGCGTACAGGCCACGCCCGATCGGGGTGGCGTGCAGCAGCACGGCGAACCCGACGGCGAGTACGGCGAGCACCAACACCACCCACGGCACCGTGGTGCCGGGCAGTGGTCGGATGGCGCCGCCGGTCCAGCCGAAGGGGAAGTCGGCGACGGCCCGGTCGCCGAGCACCACGTAGGCGAGGCCGCGGTAGAGCGCCAGCGTGCCGATCGTCACCGCCAGCGACGGCAGCCCGAAGCCGGCGATGAACAGCCCGTTCACCGCGCCCAGCAGCGCGCCGAGCAGCACCACGAGCGGCAGGATCAGCGGCAGCGGCAGCCCGGTGAGCCAGAGCTGGCCGAGTACCGCGCTGGCCAGGCCGAGCACGCTGGCCACCGAGAGGTCGATCTCCCCGGTGATGACGACCAGGGTCATCGGCAGGGCGATCAGCAGGATCGGTACGACGTCGAGCAGCAGGAAGCCCCAGAAGCGCGCGGTGGCGAACCCCTCGACGAGTACCGACGCACCGACGACCACCAGTGCCAGGAGCACGACCACCAGGACGTCCCAGCTGCCGAACGCGGAGAACCAGCGGGCCGGCCGGCCCGCCCGGTCAGGCGCCACGGGCTCTCCTTTCCCGAAGACGGTGGGCGATTCGCGCGGCGAGCGCCCGGTCCATGCCGATCGCGGCCAGGATCAGCGCGCCGACCACGGCCTGCTGCCAGAACGGGTCGATCCGCAGCACCGGCAGCGCGCTGCCGATGGTGCTCAGCAGGACGGCGCCGAGCGCGGCCCCGTACACCGAGCCGCTGCCGCCGAAGATCGCCACGCCGCCGACCACCACGGCGGCGACCACGTTCAGCTCGATGCCGGTGCCGGCCGCCGCGTCGAGGGTGCCGAACCGGGCCGCGTACAGCACCCCGGCCAGTCCGGCGAGCCCGCCGCTGACCACCAGCGCGCCGAAGACCCGTCGGCCGACCGGGATGCCGTGCAGCCGGGCCGCCGCCGGGTCGGACCCGATCGCGTACAGTTCCCGGCCGCTGCGGTACGACTGCAGGTAGAAGCCGGCGGCCAGCAGCACCGCGACGGCGAACAGGGCGAGCACCGGTATCCCGAGCAGGGTGGCGGTGCCCAGGCTCTTGAAGCCCCGGGGCAGGTCGGCGGCGTTGATCTGCTGGCCGGCCGCCCAGGAGTAGTCGACGCCCCGGAAGACGTAGAGGGTGCCGAGGGTCACCACCAGCGCGGGGACCCGGGCGACCGCGATCAGGGCGCCGTTGACCACGCCGCAGAGCACGCCGACGCCGACCCCGGCGAGCAGGGCGAGGACGATCGGGGCGTCCGGCATCGCCAGGAAGAGTTTGCCGGTGGCGAACGCGGAGAGCCCGAGCACTGAGCCGACCGAGAGGTCCACGTTCCGGGTGATGATGACGATCGCCTGTCCGACCGCCAGTACGACCAGGATGGTGGCGCCGAGCAGCAGGTCCTTGCGGCCCTGCCCGGAGACGAAGCGCGGGTTGACCGCGGTGGTCACCGCGACCAGCAGCACCAGGGCGAGGCCGATGCCGAGTTCCCGGGCCATGAAGATCCGGTGGGCGGCCGAGCTACCGTCGCGTGGCGGCTCCGATGGCCGGGGCGGCGTCTCCGGCGTCGCACCGGAAGTGGTCGTGGCGGTCACGCCGCTCCTCCCCGCCGGTCGGTGCTGATGCCGGTGGCCGGCGACCCGGTGGCGCCGGTGGCGGCCAGCATCACGGACTCCTCGTCGGCGGCGTCCCGGGTCAGTTCCCGGACCAGCCGTCCCTCGTGCATCACCAGGACCCGGTCGGCCATGCCGAGCACCTCCGGCAGTTCACTGGAGACCATCAACACCGCGACGCCGTCGGCGGCGAGCCGGGACATCAGCCGGTGCACCTCGGCCTTGGTCCCGACGTCGATGCCCCGGGTCGGTTCGTCGACGATCAGCACCCGGGGCTCGGTGGCGAGCCACTTGGCCAGCACCACCTTCTGCTGGTTGCCGCCGGAGAGCGTGGAGACCGGATCGGTCAGCCGGCCCGCCTTCACCTGGAGCCGGTCCGCCCAGGTCCGGGCCGCGTCCCGTTCGGCACGTCGGCCGAGCAGCCCGAACCGGGCCAGCGGCCAGCGTCGGGTCAGGGTCGCGTTCCGTTCGACCGACAGTTCCATCACCAGGCCCTGCTGCCGCCGGTCCTCCGGCACCAGGGCGAGGCCGGCGGCGAGCGCCGCAGCCGGTCGGCCCCGGGGCAGGCGTACGCCGTCGACCCGCACCTCACCCGCGTCGTACGGGTCGAGGCCGAACAGGGCCCGGACGACCTCGCTGCGGCCGGCGCCGACCAGTCCGGCGAGCGCGACGATCTCACCCCGGCGCACCTCGAAGCTGACGTCGGAGAAGACCCCGGTCCGGGTCAGGCCCCGGACGCTGAGCACGGTCTCCCCGACCGACGTCTCCTGCTTCGGGAAGAGCTGGGAGATCTCCCGGCCGACCATCCGGCGGACCACCTGGGCGGTGTCCAGCGCCGAGACCGGATCGGTGGAGACCCACCGGCCGTCCCGCATCACGGTGATCCGGGCGGCGAGCGCGAAGACCTCCTCGAAGCGGTGCGAGATGAACAGGATGGCGGCGCCGGCCTCGCGCAACGAGCGGACCACCGCGAACAGCCGTTCCACCTCGACCCCGGAGAGCGCGGCGGTCGGCTCGTCCATCACCAGCACCCGGGCGTCGAAGGAGAGCGCCTTGGCGATCTCCACCAACTGCTGGTCGGCGATGGAGAGTCCGCGCGCGGGACGGTCCGGGTCGAGGTGTACGCCGAGTCGCCGGAACAGGTCGGCGGCGCGCCGGCGCATCAGGGCGGTGTCGATCCGGCGGAGCCCGCGCAGCGGTTGCCGGCCCATGAAGATGTTCTCCGCGACCGACAGGTCGGGAAAGAGCGTCGGTTCCTGGTAGATCACCGCGATGCCGGCGGCGCGGGCGTCGGCGGGCCCGGTCAGTCGCAGTGGCGCACCGTCCAGGGTCAGTACGCCGTCGTCGGGCTCGTGTACCCCGGCCAGGATCTTGACCAGGGTGGACTTGCCGGCGCCGTTCTCGCCGACCAGCGCGTGCACCTCGCCGGCCCGCAGTTCCAGACGTACGTCGACCAGGGCGTGCACCGCGCCGAACGACTTCCGTACGTCCGACATGGTCAGCAGCACCGGAGCGTCTTCTTCCCGTTCGGGCACCGAGCCCTCCAGCCTGAAACGTTTCAGTCCACTGTGATGAAGACGGTAAATCGCCGTTTCGGGACCGGTCAAGCGTTTCGGCTCGATTACCCAATCGTTACCTGCCGGACTCTCGCGAGATCCGAAACCGGAAGAGCCCTTCCGGTGCGCAACGACGCGCACCGGAAGGGCCCTGGTCAGGATCCCGGCCGCCAGCCCGCAACGGCGGCGGTCAGGATCCCCGCCACCGAACCGCGACGGCGGCGGCCGGCGTCCGACTACCGGGGTTGGAAGGTCGACCGGCCGGAGCCGACCTCGAAGACCGCCCGCCCGTCCCGGACCCCGAGGTAGCTCGCCCGCCCCGGACCGGACACCCGGTACGACGTACCGGCGGTGACCGGGAGGGCGACCCGGGCGGTGACGTTGACCGGCACCTCGACCTCGATCCGCAGGCCGCCGCCGGTCCGCCGCCAGTCGACGGAGACCGGGCCACGCTGGGTCGGCACCGTGCCGGCGGCCCGGCCCAGCCCGGTCGCCGGGGGCACGACGTCGACCCGGGCCGCTCCCGGGCTGGCCACCCGGACCCCGAGCAGCGTCTGCTGCACGTCGACCAGGGCCTGCGCGCCCCAGCCGTGCGACTGACTGAAGTTGCTGCCCGGGTCGAGGGTCCACGCCTCCCAGGTGAAGGTGCCGCCCTGGGCCAGGATGTTCGCCCAGCCCAGGTCATCCGGGTTCGTCAACAGCTCCAGTACGGCGTCCGGCCGGCCCGCGTCGGTCAACGCCTGCAGCAGCCAGTGCGCGGTCATCGGGCCCTGCCGCATCCCCAGCCCGGCGAGGTACGCCGCCAGCGCCGGCCGGTCCGCCGCCGGCGCCACCCCGTGCGCGATCGCGTACGACGTGCTGTGCTGCCCCGCGTGCCCGCTCTGCTCCCCGGTCACGGAGAGTCCGTCCACGTAGACCCCGTCGGCCCGACGCAGCCGCTGGTTCATCGTCTCGACCAGCGCGTCGGCCCGGTCGGCGTACCCGGCCACCTCGGCAGCCGGTCGGCCGAGCGCCTGGCCCACCCACGCCACGGTGCGCAGCACGTCCACACCCTGGGCGTTGATGCTGGTCCGGGCGGCGGCGGTCATGTCGTAGCCGAACCGGCCGGGCTCCGGCCAGTCGACGATCCCGTACTGGTAGGCGCCGCTGCCCCCGGAGAGCTGGGTGACCAGGCCGGCGGTCGGTCCGGAGGCCGGGATGTGTCGCAGCACGTAGTCGGCGGTGTTCCGGATCGCCGGGTACGCCTCGGCGAGCAGTCCGGCGTCCCCGGTCTCCTGGTAGTACCGCCACACCCAGTCCACGAACATCAACGAGTAGTCCGGGATGTCCCGCTTGCCGTCGCCGTTCGGATAGACCGCGTTGTACCGGCCGAGATCGTTGCCGGTGGTCCAGAACCGTTCGGCGGAGCGCAGGAACTCCCGGATCGCCTGCTGGGTGGCGTCCCGCTCGCCGAAGCCGCTCATCGTCGCGTACGAGATGTCGGCGGCGTCGCCGAGGAACTGCCCCTTCTCCCGGGTCGGGGTGTCGACGAACGCCTCCTGCACGGAGTAGATCGCCGACCGCTTGAGCAGCTCCCAGACCGCGTCGAGGGTCCGGTCCGAGCTGCGGAACGTCGCCTCCCGACCGGTCGGGACGTCGGTGTGCACCAGCACCGCCGAGACGTCGTCCCGGCCGATCGGCTCTCCCGCGCCGGGAATCTCGAGGTAGCGGAAGCCGAGATGGGTGAAGGCCCGGAACTCCTGCGGTCCGTCCTTCTGCAGGTACGGGAAGCTCAGGTCGGTGCCCTGGGAGAGCAGGGTGTCGGTGGCCACCCGACCCGCCCCGGTCAGGTTGTAGCCGGCCCGGATCGCCACCTCCCGGCCGGCGACCCCGGCGTCGAACCGGACCACCGGGCGGGCCGGGATCACCACGCCGAAGTCGGCGACCACGGTGCCGTCGGCGGCGGTGGTCAGCGCCACCGGTCGCACCGTCGTCTCGGCGAGCCGGGTCTCCTGCCCGATCAGGTGCGGGTACGTCGCGACCGGATGTGCGCCCAGCACCTCGGCCGGGGCCCACGGCGCGGCGCTGTCGTCGTAGCCGGGTCGGGTCCAGCCGACCACCTCGGCCCGGGCGTCCTGCCGCTCGACCCGGTCACCCTCACCGTTGCGCCGGGCGGCGCCGTTGACGAACAGGGTGTCCCGGTTAACCCGCCACGTCCCGTCGGTGCCGAAGACCTCCCGGGAGCCGTCCGCGTGTTCGACGACCAGCTTGAGCAGCAGACCCCGGGCGCCGGCCGGGCGGCCCTGTCCGCTGCCGTACCAGTGGTAGCGGACCGCGATCGCGAGCGGCTCGCCGGCCTCCACCAGTCCGGTGACGTCGGCGGCCTGGTAGTAGTCCTCGCCGGGGTAGCCGAACGAGGTGCCCCGGTCGGCGCGCCGGCCGTTCAGGTACAGCTCGTAGGTGTGGTCGGCGGCGGTGTAGACCCTGGCCCGGACCACCCGGCCGCGTGCGGGGCGGACCTCGGTGCGGGCCAGGGTGTAGTCGTCGGCGTCGCTGGTGGTGCGCCGGATCCAGCTGGCGCCCTCCCACTCGCTGTCGGAGATGCCGGTCTCGAAGGCGCCGCTGGCCGGCGGGGAAACCTGGCCGGTGCGGTCCCAGGTCCGGACCGTCCACCGGTACGCGCTGCCGGAGCGCAGAGCCGGGCCGCCGTACGGCACGTACGACTGCTGTCCGGAGCGGACCTTGCCGGAGTCCCAGACCAGCCGACCGGCCGCCTCGGCGACGGTGATCCGGTAAGCGGTCTGCGTCTCGTCCGGGTCACGGTCCCGGGGCAGCCAGCCGAACCGGGGTGTCCCCTCGACGTTCAACGGGTGGTCCCGGTCGTCGACGGTGAGGTCGGCGGGGGCCAGCGGCGCGTGACCCCGCCGGTCCGGGATGTGGGCGCCGCCGGCCGCCGCCGGGGGTACGCCGGTGAGAACGGTCCCGGCGACGAGTACGCCGGTGACGACAACTGCGGTCCGGAGGCGTGCGGATCGTCGGCGTGTCATGTCGCTCCTCGCGCTCGACCTGCCTGAATCGTTTCAGGCAGGTTACGTCCGAGGTGGACGACCGGGAAGCCGATCGACGTGACCGAATCCGGCGCGGCACGGAACCTTGCCGGTGCCGGTTACCGTCGTCCTCGTGATCCGGTCCAGCGTCGTACGGGGGACGGCCCTCGCCGCGGCACTCACCCTGTTGCTCGTCCCCGCCCTGCTCGGCTGCTCGGCTGGACGATCCGGTCCGCCGGAGCCGCCCGCCGAACCGACGACACCGTCCGAACCCGTACCGGTCGAATTCGACGTGCCGAGCGGCTTCACCGACACCGACGACTACCGGATCGCCGTACCGCTGCACCCGGTACGGACCACCCGATGGGTGGTGCCGGCCGGCACCCGGGGTCTCGACGTCATCGCGGTCACCTCGTACCTGCTCGACGCCGACGTCTCCGTCGAACCGGACGACCGGTTCCCGGCCCGGCTCGCCGGCTACGCCGACAAGGTCGCGGCGATCAGCGCCACGCCGCCGGTCCGGACCACCGTCGCCGGCCATCCCGCCTGGCAGCAGAGCATCGTCCAGCCGGACGACCGGGAGCCGTTCCGCTACGACGCCACCTTCGTCTTCGCCGGACACTTCATGGTCCAGGTGATCTGCCAGTACGACCAGCGGCCAGAACAGATCAGTGCCGCATGTCAGGAGGTCCTCGACACGCTCCGACTGGTCTTCGTCTGAACCGCCCGACCGACCGGGCACGCCGCCCGCCTCACAGTGACACGTCGAGGCGCACCTCACCGGGGGTGTCGAGCCGGAAGGTCGCGGACCGACCGGCGGCGCCGACCTCGTACTCGCCGAGGAAGCCGGTGAGCCGTACCCGGCCGTCGGCGTCGGTACGCAGTGTGGTCGGCGGCAGCCACCAGTCCCCCTTGACCAGTGCGCGCAGCGCGTCGTACGACGGTTTCGGGCTGCCGTCGGCGCGGACGAACCCGCCGGGTGCGCCGAGCCAGCCGCCGTCCGCGATCCCCCAGTACGTCATCGCCTCGACCGAGGGGTGTGCCAGCAGGGTCCGGTAGTGCCGGACGATCTCGTCCGCCTGCCGTTCCTCCCCCTCCGGGGTGCTCGGCCACTCGTCGACCTGGTGGTCGTTGAGGTCGACGATGTCGGCCGGCATCAGCTCGCCGGAGAGGATGGTGGTCTCGGTGAAGTGGATCGGCAGGCCGTACCGGGAGAACCGGTCGAGGATGGCGAGGGTCTTCTCCTCACCCCAGTAGCCCTGGTGCATGTGGCTCTGCAGGCCCAGCGCGTCGATTTTGATGCCCGCCTCCAGCACGCCCTCGATCAGGCACTCGTACGCGGCGGACATGTCGAAGTCGTTGAGCAGCAGGGTGGCGCCGGGGTTCGCCTCCCGGGCGGCGTCGAAGACGGTCCGGATCAGCGGGATGCGTCCCATCTCGCGGCAGATCCGGGTGAGGCCGTTGTCGTACTTGTCGAAGATCGGCATGATCACGACCTCGTTGATCACGTCCCACATGTCGATCACACCGGCGAAGTCGGTGACCTCACGGCGGACCCGGTCCACCTGCGCCCGGACGATCTCCTCGTTGGAGAGGTCCAGCAGCCAGTCGGCGCTGACCGTGTGCCAGGCGAGCGGGTGCCCCTTGACCGGGCAGCCCCGCTCGGTGAACCAGCGGGCGGTGTTCCGGACCCGCTCGGTGTCCGGCCGGCCGCGATCCGGCTCGAACCGTCCCCAGTAGAACGGCAGGGTCGCGAAGTTGAACAGGTCGAACCAGAGTTCGGCGAGCCGTTCGACCGGCGCCGCGTCCGCCTCGCCCAGCGAGCCCTGCCCACCGCCCGGCCCGACACCCGGCGTCGCGGTCAGTTCGCCGTTGGCGAGCGGGATGAACTCGAACCCGGTGCAGCCGAAGAGAAATCGGTGGTCGCGCTGCGCCACCACCACGTCCTGGTCGGCGAGCGGAACCCCGCCCGAGGTCACGGTCAGCGTGGCGTCCGCGGCACGGGTCCGGCGGATCGCCGGGTCAGATTCGGAGAACATCGAGGAATCCTCGCACGATCGCCCCGGGCCGGGCGAGGGCAGCGACTGTCGGACCGTAACCGGTGTTCAACGGGCTTGTGATCCAGGTAACGAGTGCTTCTCAGCGGTCCGTAGTTGATCTTACATTTCGGCGGCCGCCACCACCTGTGACTGTCGGCCTCGACTGTGGAGGACAACCACGTGCCACCCCTGACAACAACCCAACCCGGCCGAGCAGCACGGGGGCGGGTCAGCATCCTGGCCACCACGGCCCTGCTCGCGGCGGGTCTGGTCGGCGCATCGGCGGCGAACGCCGCGGCGGCGCCCCCGACCAGCAACGGGCCGGTCGCCCGTTACCTCGTCCAACTCGACGAGGAGCCACTGGCCACCTACCCCGGAGGACTACCGGGGCTGCCGGGGACCCGGGCGGCGGAGGGCGGCCGGCTCAACCGCGGCTCCGGCGACGCCCGGGCGTACCAGGAGCACCTGCGGCAGAGGCGGGACGCGGTGCTGACCGGCGTCGGGGTACCCGCCGACCAGGTCAAGGGCACCTTCGACACCGCCTTCAACGGCTTCGCCGCACGCCTGTCCCCCGCCCAGGTGGTCCGGCTGCGGGCCACTCCCGGCGTACGTGCCGTCTACGAGGACGTCCAGGTGCACACCCACGCCTCGTACACGCCGGACTATCTCGGGCTGACCGGCGGGACGGGTGTCTGGGAGCGCCAGTTCGGCGACGCCCGGCACGCTGGCGAGGGCATGATCATCGGGGTGATCGACAGCGGCTTCTGGCCGGAGAGCGCCAGCTTCGCCCCGCTGCCCACCCCGCGCCCGGACCAGGCGGTCATCGACGCGAAGTGGAAGGGCACCTGCGACGTCGGCATCGAGGCGCCGATCACCTGCAACAACAAGGTGATCGGCGCCCGCTGGTACGCCGGGCTCGCCGACGCCTTCCCCGACGAGTACTCCTCACCCCGGGACCGCAACGGACACGGCACCCACACGGCGAGCACCGCGGCCGGCAACCACGGGGTGCCGGCCTCGGTCGCCGGCCAGTCCCTGGGCGAGATCTCCGGCGTGGCGCCGGCCGCCCGGTTGGCGATCTACAAGGCGCTGTACGACACCGGCGCCGGCTCGGCGACCGGCAGCTCGACCGACATCGTCCAGGCCATCGACGACGCGGTCGCCGACGGTGTGGACGTCATCAACTACTCGATCGGTGACGACAACGAGCGGTACACCGCGATCGAGCAGGCGTTCTTCAACGCCGCCGCGGCCGGCGTCTTCGTGGCGGCGGCGGGCGGGAACGCCGGCCCCGAGGCGAGCACCATCGACAACTCCGTGCCCTGGGTGACCACGGTGGCGGCGAGCACCATCGACCGGCAGCACAGCCGCACGCTCACCCTCGGCAACGGCAGGCAGGTCACCGGCGTGGGTATCGGAGCGGCCGCTGCCGGCCCGGCACCGCTGGTCTCGGGCAGGGCGAGCGCCCTGCACCCGGACAACCCCGGCGACGCCGAACTCTGTGTGGACGGCGCGCTCGACCCGGCCAAGGTCCGCGGCGCGATCGTGTTCTGCCTGCGCGGGGTCGTCGACCGGGTCGCGAAGAGCGCCGCGGTGGCGAAGGCCGGCGGCATCGGCATGGTGCTCTACAACGACGGGGTGAACTCGCTGGACGCCGACACCCACTCGGTGCCCACCGTGCACATCCTCGACACCGACGCGCCACCGGTCGCCGCGTACATCGCACAGGGTGGGGCGACCGCGACGATCTCGGCGGGACACCTGACCACGGTCGAGGCTCCCCAGGTCGCCGGCTTCTCCTCGGCGGGTCCGTCCCTCTTCAACCGCAGCGACCTGCTCAAGCCGGACATCAGCGCGCCCGGCATGGCGGTCGCCGCCGCGTTCTCCCCGGCGACCGGCGGGCAGGACTTCGCCCTCGAGTCGGGCACGTCGATGGCGGCCCCGCACATCGCCGGCCTCGCCGCCCTGCTCCGGGCCAAGCACCCGACCTGGTCACCGTCGGCGATCCGCTCGGCGATGATGACCACCGCCGTGGACACCACGGACCGGGGCAACCGGATCAAGCTCGGGGACGCCCCGGCGACGCCGTTCAACTACGGCGCCGGCGAGGTCCAACCGGGTGACGTCTTCGATCCCGGGCTGGTCTACGACTCCACCGAGCAGGACTGGCGCAAGTACCTGTGCGGGCTGGCCGCGAAGGGGGAGTTTGTCCCGACCGACGGCTGTGACACCACCGGCGCGATCGCGACGAACCAGCTCAACTACCCGTCGATCTCGATGGGCAACATGGTGGGCACCCAGACCGTGACCCGTACCGTCACCAACGTCAGCGACCGGGCCGGCACCTACACCTCCGACGTGCGGGCCCCTGCCGGTTACGCGGTGAAGGTCACCCCGGCGACGTTGCACGTGCCGGCAGGGCGGACCGCGACCTTCGAGGTGGAGATCACCAACCGGTCCGGCGCCTTCGGCACCTGGGCGGACGGTGCGCTGACCTGGCGTGACAAGTCCGGCCACCAGGTCAGGATCCCGCTGGTCGTCCACAACACCGGGCTGATCACACCCGACCAGATCACCGGCACCGGCACGGCCGGCAGCTTCCCGATGACCGCCCAGGTCGGCTACCGGGGCACGCTGGCCGCCCAGGTGATCGGCCTGACCGACGGCACCGCCACCACGACCACCCTGCACGGCGACGCGCCGATCTGGGACTCCCGGTCGCCGGAGAACCTGCCGGTGCCGCTGCCGGCGTCGATCCACCGGAGCACGGTGCACGTACCGGCGGGCACGGTGAACCCGCAGATCATGGTGACCGGTCAGGCTCCGGGCTGCACCGAGATCGACTGGGGCGCCGACCCGCTGCCGCCCTGCGCCGACTACATCGTCGACGTGTACGACCACACCAACACGGTCGTCGCCACCAGGTACGGCAGCCGGGACGGCGCCATCGTGGCCCTACCCGGGGTCGGGGACTACACACTGGTCGTCGAGCAGCTGTACACCCTCAACATGCCGGCCGGCCAGGAGGACAACACCTACACCGTCACCACCCTGCTGCCCGGCCAGCCCGGCAGCTCGGACGGCAGGCTGACCATCGATCCGAAGAAGCGCACGGTGATGGCGGGCGCCACCGCGAACCTGACGCTGCGCTGGGCCGGGCTCACCCCGGGCCGGCTCTACGTCGGCGCACTGGTGGTAGGCGACGGCAAGGACACGCTCAAGACCCTGCCGATCACGGTGCGGTCGTAACCTGACCCTGCCCCGCGACGTCCGGACCCACCCACGGGCGGTTCGGGACGTCGCGGGGCGGGGGCCTCCCGTCGGCCGCCGCCCGGGGTCCGCCGGGAACCCGGGTCGCCGGCGGCGGCCGTCCGCGGCAGACGGAGGAGGCGCCGGCAACAGCCGTCGCCATCGGGCGGCCCGGCTTCGGCTACCGTGTGTCGACCGACCGGCTGACAAGGAGGAACGGTGCTGGACTGGCTCAACTCGGCGGCGTTCACGGTGTTCGGTGCGCCGACCTCCTGGGCGGAACTGCTCGGCTTCGCCACCGGTCTGCTCTGCGTCTACCTGGTGGTGCGCCAGCACATCGCGAACTGGCCGGTCGGCATCCTCAACGTCCTGCTGCTGATGGTGGTCTTCTGGTCCGCCGGCCTGTACGCCGACGCCGGCCTGCAGATCGTCTACGTGCTGCTCGGCGCGTACGGCTGGTGGTCCTGGACCTTCGGCGGGGCGGGCCGGAGCACGCTGCGGGTACGCCGCACCAGCCGGCCGGAGTGGCTGGGCCTGGCGGTCGCCGGGATCGTACTGACCGGTGCGCTCTGGTACTTCCTGGATCGTTTCACCGGGTCGACGGTGCCGCTGCCGGACGCGCTGACCACCGCGCTCTCGCTGCTGGCGACGTACGGGCAGGCCCGGAAGCTGGTGGAGAGCTGGTGGTTCTGGATCACCGTGGACCTGGTCTACATCCCGCTCTACGGCTACAAGGACCTCTGGCTGACCGCGATCCTCTACCTGGCGTTCCTCGCCCTCTGTGTACTCGGGCTCCGGGCCTGGCGCGCCGACCTGCGCCGGGCCGCCGACGTGCCGGAACCGGCCGGTGCTCCGGCGGTCGCCTGACCATGGCGCCCCGGTTCCGCCACGGTCTGGTGGTCGGCAAGTTCTATCCCCCGCACGCCGGGCACCACCGGCTGGTCGAGAGCGCGGCGGCGGACTGTGCCCGGGTGAGCGTGGTCGTCGCGCCGTCCAGTGTGGAGTCGGTCCCGCTCGCCGACCGGCTGCGCTGGCTGCGTGAGGTGCACGCCTCGACACCCTGGGTCCGGTTTGTCGGTGTCGTCGACGACCACCCGGTGGACTACGCCGACCCCGGGGCCTGGGACGCGCACTGCGCGGTGTTCCGCCGGGCGGTCGGCGACGCCGTCGTCGACGCCGTGTTCAGCTCCGAGGCGTACGGCGAGGAGTTGGCCCGACGGTTCGCCGCCACCCATGTCTGCGTGGACCGCGACCGGGCCATCGTACCGGTCTCCGGCACCGCGGTCCGGGCCGATCCGGTCGCGTACTGGCACCACCTCGCGCCCCCGGTCCGGGCCTGGTTCACCCGCCGGGTGGTCGTGGTCGGCGCCGAGTCCACCGGGACGACCACGCTCTCCCGCGCGCTCGCCGCCGCGCTACGCGCCCGGGGCGGGGTCTGGGCCGACACCCGCTGGGTGCCGGAGTACGGCCGTGAGCTGACCGCACGGAAGCTGGCCGCGCTCCGCGCGGTCGACCCGGCCGCGACCGTCTTCGACGTGACCTGGGGTCCGGAGGACTTCGTCGAGGTGGTACGGGCCCAGAACGCCGCCGAGGAGTCGGCCGCCCGGGACGGGTCGCCGATCCTGGTCTGTGACACCGACGCCCGGGCGACCGCGGTCTGGGAGGAGCGTTATCTCGGGGCCACCTCGCCGGCGGTCCGGGCGGCGGCCGGAATGGCCGACCTCTACCTGCTCACCGACCACGAGGGCGTGCCCTTCGAGGATGACGGGCTGCGCGACGGTGCGCACCTGCGGGGCTGGATGACCGACCGGTTCCGGGCCGAGCTGCACGCCGCCGGAGCCCCGTTCATCCTGCTCACCGGCGCACCCGAGGTACGCCTGGCCGCCGCGCTGGAGGCCTGCGACGCGTTGCTGGCCCGGGGCTGGGCGCTGGCCGATCCGCTGCCGGCCAGGGGCACGGAGGTTTCGTCGACCGGGGCCTGACCCGGACCCACCGTACCGATGTTTACTTGGCCCGGAGGCCGGGCGGAGAGGAGTGGTCGGCGATGTTCCTGCGCCAGTTGGAGTACCTCACCGCGTTGGCCCGGGAGCAGCATTTCGGCCGGGCGGCGGCGGCCTGCTGGGTCAGTCAGCCCACCCTCTCCGACGGGATCCGCAAGCTGGAGGCGGAGTTCGGCGTCTCGGTGGTCCGCCGGGGGCACCGGTTCGAGGGCTTCACCCCGGAGGGCGAACGGCTGCTGGCCTGGGCCCGGCGTCTGCTCGCCGACCGGGACCAGTTGGTGGCGGAGTTCGGCCGGGCCAGCCACCAGGGTCTGACCGGGCGGTTGCGACTCGGTGCGGTGCCGGCCTCGTTGCCGCCGGTCTCGCTGCTCACCGGCCCGTTCTGCGAACTGCATCCGGGGACCAGTCTGACCGTACTCTCGCTGACCTCCGCGGAGATCCACCGTCGGCTGATCGACTTCGAACTGGACGCCGGGCTGACCTATCTCACCGGTGAGCCGCTCGCCGGGTTCCGGACGATTCCGCTCTACGACGAGCGTTACGTCCTGCTGACCAGCCAGGGCGGCGAGTTCGCGGAACGTACCGAGGTGGGCTGGGCGGAGGTCGCCGGGCTGCCGCTCTGCCTGCTCACCCCGGACATGCAGCACCGACGCATCCTCGACGACCTGTTCCTGCGGGCCGGGGTGGCGGTCACCCCGCGGATGGAGACGAACTCGGTCTCCACGCTCTGCTCGCACGTCCGGGGTGGCAACTGGGCGAGTGTCATCCCGCAGGCCTGGCTGGGGCTGTTGGGGGTACCGCCCGGGACGCGGGTGCTGCCGTTGGTCGAGCCGACCGCGACCAGCACGGTCGGGCTGCTGGTGCTGGACCGCGATCCGCAGCCGCTGGTCACCAGCGCGTTGATCCGGGTGGCCGAGGACCTCGACCTGCAGTCCGACATCGACGCGTTGGTGCCGGCGGAGGCAGTCTGACCTGCATCGATAGGTACGACCGATCGGCCGTTCGGGGATTGCTCATTGTTCCGCCCGGGCTGGTCGACCACCCTGGTGGGTGAGGCGTGACCGTCCGGCGACCGGGCCACGGGCCGGACGGCGTACCCGCCCCGGGGCAGGGCACAAAACATCCACCGGAGCGGTGGGGCCCGTGTCGGTGGACGGCCGACGCGGGCCCTTGGGCGACAGCCCGCTTTCCGCCATGCCCGGGTTCGGAATGGTCGCCGGAGAAACGTACCGGCGACTGCCGGGGAAAGAGACAGGTTGACCTGGGGCGGCAGCTCGAAGGCTTGCCAGCCTCACCAGTAATTGCATACTGTACTCAACATAACGCATACAGGTAAGTCCTTTGTGAAGGGAGCTGCCCGTGCGAGTTGCAGTGCTCGGAGCCGGTGCCATCGGCGCGTATGTCGGCGCGGCCCTGTGTCGGGCCGGAGTGGATGTCCATCTGATCGCCCGTGGGGCACACCTGGCCGCACTACGGACCCGAGGGGTCCGGGTGCTCAGCCCTCGGGGGGACTTCTCCGCCCATCCGCACGCGACCGACGATCCCGGCGAGGTCGGCCCGGTGGACTACGTCTTCCTCGGCCTCAAGGCCCATTCGTACGCCTCGGCGGGGCCGCTGCTCGAACCCCTGCTCGGACCGGAGACCGCACTGGTGGCCGGGCAGAACGGCATTCCGTGGTGGTACTTCCACAAGCTCGCCGGCCCGTACGAGAACCACCGCATCGAGGCGGTCGACCCGGGGGGCGCCACCTCCGCGGTGATGGCGCCGGAACGGGCGATCGGGTGTGTGGTCTACCCGGCGACCGTGATCGAGTCCCCCGGGGTGATCCGGCACCTGGAGGGCACCCGGTTCTCCATCGGCGAACCGGACGAGACGATCTCCGACCGGTGCGTACGGTTCAGCGAGGCGATGATCGCCGGCGGCCTGAAGTGTCCGGTCGAACGACACCTCCGAGACGACATCTGGATCAAGCTGATGGGCAACGTGGCGTTGAACCCGCTCAGCGCGCTCACCCGGGCCACCATGGTGGAGATGTGTGAGCACCTCGGCACCCGGCGGGTGATCGAACGGATCATGGAGGAGACGCTCGACATCGCGCACCGGGTCGGCAGCACTCCGGAGATCTCCATCGCGAAACGGATCGACGGCGCGCAGCGGGTCGGCCACCACAAGACCTCGATGCTGCAGGACCTCGAGGCCGGCAAGGAGATGGAACTCGACGCCATCGCGGCCGCGGTGGTGGAGATGGCCGACATCACCGGCGCACCCGCCCCGACCCTGCGGACCATCTACTCCGCCACCGACCTGCTGGGCCGGACCATGCTGGCCAGGCGGGCCGAGGCCCCGGCCATGCGCGCGGCCTGACCCCTCCCCCGTCGGACGGACCGACCGCCGGGAACCGGCAGGTCGCCCGCGAGCCGCAGAACCCGTGACCGCTCCGGTACGCCGACCGGGCGGAACCCCGACCAGGTGACCACCCCACCCGGCGGCGGTGCCGCAGAGTCTTGCACTGTAAGTGCCGACCGCATACTGTATGCACATTCGCCAACGCGTATCCGCACCGCAGACCCGGTGCCGGTCACCACCAGGCGGGCCGTCGGCGCCCCGGACCCCACCCCATCCCCCGTCCCGGACCGGCGAGCCCGCCCGATCCACAGGACACCCGATGCCCCGGAGGCTCCCGTGCCCCTGACCACCCACGCCCACTATCCGGAGGTCTGACTACCCCATGGCAAAGATTCCCTGCATGGACGCGGTCGTCGCGGTGCTCCAGTCGGAGGGCGTGGACGTCGTCTTCGGCTGCCCCGGCGCGGCGATCCTGCCGCTGTACGCGGCGATGCGTAAGACCGACATGCGGCACCTGATCGTCCGCCACGAGGAGGGCGCCACCCACATGGCGGACGGCTGGGCCCGGACCAACGGCAGGGTCGGGGTGGCGATCGGCACGTCCGGCCCGGCCGGCACCAACATGATCACCGGTCTCTACACCGCCCAGGCGGACTCCATCCCGATGATCTGCATAACCGGCCAGGCACCGACCAACAAACTCCACCAGGAGGCGTTCCAGGCGGTCGACATCGTGGAGATCGCCAAGCCGGTGACGAAGTGGGCGGTGCAGGTCAAGGAGGCCGCCCAGGCGCCCTGGATCTTCCGGGAGGCGTTCCGGATCGCCCGCTCCGGGCGTCCGGGGCCGGTGCTGATCGACCTGCCGATCGACGTACAGCGGCAGGAGATCGAGTGGGACGCCTCGATCGACGCCCCGCTGCCGGTGCCGGTGGTCGAACCGCACCCGCCCCGGGTCGAGCGCGCCCTCGACATGCTGCTGGCCGCCGAGCGCCCGCTGATCCTGGCCGGCGGCGGCGTCATCATCGGCGAGGCCGGCGACCTGCTGCGCGAGGTCGCGGAGCTGCTGACCGTGCCGGTGCAGGTCACCCTGATGGGCAAGGGCGCGATCCCGGAGGACCACGACCTGTTCGCCGGGATGACCGGCATCCAGACCACCCAACGCTACGGCAACGCATCGTTCCTGGAATCCGACCTGGTCCTGGCGCTCGGCGCCCGGTTCGGCGACCGACACACCGGTGACCTGGAGACCTACCGGGCCGGGCGGAAGTTCATCCACGTCGACATCGAGCCGACCCAGCTCGGCAAGGTCTTCGGCCCGGACCTCGGCGTGGTGTCGGACACCAGGGCGTTCCTGGTGGCACTGCGCGACGCGGCCCGGCGCCGCGCCGCGCTGCCGGACCGCGGCGAGTGGGTCGCCCGGGTACGCCAGTTGCGCCGCACCCTGGTCCGTCGGGACGACTTCGACTCGGTGCCGATCAAGGCACCCCGGGTGTTCCGGGAGATCAACGAATTCTTCGGCCCGGACACCTACTTCGTCACCGCGATCGGTCTCTACCAGATCTGGTCTGGCCAGTTCCAGAATGTCTACAAGCCCCGGCACTACCAGGTCTGCGGGCAGGCCGGTCCGCTCGGCTGGGAGATTCCGGCGGCGATCGGGGTGAAGTCGGCGAAACCCGATGCCGAGGTGGTCGGGGTGGTCGGCGACTATTCGTTCCAGTTCCTGGTGGAGGAACTCGCGGTCGCCGCGCAGTACAACATCCCGTTCGTCCTGGTGATGTTGAACAACGAGTATCTCGGACTCATCCGGCAGGCCGAGATCGGCTACGACATGAACTACGAGGTCGACATCCACTACGACGAGTACGGCACGGACAACGTCAAGGTGATGGAGGCGTACGGCTGTTCCGGCCGCCGGGTGACCCGGCCCGGTGAGATCGCCGACGCGCTGGCCTGGGCCAGCAAGGAGTCGAAGCGGACCAGCCGTCCGGTGCTGGTCGAGGTGATGATCGAGCGGGAGGCGAACACCGCGCACGGGCTGAGCATCGCGCAGGTCAACGAGTTCGAGCCGGTTCCGGAGATCGAGTACCGGGACGGCCTCGCCGGCTGAATTCCGGCTCCCGGCGCGGCGCGCTCCGTCGAGCCGTCGCCATTCACCATCGTCAAACCCAATGTCGGGGCGGACGGCCGAGCCGTCCGCCCCGACGGCACCACCGGGAAAGCTTCCCGGCCGGGGTCACCGGATGTCGATTTCACCGGAAGTCGTCGCGGTCACGTACCGCCGGCGACGTCATTGCATGTCGGCGACTGTATGCTATAGCCCAGGTTCGGACGCGAGCAGCGTCCGATTCGTTCTTTCGCGGCCGGAGGTAGTCGATGACAGATTGGGGAGGCTCGTCCTCGCCAGCCGCCAGCGGCGGCGGGCGCCGCCGGCTCGCCGCCACCCGCGGCCAGAGCCGGGCCGCCCGGCAACCGCTGGAGCGTCCCGCACCGCTGCGCCAGGCGGTTTACGACGTCATCGCCGAAATGATCATCAACCGGGAACTGCGACCTGGTGAGCACCTCGTCGAGAACGAGCTCGCCGCCCAACTCGGCGTCAGCCGGCAACCCGTCCGGGAGGCGCTGCAGCGCCTGCAGAGCGAGGGCTGGGTCGACCTGCGCCCGGCTCTCGGTGCCTTCGTACACGTACCCACCGAGGAGGAGGCCGACCAACTGCTGGCCACCCGTACCCTGCTGGAGACCGAGTCCGCCCGGTTGGCCGCGAAGCACGTCACCGACGCGCACGTCGAGCGGCTGCACGAACTGCAGGCGGCCGGCGAGAAGGCGCTGAGCGACAACGACCAGTCCGGCCTGGTCGCCGCGAACGCGGCCCTGCACGCGTACGTGGTCAGCATGTCCGGCAACAAGGTGCTGGCCGAGCTGATCGCCATGGTGGACCGTCGGGTCCGGTGGTACTACGCGCCGATCGCCCAGTCCCGGGGCCGGGAGGCGTGGGACGAGCACGCGGCGCTGATCGAGGTGATCGCCGGCCGGAACAGTAGGCGGGCCGCCGAGCTGATGCGCAAGCACACCGAGCGCACCCGGGAGAGCTACCACCAGCGGCGCAAGGAGGCCGCCGAGCGGGAGGCCCTGGCCTGACGGGGAGCCCTTTCCGCGTCCCGTTCGTGGAAGGGCTCCCCGGCCTGACGGGCGGCACCGGTTACAACAGGGTGCCGCCCGAGACATCGATCCACTGGCCGGTCACCCAGCGACTGTCCACGGAGGCCAGAAAGGCCACCGTGTCGGCGACGTCCTCGGCCGTACCCAGTCGACCCATCGGGGACAGGGACGACAACCAGGCCCGGGTGTCGCCGACCAGGCGCCCCTGGTGCATGTCGGTGTCGATGACCCCCGGCGCCACGGTGTTGACGGTGATGGCGCGCGGCGCCAACTGCTTGGCCAGGGTCGCGGTGAAGACGTCGAGCGCGCCCTTGGACATGGCGTAGACGATCGACCTCGGCATCGCGGAACCGCGGGTCAGCATCGTGGAGACGTTGACGATCCGGCCGCCGTCCCGCAGTCGTCGCAGTCCCTGCTGGGTGATGAAAAACGGTGCCCGGGCGTTGACCGCGAAGACGTGGTCGAAGGCGGCGTCGCTCACGTCCCCGATCTCCTGCGGGTCGCCGAGGATCCCCGCGTTGTTGACCAGGATGTCCAGCCCGTCCGCCTGCGCGTCGAACTCCGCCCAGAGCGCCGCGGCATCCCCGGGTACGCCGAGTTCGGCGTGTACGGCGAAGGCCTGCCCACCGGCCCCCTCGATCATCGAGACGGTCTCCTTCGCCGCCGCCGCGTTGCTGCCGTAGTGCACGGCGACCCGGGCGCCGTCCTGGGCCAGGCGCTGGGCGATCGCCCGGCCGATTCCCCTGCTGCCGCCGGTGACCAGCGCCGTCCTGCCGGCACGTGTGCTCATGACTGGTTCGCCTCTCGATCTGTCGCGTCTGGATCAGGCCTGGTAGGGGGCGGTGCTCCGGGCGTGCTTCAGCGCCCGGGCCCACCAGGTCACCTGGTCGAGCAGGGTCGTGGCGGCGGTGGCGGGACCCTCCGGGTCCTTGGGCCTGCCCTCGCCGTCGAACTGGCTCCAGGCACCGTGGAAGCTGACCGTGTCCCGGGTGGTGACGGCGTGGAGTTCCGCGAAGACCAGCCGCAGGTGCTCGACGGCACGCAGTCCGCCGGCGAGCCCGCCGTACGACACGAACGCCACCGGCTTGGCGTGGAACTGGACGTTGTGCCAGTCGATCACGTTCTTCAGGGCCGCCGGATAACTGTGGTTGTACTCCGGGGTCACCACGACGAAGGCATCGGAGGCCGCCAGTCGTGGGGTCAGGACACCGAGGGCACGCAGCGTCTGTGCCGACGGCGACCTCGACGGCGCCTCCGGACCGAGCGGCACCTCGGCCAGGTCGACCAGGTCGACCAGCACGTCGTCGCGGCGTTGCGCCTCGGCCACGAACCAGTTGGCCACGGTCGGGCCGAACCGTCCGTCCCGGACACTGCCCAGGATGACGGCGAGTCTCAGCCGGTTGTCGGACATGTCTGCTCCTCAGGCGGAAGTGGATCGAAGGGGTGTGGCCGCACCCGGAACAATTCGCGTACGCCGTACCCGAAATGAACGCTAGCCATTTGGGTACGATGTACGCAAGAGAACGGAGGGTGTGATGTCCGACAACAGCCGGGCCAGCATCTGGATGTCCCCGGAGCGGGTCGAGCGGTCCGGTCCTGGGCGACGGCCCGGCTACAGCCGGGCACAGATCACCCAGGTAGCCATCCGGATCGCGGACGCCGAGGGGCTGGACGCGGCGACCATGCGGCGGATCGCCCAGGAACTCGGCACCGGCGCGATGTCGCTGTACCGCTACGTGCCGAAACGCGACGACCTGATCGACCTCATGGTGGACGCGGTGACGGGCGAGATCGACCTGCCCGAGCGGCCCGGCGGGGACTGGCGGGCCGACCTCTCGCTGGTGGCGCACCAGTCCCGCGCCGTGGGGCTGCGTCACCCGTGGCGGGCCACGCTGGCCCGACGCCCCACCCTCGGGCCCCACTCGCTTCGGGTCTACGACTTCGCGCTGCGCGCCCTCGACGGGTTCGGCCTGCACATCGACGAGATCACCAGCCTGTACGGCATGGTCGGCGACTACGTCGCCAGCGCCGTCCGCGACGAGATCGGCTGGCTCGACCAGGCCCGGCACACCGGCATGGACCGCGAGCGGTGGATGAGCGAGTACGTCGGCCCGTACGTCGGACACGTCGTCGCGTCCGGCCGCTACCCGATGTTCAACCGGACGATCCGCGAGGGGCGGCTCGCGCACCTGTCCCCCGACGCACGCTTCCGGTACGGGCTGGACCACGTGCTCAACGGGATCGCCGCCGCCCTGGCCGGCCGGAACCAGGACCGCGGCCCGGGCACCGGGTGACCGGCGCCCGGACCGCGGCCGGGTGCGACGACTACTCGTCCGTCGTCACTGCCTCACAGGTCGTCACGGCCTCACAGCCGGATGGACTTCTTGTTCATGAACTCCTCGATGCCGGCCGGGCCGAGTTCCCGGCCCACCCCGGAGCGCTTGATCCCGCCGAACGGCAGGTCGGCCTGCGAGCCACCGGCGCTGTTCAGATACACCATGCCGGACTCGATCTGCTCGGCGACCCGGCGCAACCGGTCCGGATCGGTGCCCCAGACACTGGC
This sequence comes from Plantactinospora sp. B5E13, assembly GCF_039871775.1. Lineage (NCBI taxonomy): Bacteria > Bacillati > Actinomycetota > Actinomycetes > Micromonosporales > Micromonosporaceae > Plantactinospora > Plantactinospora sp. B5E13. The sequence goes on from NZ_JBDPLT010000009.1 coordinate 213,117, forward strand.
GCCGAGCCCGAACGGCGAGTCGTTCGCGATCGCGACCGCCTCCTCCTCGGTCTGGGCGCGGAAGACCACCACCACGGGGCCGAAGATCTCCTCGTGGTAGGCGTCCATTTCGGGGGTCACGTCGGTGAGCACGGTGGCCTCGAGATAGGCGCCCGGGTCGATGCGACGCCCGCCGGTGCGTAGTGTGGCGCCCTGCTGGACCGCCTTCTCGATCTGACCGGCCACCTCGTCGGCCGCCGCGACCGACGCCAGCGGCGGCAACTTCGTCGCGGGGTCGCGGGGGTCGCCGGGTACGAAGGTCTCGGCCACGTGCTTGGTCAACCGGTCGACGAACTCCTCGTAGATGTCGGCGAGCACGATCATCCGCTTCGGCGAGTTGCACGACTGGCCGCAGTTGCGCATCCGGGCGGTGGCGGTCGCCTTCACCGTCCGGTCCATGTCGTCGGTGTCCAGCAGGACCAGCGGGTCGGACCCGCCGAGTTCCAGGACGACCTTCTTCAGATGCTTCCCGGCCTCGGCGGCGACCGAGATGCCGGCCCGCTCGCTGCCGGTCAGGGAGACGCCCTGGATGCGGGGGTCCGCGAGGATCCCGGGGATCTGCCTGCTGGACGCGAAGATGTTCACGTACGCGTCCTCCGGCACTCCGGCGTCGTGCAGTACCCGTTCGAACGCGGCCGCCGACCGGGGGCAGATCGAGGCGTGTTTCAGCAGGATGGTGTTGCCGAGGACCAGGTTCGGCGCCGCGAACCGGGCGATCTGGTAGCAGGGGAAGTTCCACGGCATGACCCCGAGCAGCGCCCCGATGGGGTTCTTGGTGATGACGGCCCTGCCGCCCCTGATCTCCAGTGGCTCGTCGGCCAACAGCGCGGGGCCGTTGTCGGCGTAGTACCGGAAGATGTCGACGACCACGCCGATCTCGCCGCGACCCTCGTTGATCCGCTTGCCCATCTCCAGCGTCATGATCGCCGCCAGTTCGTCGGCGCGCTCGGCGAACAGGTCCGCCGCCCTCGACACGATGGTGGCCCGCTCGGCGACCGACCGGCGCCGCCACGACAGGTACCCATGGTGGACGCGGTCGATCGCTTCCCGGACCTCCTCCTCGGTCGCGTTCTCGATCTTCTCGACCAGTTCACCCGTCGCTGGGTCGGTGACTGTGTACATGGGGATCCGAGCCCTCCGTTCTTGACCACGGTCGCGCATCGGCCGGCCGCTCACCCGCACCGCGGGTTCGTCGCGGCGAAGGGGCGTTGCTCACCGGGGCGCCTGAGCGAGATGTCCGACGCCGTCCACGCCGACGCCGACGGTGCGGTGCGCCCCGGTCACCGGGGCGCACCGTGGAACACAGGACAGCCGGTCGTCCTCAGCGCTGGACCGTGATGCCCTTCGGGTTGAGGTGGGCGATGTTGCCACTCTCGGTCCCGTCGGCGGGGTCGATGACGCAGTCGATGAGCGCGGGCCGCCGCGCCGCCAGGGCCTCGCGCAGCGCGGCGGTGACCTCCGCCGGCGTCGTCGCCCGATAGCCCTTGCCCCCGAAAGCGCTGATCATGACGTCGTGGCGGGCCGTGAGGGCGGTCGGTGCCGGGTCTGCCGACGGTGACGCCTCGTCGCCGCGGTAGACGCCGCTGTTGTTCAGCACCACCGTGACGATGGGCAGGTTGTAGCGGCAGATCGTCTCGATCTCCATGCCGCTGAAGCCGAACGCGCTGTCGCCCTCGATGGCGACGACCGGGTCTCCGCTCTCGACCGCGGCGGCGATCGCGAACCCCATGCCGATGCCCATCACGCCCCAGGTGCCGCTGTCCAGGCGGTGTCGCGGCACCGACATACCGATGGTGTTACGGGCCAGGTCCAGCGCGTTCGCACCCTCGTTGACGACGTACGCCCGCGGGTTCTCCGCCAGGACGTCGCGGATGGCCTGCAGCGCGCCCAGGAACTTCATCGGATGTGCCGTCTCGGCGGCCTTGAGGCGCTTCGCCATCTTGTCGACGTTCGCCGCGGAGCGGGCCGAGAGCTCGTCGCGCCACTGGGCCGGGACCGTGATCTGGCCGGGTTTGGTCCGATCGATCAGGGCCTGCAGCACCGAACCGACGTCACCGACGAGCGGCGCCGCGATGGGCTGGTTGCTGTCCAACTCGGTGCTGGCGATGTCCACCTGGATGAACTTGGCGTCCGGGTCCCACTGCGGCGCGTCGCCGTGTCCGAGCAGCCAGTTCAGCCGCGCGCCGACGAGCATCACGACGTCGGCCCGGCGCAGTGCCAGCGACCTGGTGCTGGCCACCGACTGCGGGTGGTCGTCGGGCAGCAGCCCCTTCGCCATCGACATGGGCAGGTAGGGCACCCCGGTACGCTCGACGAACTCGCGGACCTGCTCGTCCGCCTGCGCGTACGCGGCGCCCTTGCCGAGCACGACGAGCGGCCGCTCGGCGTTCGCGAGCAGTTCGATGGCGCGGTCCAGGGCCGCGGGTTCCGGCAGCTGACGCGGTGCCGGGTCGACGACCTGCCACAGCGACGCCGCGCCCAGGTCCGCGTCGATGACCTCGCCGAGGACCGCCGCCGGAATGTCGAGGTAGACGCCGCCCGGTCGTCCGGAGACGGCGGTACGGATCGCGCGGGCCACGCCGCGGCCGATGTCCTCGGCCCGGTGTACGCGGTATGCCGCCTTGGCGAACTGTCGGGCCGCCGCCAGCTGGTCCATCTCCTCGTAGTCGCCCCGCTGCAGATCGACCAGGTGCCGCTCGCTGGATCCGGAGATCTGCACCATGGGGAAGCAGTTCACGGTGGCGTTGGCGAGGGCCACCAGCCCGTTGAGGAAGCCCGGCGCGGAGACGGTCAGGCAAATTCCCGGCTTTTTTGTCAGGAAGCCGGCCGCGGCCGCCGCATGCCCGGCGGCGCTCTCGTGCCGGAAGCCGATGAACCGGATGTCGGACGCCTGTGCCAGGCGGGCCAGGTCGGTGATCGGGATGCCGACGACGCCGTAGATGGCGTCGACCTCGTTGAGCTTGAGCGCGTCGACGACCAGATGGATTCCGTCGGTGAGTTTCTTCGCACCTACGGCGCCGTCAGCTTCTGATTCCCGGACGGAAGCGATGGTCATGATCAGAGTCCTCCATCGTGGTCATGCGACCGCTGTATGCATATGCAATCCAGACGCCGGCCGTCGGGGTCGACCGACACCCTCCCCCTCGCCGTCCCCAGAATTGCATACCGTATGGGGTAGGCAATAATCGTGGACCATGTAACAGCGGAGTGTCTAGGGGGTAGCAGGCACGTTTTCCGGGCAGCCGCCGGCCCGCCAGTGCCGGCCTGGTCACGGGGAACGCGACGGTCCCGGCGGTGGCTTTGGTCACTAGATCGTCTTTTGTATACCGCAGGCGGTATCCTGGAAGCGCACAACATGGGACCTGTCAACGGACAGGACGAGCACTGAGCAGGTTTGTGGTGGAACGACACCGGGTAGCTCCACACAGGAGGCGAACCGTACCGTTGACACCACCGATCCGGGACGCAACGCCGCGGCCCCGTCCGGTCGTCGCGGGTATCCCCCGTTCACGGCCGATCCGGCGACAGACCCCGCCGCCACCCGAGGAGAACGTGGCGACGGCAAACCCGGCGACCCGGAGTGTGCCCGGCCCCACCAGGCACATCCGGGTGTCCTGCCGGACCACCGACCCGTACGGCGCAACGCCGCCGGTCCGGTGCGCACAGTCCCGGGAAGCGTCGTTTCCCGGGAAGACCAATCAATCAGGGGTGATGTCATGACCACCTGGCGAACGTTCTCGCGTTCCCTGACCCGCCTGAGCGACCGCCTGGCCCTGCCGACCGGTTTCCCGGCCGACGGCCGCTCCCTCGGCCTCGGCCTGGCCGCCGCGCTGGAGAACCAGCGTCGGGCCGCCCGGCCGAGCGACGAGGAGATCGAGCGCTTCCTCCGGGGCTCCGCCTCGGAGGAGGACCTGCTCAAGGTCTGACGGGCAGCTCGGTCAGGCCGCCGGTGCGCGGCCTGACCGAGCATCCGGTACGGACCTCGTCCCGCCTCAGACCTTGTCCCGCTCCGCCGCCACCGGATCGGGGGCGTCGGCGATATCCGCCTCCGTACCCTCCGTGGCGGCGGTCGGCCGTTGCCGCTGCTCCCGCCGGGACACCGCCAGGCTCGCCACCGTGGTGACCACCAGGGTCCCGAGGATGACCCCGAGCGAGACGGCGATCGGCACCTCCGGCGCCCAGGAGACGCCGTCATGGTGCAGGGCCTCCATCACCAGCTTCACCCCGATGAAGGCCAGGATGATCGCCAGACCCTTGCTGAGGTACACCAGCCGGTCCAGCAGCCCGCCGATCAGGAAGTAGAGCTGCCGTAGGCCCATCAACGCGAAGGTGTTCGCGGTGAAGACCAGGTACGGCTCCTGGGTCAGGCCGAAGATCGCCGGAATGGAGTCCAGGGCGAACAGCAGGTCGGTGGTACCGATGGCGATCATGACGATCAGCATCGGCGTCACCATCATCCGCCCGTCCACCCTGGCCAGCACCGACGAGCCACGGTAGCCGTCGGTGGTCGGCAGGATCCGCTTCATCGTCCGCAGCGCGACGTTCTCGGAGAACTCGTCCTCGTGCTGCGGACCGACCAGCTTGATCGCGGTGTAGATCAGGAACGCGCCGAAGATGTAGAACAGCCAGTCGAACCGGGTGATGGCCTGGGCGCCGGCCGCGATGAAGACGGCCCGCATCAGCAGCGCCAGCACGATGCCGATCAGCAGCACCTTCTGCCGGTATTTCAGGGGTACCGCGAACCGGCTCATGATGATGACGAAGACGAACAGGTTGTCGACGCTCAGCGAGTACTCGGTGAGCCAGCCGGCGAAGAACTGCCCGCCGTACGACGTGCCCTGGGTTCCCATGATCACGAACCCGAAGACGACCGCCGCCAGTACGTAGAAGCTCACCCAGGCGACGCACTCCCGGAAGGACGGGTCACGTGGATTACGGGCGACCAGGTAGAAGTCGAAGGCGATCATCACGAGGAAGCCGCCGATCGTGACGGCCCACACCCAGACCGGTAGGTTCATGAACTACTCCTTGGGGCCAGTTCGAAACAGGGCCGGTCGGCCCGTCGCGCGGGCGGTCGCCCGGGTCCGCCGTCGGCTCTCCCGGGCCCGGTACTGCGCCTCGGCGTGCCGGAGGTAGAAGCCGTACAGCCGGTCGGCGGCGGGGTTGCGGTGCCGGATCCGACGCAGCCAGTACGGCGCGATCCGCTCGTGCAGCCAACTGAACCCGATGGCGAAACCGAGACTGACGATCGCCTGGTAGACGAGGAACCCGAGGACGTCCGGCGGCAGGGCCGGCCGGCCTGCGAGAAGCAGGCCGGCCAGCACCTCGTGCAGCAGCCGGGCGATCGGGAACGCCACCAGCCAGAAGAGCGCCGCCGGGGCGAACACCCCGGGCGACAGGACGCCGCGCGCCTGCAGCAGCCCGTACCCGGCACCGGCCAGCGCCAGCGGTAGGCCGAGGCCGAGGCCGGCGGCCAGGGCCCAGCCACCGGACTGGCCGGCGATCAGGGCCATTCCGGCGGTGGCCAGCCCGCCGAGAAGCCCGATCGCGGCCCCCGGCGTGGCGAGTTCGGTCAGCTGCCGTAGACGGTCAGCAGTCATCACAGGTCCTCGTTTCCGTCTAGTCGATGACCACGCCGAAGCGGACGAGGCTGTAGATCAGCATGCCGAGGTAGAACGTCGCACCGAAGCCGATCACCAGGTTCTGGAAGATGTTCGGTCGGATCTTCTTCGGCAGCATCAGGTTGTTCACCAGCAGCAGCACGACGCAGTACGCGCCCATCGCGAAGGTGGACAGGAAGGCCAGGATGTCGAGGATCGCACCCGGGCCGTCCGCGGGACCGAAGTTGAGGATCAGGATGCCGAAGACGATCACGCCCCAGAGGAAGCCGGCGTACAGCTTCGACATGCTGAACCGCTTGGCCCCCGGGACGAAGTGGTACGTCATGTCCGCCTGGCCCCGGGAGAACGAGTCGAACAGCCCCAGGGTGGCGTTGAGACCGATCAGCGCGATGAATCCGAGGAAGATGCCGTGCAGCACCGGGGCTCCGGCCGAGGCGAAGGCCTCCGCCATCGCACTCAGCGCCGCCTCCCGCTCGCCGTCCCGGATCACGTCACCGACGCTCGGGTTCTCCCGGACCGCGGTCTGGGCCAGCACGGTGAACGAGATGGTGACCAGCATCGTCACACCCCAGAAGAGCAGCAGGGCGTCGAAGGTGACCCACCGCCGCCAGCCCTTCCACTTCTTCATCTCCTCCGGGTTGTCGGTGTCGAACATGAAGCCACGCGACGGCATGACCTCCTGCTCACCGGCGTGCCGCAGGCCCCGGATCTTTGGGATGTGCGCGCCCATGCCGGCGCCGGAGTCCCGCAGGTGCAGCGTGTACCACATCTGCTGCATGCCGGACGGGCCGGCGAAGGCGATCGCGCCGACGATGACCGGGAACCAGGTCGCCGACATCGCCTCGTCCGGCAGGTAGCCGAAGTGGAACATGCCGCCGAGGGTCTCGGTGACGTCGCTCCACTGGCCGACGATCGAGGCGGCCACCGCGGTGCCGATCACCAGGACACCGATCAGGATGCCGAGCAGGCTCTCCAGCAGCGGGTAGATCACCTTGGCGAGGCTGAACACGATGCCGACCAGGATCAGACCCACACACGCGGATACTGTCCAGGGTATGCCGGTCACCTGCTCGAACGCGGCGGCACCGGTGGAGAGGTGCCCCGGCCAGATGTAGACCAGGATCGCCACGCTGAAGAAGAACCACATCAGTGGTTTGAAGACCCGGGCGGCGCCGAAGAAGATGCTCTCGCCGGTGGCCATCGCGTACCGGGCCATCTCCAGCATCACGAACGCCTGGAGGGTGACGCCGATCAGGAACAGCCACCGGATCTCCGGCCCGAAGATCAGGACCAGCCGGGGCCACATGTACGACTCGCCCATGCCCACGCCGAGCGCGACGAGGAACACGGTCGGGCCGAGCAGGTGGACCGAGGGTGGCGCCTTGGGGAGTTCGCGGATCGGCATCGGTTCGAGCTTGCCGGCCCGCCACACCCGGGTTTCGGTGGCGGTGCCCCCGCCTGCGCCGGAGCGCTGGTCGGGGATCTCTGTGGTGCCGGATGTCGCTGGCGTACTACTTGTCGACTGGCTGTGGGCAGGGCGGTTCGAAGCGTCCACGCTGGACCTCCTAGGGACTTCCGACGACACGAATCCGGTGGACGGAGCCGGACCCGACGTGCATGTGTCCTTCGACCCCTGGCCGCGGAGCGGGTCGCCGTGAGGCTAGTGGCCCCTCCAACTGCCTGGTGTGGTGTAGCGGATGTGCATCGGACCTTCCCCGACCTTCCGGTGGGTCCGTCGCGGCGGTCGCCGCGACCGA
>NZ_JBDPLT010000090.1:0-9442 GCF_039871775.1 Plantactinospora sp. B5E13
CCCCGCACAACCCTGCCCCGAGCAAGCCGACCACGTAATCGGCGAATCCACCCTGCCCCGAAACCACATCGGATCAAATCTATTCAACTGCGATCAACACGAACCGCATCGGTGGATCGAGGCTCAGTGCCTCGCGAAGTGGGAGCGGATCCGAGCGGCGGTCTCGGCGAACTGGGGGGAGTCGATGAGTTCCCCGTGACGTTCGGCCGGCAGCGGTACGTCGACGACGTCGACGATCCGGCCGGGGCGGGGCGACATCACCACCACCCGCTGCGACAGCATGACCGCCTCGGAGATGCTGTGCGTGATCAGTACGGTGGTGAGCGACGTGGAGGCCCACAGCCGGTGCAGGTCGAGGTTCATCTGGTCGCGGGTCATCGCGTCCAGCGCGCCGAACGGCTCGTCGAGCAGCAGCACGGTCGGTGCGGCGATGAGCGCCCGACAGAGCGCGACCCGCTGCTGCATGCCGCCGGAGAGTTCGCGGGGTAGCCGGTCACCGAAGTCGCCGAGGCCGACCTGGTTGAGCAGTTGACCGGCCCGTTCCCGCTCGTCGGCGCCGATCCGGCCGCGCAGTTTGAGCGGGAGCAGGATGTTGTCGACGACGCGCAGCCAGGGCAGCAGGGTCGGCGACTGGAACATCAGGGAGACCGAGCGGTCCGGCGCGGTTACCACCCGGTCGCCGATCCGGACCTCGCCACTCGACGGTGCGGTCAGGCCGGCGAGCACCCGCAGCAGCGTGGTCTTGCCGCAGCCGCTGGCGCCGACGATGGAGACGAACTCGCCGGCGCCGACGGTCAGCTCCACGCTCTCCAGCGCGGTTGTCTCGGGTCGTCCGGGGGTGCTGAACGTCTTGCGTACGCCCTGGATGGCGATGGGAACAGCCGCCGTCATGGCGTCATCTCTCCTCTCGACGAGGTGGGAACACGCCGGAACGGGGAGGGGTGTGGAGTCCGCCGTCTCGGCTGCCGCCTACCATCAGCCTGTTACCGCCCTATAAACTGGACTTATGATCTTTGCGGCAAGTTACCGGAGGCCACCAGTGCTGTCAACGGGTCCGCGCGCTGCGGAATCGGCCCGTCCGACGGGTCCGGGAGCGCCCCTGGTGCCGTCCGGGTCGGATGCCGCGCGGTGGGTCGACTCCGGCGCGGTCATCGAACACGGCAACTACGGGAGTGGGCTTGGTATCGTGCAGCTTGCCCGGCGGCGCCCGGACGCGGGTAGTCGGGATTCGGCCGTTACCGTAGCCGGGCGAGGAGCACGATAATGGGGCGCACGATCAAGGGATCCCGGGTTGATTTCAGCCGCAGTGCCGTCGCGCGGTACATCCAGCTGAGCACCCTGTTCCGTCGGCGCATCGACTCCGGCGAGTGGGCGGTCGGCGCACAGATCCCCACCATCGACCAGCTCGCGACCGAGTTCTCGGTCGCCCGGGCGACCGTACGGCAGGCGCTCGACGTCCTCGAGGCCGACGGGGTCATCGAACGCTTCCGGGCGAAGGGCACCTTTGTCACGGGGCGGAGCCGACAGACGCTCTGGCACGAGATCCCGACGGACTGGTCCGGTCTGCTGCTGGCTCCGGAGGGAGTGAGCATCGAGATCCTGGGCGTCAGCCACGGCACGCTGCCGCCGCTGGTGCCGCACGAGATCGGCGGTCTCGCCCCCAGCTACCGTCGGATCAGCCGCCGGCATTCCCGCAACGGGCAGGTCTACTACAAGGGTGACGCGTATGTCGACGAGCGGCTCGCGTCCCGCATCTCGGACGAGGCGCTCGCGACGAAGACCACGTTGCGGATGCTGAAGGACCTCGAGGGGCTGACCATCGCCGAGGTCCACCAGACCCTGACCGTGGGCATGGCCGACGTGCTGCTCGCCGACACCTTCGACATCCCGCTCAACGCGCCGGTCGTGCACATTGGGCGGACCGCGGTCGACGACTCCGGCACCGTCATCTTCGTCGGTGACGGCGTCTACCGCGGAGATGTCATCCGTCTCGACGTGAAGGTGACCTGAGCCGGGGCCCCTGATCCCCGCGACCGGCCGGTCGCCGCCGGCCGGTCCGTCGTCCTGTTCCGTCTGGTTGGCGGACGCCGCCGGCGGCCGGGTCGCCACGCCGCGCTTGACCCGCCTCGGAAGCCGCTGCTAGCGTAAGGTCATAAAGCTGGTTCTATGACTCTTTGCTTGCGGTGGCCCGCCGACGGAACCAGGCTGGTCAGACCAAGACGGTGAGGTGCGCGGTCCATGCATACCGAACTTGCGGGAGAGCGGCGATGAGCGCCCTGCTCGAGGGGGTACGGGTTCTCGACCTCAGCCGGATCATGGCGGGCCCCTGGGCCGGCCAGTTGCTCGCCGACCTCGGGGCCGACGTCATCAAGATCGAACGCCCGGTGCTGGGCGACGACACCCGGAGCTGGGGACCGCCGTACCTGGCGGACCGCTCCGGACATCCGACCTCGGAATCCGCCTACTACCTCTCGGTGAACCGGGGCAAGCGGTCGGTGGCGGTCGACCTCGCCTCGCCGGAGGGGCGTCGGGTCGTCCGTACCCTCGCCGGTCGATCCGACATCGTGCTGGAGAACTTCAAGGTCGGCACCCTGGCCCGGCACGGCCTCGACTACGACGCACTCGCCGACCTGAACCCCCGGCTCATCTACTGCTCGATCACCGGCTTCGGCCAGACCGGGCCACGGCGTGACCAGGCGGCGTACGACTTCATGGTCCAGGCGATGGGCGGCCTGATGAGCGTCACCGGCGCGCCCGACGAGGTGCCCGGCGGCGGCCCCCAGAAGGTCGGGGTGCCGATCGTCGACCTGATGACCGGCATGTACGCGGCGGTCGCCGTGCTCGCCGCCCTCGAACGACGACACCGGACGGGCCAGGGCGAGTACATCGACCTCGCGATGCTCGACGTGCAGCACGCCTTCCTGGCCAACCAGGCGATGAATCATCTGGTCACCGGGCGCGAGCCGGTCCGACGGGGTAACCGGCACCCCAACATCCAGCCGCAGAACGTCTACCGGTGCGCCGACGGACACCTCGCGGTGGCCGTCGGCAACGACGGCCAGTTCGCCAGGTTCGCGGCGGTGCTCGGGCAGCCCGGCTGGGCCACCGACGAGCGGTTCCGCAGCAACGCCGACCGGGTCGGCCACATCGACGAGCTGGAGGCGCTGGTCGGCGAGATCCTGCGGACCCGTCCGGTGCACGAGTGGGCCACCGCGCTCGACCAGGCCGGGGTTCCGTGCGGTCCGATCAACTCGGTCGGCGCGGCGCTCGCCGACCCGCACGCCCGGGAACGGGGAACGGTCGTCGAGGTACCGCATCCGCTCGCCGGGACGGTGCCGCAGGTACGCAGCCCGTACGTGTTCCGCAACGCCGAGCTGCGGACGGACCGCCACCCGCCGCTGCTCGGTGAGCACACCGCCGAGGTGCTCGCCGAACTCGGCATCGAGGAGTACTGAGACACGATGCGGATTCCGCTGTTCCCCACCGACACCATGACCCCCGCCCAGCGGCAGGTGTACGACAAGATCGTGCAGGGTCCGCGTGGTCGCCTCGTCGGCCCGCTGCGGGTCTCGTTGCACCGGCCGGACCTCGCCGACGCCTGGCAGCACTTCGGGCAGCTCCTCCGGTTCGACACGAGCCTGCCCCGGCACCTCAACGAACTCGCGATCATCGTCACCGCACGACGCTGGAACGCCCAGGTCGAATGGTACGTCCACGCGCCGGCGGCGGTCGCCGCCGGAATCGAGCCGGCCGTCGTCGAGGCGATCCGGACCGGCCGGCCGCCCGAGTTCACCGACCCGGACTGCGCCGACGTGTACGAGTTCGCGCGTCTGCTGCAGCAGCACGGTGACGTGCCGGACGACCTGTACAGCGCCCTCCTGCGACGCTGGGGACCGGTCGGCATGGTCGACCTGTCGAGCGTCATCGGTTACTACACCCTGGTCTCGATGACGCTCAACGTGCACGAGGTGCCGGTTCCGGACGGTGCTCCGGCACCGTTGCCGCCGCTCGGACGGGCCGGCGACGGGCTGCCCGGCCTGCCACCGTGTCGCCGTACCGGCGGACCCGCGACCGGCGCCGCGAAGCCGGTGGAGCCCGCGACCGGGTCGGGGAAGCCGTGCTGACCGCCCCGCCCCGGTCACTGCCCCGGGCACCCCACGTCGCACCGCCGCCCGGCGCCACCGACAGCCACGCGCACGCGTTCGGCCCGTTCGCCACGTACCCGCCCGGTCCGTCGGGCTATCCCGTGCCGGAGACGCCGAGCGCCCGCTACCTCGAGATGCTCGACACGGTCGGGCTCAGCCGCGGGGTCCTCGTCCAACCCGGCCCGTACGCGCAGGACCACGCCGTACTCCTCGACGGACTGCGGGCCGCGGGTGGCCGACTCGTCGGCGTCGGCGTCGCCCGGCCCGACATCTCCGACCGGACCCTCGACCGGCTCGCCGAGGCGGGGGTCCGGGGCCTGCGGTTCATCGAGCCGCGCCTGCCGGCGACATCGGCGCCACCCGGAAGCGTCGGGGTGACCGCGCTCGAGGCGTTCGCACCACGCCTCGCCGAACTCGGCTGGCACGCGCAACTCTGGGCCGGTGCGGCGGACTGCGCCCGGTGGGGCACCGTCCTCGCCGAGCGTGGCGTGCCGGTCGTCTTCGACCACCTGGCCCAACCGGACGTCGAGGCGGGCGTCGACGCACCCGCCTTCCGCCAGGTACGTGCCCTGGTCGCGGCCGGCGTCGCCTGGGTGAAGATCCCGGTCTGCCGGGTCGGTACGGCGGCGAACGGGTTCACCGAGGCGCGACCGTTCCACGACGCGCTCCTCGAGACGAACCCGGACCGTCTCCTGTGGGCCTCCGACTGGCCGTTCGTCCGCCTGGACCATCAGGTGCCGGACGTCGGCGAACTGCTTGACCTTTTCCGACGGTGGACGCCCGGGCCCGAGTGGGAACGCATCCTGGTGCACAACCCGGCCCGGCTGTACGGATTTCCCGACCTGGGGGCGGCATGAACAACAACGGGACCGGCCACGTGCGGGTCGAGCGGAACGGCGCGGTCGCCCGGGTGGTGATCGACCGTCCACCGGTCAACGCCATCACCCTCGACGACTACCGGGCGATCACCGACGTCTTCACCCGGATCTCCGGATCGCGGGACGTGCACTGCGTGGTGCTCACGGCGGCCGGCCGGCGCGCCTTCTGCGCGGGTCTCGACCTGCGCGAGTTCCTGGCCAGCACCGCCGAGGAGGATCCCGCCCGAGCCCTGGTCGTCCGGGCCACCTTCGAGAGCGTACGGACCTGCGCGGTGCCGGTCATCGCGGCGGTCAACGGCCCGGCCCTCGGCGCGGGTGCCGTACTCGCCTCGGTCTGTGACATCCGGATCGCCGCGAGGTCCGCGACGATCGGATTACCCGAGATCAACGTCGGCCGCTGCGGCGGGGGAGCGTACCTCGGCCGGCTCGTCCCACCGGGGGCGCTGCGCCGGATTTTCTTCACGGGGGAGCCGGTCGACGCCGAGGAGGCGTACCGGATCGGCCTCTTCGACGAGGTGGTCGACGCCGCCGAACTGCCGGCCGCCGCCGACCGGTTGGCCGCCAGGATCGCCGGCAAGAGCCCGGTCGGGCTGCGCTACGGCAAGACGGCGCTCAACGAGGTCGAGGGTCTGCCGGTCGAACGTGGCTATCCGATCGAACAGGGCTACAGCACCCGGCTGATGATGACCGAGGACGCCCGGGAGGCCGCCCAGGCGGTGCTGGAGAAGCGCACCCCGGTCTGGCGCGGCCGATGAGCCCGGCGCCCGAACCGGTCCGGCCCGCCGACCAGTCCCCGGATCCGGTGCCGGTCAGGGTCGACGACCACGGCCCGGTACGGGTCATCCGTGTCGACCGACCCGACCGGCGTAACGCCCTCGACCTCGCCACCAAGTCCGCCCTCGCCTCGGCGCTGCGTGCCGCCGAAGCCGACGGGACCGTGGGCGCCGTGGTGCTCACCGGATCGGACCGCTACTTCGTGGCCGGTACCGACATCGGCGAACTCGCCCGGCTCAGCGTCGCCGACCATCTGCGGCTGCGTACCGGCGAGGTCTTCGACGTCGTCGACCAGCTCGACAAGCCGACCATTGCCGCGGTCGAGGGTTTCGCGCTCGGCGGCGGATGCGAACTCGCGCTCGCCTGCGACCTGGTGGTGGCCGGTGAGTCGGCACGGTTCGGCCAGCCCGAGATCCGGGTCGGGCTGGTACCCGGGGCGGGCGGGCTCAGTCGGCTGGTCCGCGCGGCCGGGCGACACCGGGCCCTGCGGTTCGTCCTCACCGGCGACCAGGTCGGGGCGACCGAGGCGTACGGGCTCGGGATCGTGAGCGAGATCGTCCCGGATGGTCACGCGCTCACCCAGGCCGTCTCGCTCGCCGAACGGATCCTTGCCTTCTCACGACTGTCGGTGACCCTGATCCGGCAGGTGGCCCGCGCGGCCGAGAACGAGCCGCTGACCGGGGCGGTCGAGACCGAGCGGCGATCCTTCCAGCTGATGTTCGGCACCCGCGACCACGACGAGGGACTCCGGGCGTTCCTCGAGCGTCGCGAGCCACGGTTCACCGGAGAGTGACACCATGACCGGTCGGGAAGAGAGCCGATGACCGAGAGCACAGCACGGGTCCGGGTCGTCGGGGCGGGTGCGATGGGTACGGGTATCGCCCAGTTGCTCGCGACGAGCGGAGCCAGCGTGCGGTTGACCGACGTCGACCCGGCCGCGCTCGACCGCGGCCTGGCCCGGATCGGCGACCAACTGGCCCGGGAGGTGGCGACCGGTCGACGTGCCCCGGCAATCGCCGCCGAGGTCGCGGCCCGGGTCACCCGGCTTGCGGACCCGACCGCCGCCGAACCGTGCGACGTCGTGATCGAGGCGGTCGTCGAGGACCTCGCGGTCAAGCGGAGCCTGTTCCGCGAACTCGAGTCGGCCCTGGCGCCGACGACCGTCCTCGCCACGAACACGAGTTCCCTGTCGGTCACCGCGATCGCCGCCGTACTCGACCGGCCGGAGCGTGCCCTCGGTCTGCACTTCTTCAACCCGGTGCCCCGGATGCGTCTGGTCGAGGTCGTCCCGGGGGTCCGGACCGCGGCGTCCGTCATCGACCACGCGACGGAACTCGTACGCCGGACCGGGCACGTCGCGGTCCGGGCCGCCGACACCCCCGGTTTCCTGGTCAACCACGCCGGTCGGGGGTACGTCACCGAGGCGCTCCAGCTCCTCGAGGAGGGGATCGCGGCACCCGCCGAGATCGACGCGATCGCCCGGGACGTACTCGGCCTGCGGATGGGGCCCTTCGAACTGCTGGACCTCACCGGGCTCGACGTCTCGGTCCCGGTCCTCGAGTCGATCTGGTCGGGGTTCTACGCCGAACCTCGGCTGCGTCCGTCGGCGCTGCTGCGCACCCGACTGCACGGCGGACTGCTGGGACGCAAGACCGGCGAGGGTTTCTACCGCTACCGGGACGGCACGAAACTGCCACCGGAACCGGTTCCGCCGGCCATGGTCCCGGTCGACCGCCCGGTCTGGACCGACGATCCGTCGCTCGCCGCCCTGCTCCGGGAGGTGGGGGTGACGGTCGAACCGAGTGGGCGGCCGGGGGAGCGGTCCGTCGTCCTGATCGCGCCGGAGGGCGCGAGCACCCTCGAGGAGGCACGGCGTCGAGGACTGCCGTTGCGGCGTACCAGCGGCGTCGAGTCGTTCGGCGACACCGCGACCCGTCTTGTCCTCGCGGTCCACCCGGGACTCGACCCGGAGGTCGGCCGTGTCGCGCGGGCCGCGCTCGCCAGCACGGGTCGGGCGGTCTCCGTCGTCCGCGACGGTCCGGCGGGCGTCGCCCAACGCCTGCTCGCGTCCGTCGTCAACACCGCCGCCTCGATCGTGCAGGCCCGACTGGCCACGCCGGACGACCTCGACACCGCGGTACGCCTCGCGCTCGGGTATCCGACGGGACCGTTGGCCTGGGGTGACCGGGTGGGGGCGGACCGCATCCTGGCGGTGCTCAACGGCCTGTTGGCGCAGACCGGCGATCCCCGGTACCGGCCGAGCCGGTGGATCGTCGAACGTGTCGCGCTCGGGCTCGCCCTGGCCGATTCCGGCACGGCGCCCTCGGACATTCTCGGGACGGGTGGGGAGTAGCCATGGAAATCGACTGCGCACGCCTGGACGCCGGCGAGCGGTACCGGTTGCTGACCGGGCTTGTCGTACCGCGTCCGATTGCCTGGATCACCTCGCGCTCACCCGAGGGTGTGCTGAATCTCGCCCCGTTCAGCCAGTTCACCATCATCTCCTACACCCCGCTGATGGTCGGTATCTCGATCGGATCCCGGTCTGGGGTGCCGAAGGACACCCGCCGCAACATCGAGCGGACCGGGCAGTTCGTGGTCAACGTGCCGACCTTCGCCATGCGGGATCTCGTACACCGGTCGTCCGTCGACTACGGTCCCGAGCAGAGTGAGGCCGAGCTGCTCGGAGTGGACCTGGTGCCGTCGGTTGCGGTCGAGGTGCCCGGCGTCGCCGGGGCGCCGATCCGGATGGAGTGTCGGTGGTCCTCCACCACGCCTTTCGGCACCGGCGGATCGGCATTTGTCGCCGGCGAGATCGTGTACGTACATGTCGACGACACCGCCGTCGACGGGCTCAAGGTCGACACCCGGGTGGTCGATCCGTTGATGCGAATAGCCGGACCGAGTTATGCGCGGATCACGGATGTCACGAGCATGCCGCTGGTGGGCCCGCCCGAGCGGTGACCCGGACACGTTTGGCCGGCTTGTTCCCGGTGTCCGGTTCGGGGTCATGATCAACCTCGGTCGGGGGAATGATCGGGGGTTGGGGGTCGTTACATTACGCGTACGACCGAGTAGGACGGCCGCTGGGCTGGGCTGATGGGCTCGGGTCTGGGAATGATCCGGGGCTGCCGGTCGTTACATATGGCGTTCGGCTGAGCACCGCCCCCTGGTGCCGGCTGTTTCTGGTCCCCGGAAGGTGTCCTCTTTCTCTTCTGGTGTGGGCCGTTGTTCTTCTCTCTGGCACTTCACACGCGCCCCCTCTGCGTGTGGGTGTTCATCCCCGATTGGAAGGAACGACGATCATGAACAGCACGCTGTTCGGTCGGTGGATTCCGGCCATCACTGAGACTTCTCTGGTTCGTAGGACGGCGCTGGGTCTGACTGGTCTGGCGTTTGTTGGTGGCGCTGTCGCGGGTCCGGCGGTTGCCGCGCAGGCCGCCCCTGAGCATCACGGGGTGAACCTGGTGGCGCAGTCCGTGGTCGTGGACAAGGGTGATCACAAGAAGGATGACGGTAAGCCGTCGCGGGACAAGCTGGTTCCGCATGGTGTGCAGGGTGCGCAGGCGTCGATTCCGATCTCGCCTGAGCAGGCGGACAACGTGAAGGCGATTGTGAAGGCGACGAAGAAGGCTGGTCTGGACG
>NZ_JBDPLT010000091.1:0-9107 GCF_039871775.1 Plantactinospora sp. B5E13
GGGGACGGCCGGGACGGCGGCGATGCGGTACCAGGTGATCGTCTACGAACACGTACAGTGCAGTCAGAAGGGTGTCGATGTCGGCAGTCACGAGCAGACAACGACACCCTTCCCTGTGTCGATACGCTAAGTCCCCCACCAGGCCAGATTTAGGACTCAATCATCTAGTGGTTCGCCCGGCAAGGGATCGACTCGGGCAGCGATGCCGACGGTGCTCCGGCACGTCCCGGTAGACATCGGGATCGGTCGAAGACCGAGCATCGGAATTGGTCAGCATCTGCTAGCGTCGGTCGCCGGGTGGCCTTGGGGGGGCAATGACCGGGTTCTATGTCGATCCGACCGGCCTGAATGGTCTGTACAACCTGCTTTGGCGGGCCTCCGGAGACGCGCGTGACGCCTTGGACTACACCAGGCGGAACTGCGACCTGAACCTGGTTGAGGTCGGCTTGCTCATGAACATGGTCGGGCCGCACCGGCAGGCGTACCAGCAGGTGACGAACGGCCTTCAGGAGTTCGTCAACCTCACCCAGGGCGCCGCCACCCAGGTCAACCTGGCCCAGCGGATGTACGCGACGTCTGACGCGGCGGCGACTGCCCGCCTTGACCAGACCTATCCGGGCGCCAAGGACCCGGGCGGCCTCGGCGGAGCGCTCGCCGAGCGGCGGCCTGATCTCTGGCCCAGCGCGCCGCGTTCGCTCTTCTCCGACGTTGCCGAGCCTGGCCAGCAGCTCGGGGCCCCGAACTATGCCTCCGGCATAGAGGAGTTCCAGATCAATCTCTTGTCCGATCTGGTCAGCCCGTCCGCATGGGCGCGGCAGGTCAGCACCTGGCTGTTCGGCGTCGATCCCTTCGAGGGGTGGGGCAAGCTCGTGGCCGGAGACTGGGAGTCGTACACGTACTGCGGCGCGGCCTGGCGCGCGGTCGGCGACGCGATGTTGGACGTCAGCCGGAACCTGACCACAGGTGCGGCCGACGTGTCGGAGGTGTGGCGGGGCAACGCGGCAGAGGCCGAGCAGGAGTTCCAGCTTGTTCTTGGTGGTGCGGCGATGACGGCCCACGGCGTGTTGGACAGGTATGCGGATCTCTACGCACAGGTGTCGGAAGCCGCGAAGAACCTTTTCGCCGCGTTGACGAATCTGCTGGGCAAGTTGCTCGACGCACTCATTATGGTCTGCGTCGCGGGTGCCGTCGGTACGGCCACGATCAAGACTGGCATCGGCGCGGTCGCGGGCTATGGAGCGGCGGCCTATTACGCGTGGCAGGCATATGATCTCTACAAGGAGATCTCGACGGTCTACGGCAACGCCGAGGTGACCTTCAAGAGCCTCGGAGCGTTGATCAGCGCGGTCGATGCCCGACTGGGCCTGGGCTCCCTTCCCCAAGTCAAGCCCTATCACCATCCTGCTCTGGACTAGGAGTGGTCTTGCCCGACGACATCTCGCAGCAGCCGTTGGCTCGTGCTCTCCTGGCCAAGCTGGCCCAGATGAGAGATGAGGACCACCCCCTTGGCGGACTCGCAAAATCCGTCCTGAGCGGGGAGCTCGGCCTCAGAGAGGCTGGCAGCCAGTCCTGGCACGGACAGGGCCTGGGTGAGGCGTTCGCCCAATACGCCGCCGACCGTCAGTGGCTTTCTACTGACCAACTCGCCGACGTCGAGCAGCAGGCTGGCCAGCTGCGTGCGGCCGGTGACGACCTGACAGTGGAACCGGACGACGTCGTTGATGTGGACGAGACTCGTTCGGGGCCCGAGAACGAGGCCCGATGAACCCACGGCACCGCTGGCAGATTGCGCTCCCGTTGATCTCAATATGCGTCATCGTGTTCGCGGCGGCAGTCCTTGGTATGACCTTCTGGCATCTGGAGAGCCTCGCCGGGCGCGTGTTACGGATCGCGATGCTCCTCGTCGCCACGGCCACGCTTGCCGTCGCTGTCTCCGTCGGAGTCCGGCCGGCCAGCGACGTGCCCTGGCCGCGTATCGGCGTGGTGGTCGCGGGACTCGGACTCACCTGTGGCCTCTCCGCGATCCATTTCGAGGTTGCCTGACCGACGAGGACGGAAGCTGACACCTCGGACGTGCGAGGTTCCGTGACGAGAGACCGACCATCGACCACAGACTGACTCGTGACGTACCCGAGCCATCGGGGAGGGGCGCCGTTGGGGACGACCGGGCCGCAGAGCGGCAGGGTTCGTTCGCGTAGTGGTTTGGCCCTTCGAATGATCGGTGAAGCGCTGCTGGCGCTCTCCCTCGTCGGGGCGCTGGTCGGGTTCCTCCTGCTTGCCGTGCGCTGGCCGATAGGCGGCGACCTACAGACGCCGATTTCCATCGTCATTTGGGCCGGCCGAGGGATCTGTGTCGCTGCGGCGTTCATGGTGCTCGGCCAGATCCTGAGCCGCAAAAGATAGTGACGGCGTGAGCCTCGGACTGGCAAAGCTTCCCGAGCGGAGCAGCACCGGCGATTTTTGCTCAAGCTTGCCGCCAGCGTCGCCGGGCGCCGGCTGCACGTCGAGGGTTGCGTACCTGCACGGGCCGTTCGGGTCCGGGAGGTCGCACTTCCTGACGTTGCTGCACGCACTGCTGCGCGGCGAGCTGGCGCCAGCCGTTCACCGAGAAGCTGATGGCCGAGTTCGAAACGGCCCAGAAGCTGTACGACGTCAAGCTGCGGATTTGCGGGCCTCCGATCGGGTACCGCGAACGCCGCGACCACCAGACCGAGGGCCGTCACCACCGCGACGACGAGTTGCAGTCCGTTGGCGTCGGGGGCAAGTGCCCGTTCGGGCGGTGTCAGATTGATCGACAGGTGTGCACACTGCTCGACGTGAAGGCGTTCGTGGGGGTGACCGACCCGGACTGGTACCGCTTCCTCGCCGCGCGGCCTGCCCTGAACGAGGTCAACTTCTGGCGACCGTCGGGCGGCACATTCCGGGCCCTGACCCCGGGGGAGCCGTTCTTCTTCAAGACGCACTACCCACACAACCGGGTGGTCGGCGGCGGCTTCTTCAGCGGGTTCGTCCAGTTGCCGATCTCGGAGGCGTGGAATTTGTTCGGCGAGGCGAACGGCGTGTCGAGTCTCGATGAGATGCGCCGGAGTGTCGGGCGGTATCGCAGAGCGCCGATCGCCTTGGATGAGGACCCGGTCATCGGTTGCATCTTCGTCCGGGACACCCGGTTCTTTCCGGCCGACGCGTTGGCCGGCCCGCCACCGGACTTCGCCTCGAACATCGTGCAGGGCAAGGGCTACGACCTGGCCACACATCCTGCGGTCGACTACTTCCACCTGCTCGTCGAGCGGCTCGTCGACCGGCCGGTCGAGATCGACATGGCCGAGCCGTGGCATCGGCCCGGCCCGGTGTACGGCGACCCCCGCCTCGCGCCCCAGCGGCTCGGTCAGCAGTCGTTCAAGGCGGTGGTGTTGGGGGCGTACGACCGCCGCTGTGCCATCACCGGCAACCGGGTCCGGCCGGTGTTGCAGGCCGCCCACATTCGGCCGCTCAGCAAGGGTGGTGAGCACCGGCTCGACAATGGTCTGCTGCTCCGGTCGGACGTGCACATCATGTTCGACCAGGGCTATCTGAGCGTCGACCCGAAACACCGGCTGCTGGTCAGCCCGCGACTTCGCAGCGAGTTCGGCAACGGCGACCAGTTTTACGCCAAGGTGGGCACCGAGATCGCGCTTCCGGAGCGGCGGGCTGACCGACCGAGCCGCGAGTTCCTGGAGTGGCACGCCGAGACGGTGTTCAAAGCCGCGTGATCCAGCAGCATGGCGGACCCGCCCGGCGACGATAGCCACGACCAGACCAGGATCACCAACCCGTACAGCAGGTCACCCCGGACTGGTACGCCGTCCGACCCGGTAGTCGGACCAGGTGATCAGGCCCCGGTCTCCGGTGTCGGTGGTCAACGCCCCGGAGCGGAACGCCCGGCCCAGCCGACCCGGCACGGGCAGCCGGAGCAGCGGTCGCCGGACGCCTCGGGCGGTCAGCCACGCTCGGGCCAGGTCCGCGATACCCGGTACCTCGGGACCGGCGTACTCCTCGACGGTTCCGGCGCGATGAGGAGGGTCCAGTTCAGAACTCCTCTGTTCCCGGAATGCCCGAGGCGCAATCCGTTCCCGGTGCTGCCCGGGCTGACCGAAACGCCGCAGTCGTCCGACTGGGATCAGCGACCCCGCGTCGACACGGTGCAGCGGGTCACCCAGGTCCGGCGGACCGTCCGGCCAGGTAGTCGGACCAGGTGATGCGGCCCCGGTCTCCACGGTCGGTGGTCAGCGCCCCGGCGCGCAGCTCCCGACCGAACCGGCCCGGCACGGGCAGCCGGAGCAGCGGCCGCCGGACACCCCGGGCGGCCAGCCAGGCCCGGGCGACGTCCGCCAGACCCAGCACCTCCGGGCCGCCGTACTCCTCGATGGTCCGGGTTGCCGGGGCGGAGATCCGGCGTACCAGGTGGGCCGCGACGTCGTGGACGTCGACCGGTTGTCCGACGATCTTCGGGTCGACCGGCAGCACCGGGAACCGGGCGAGTCTGGTCAGCGCCTCGTCGATCAGGTCGTGGAACTGGGTGACCCGCAGGATCGTCCACGGCACCGGACCGGCCGCCACGATCGCCTCGGCGTCGAGTTTCACCCGGTAGTACGACCACGGTACCCGGTCGATGCCGACGATCGAGACGTACACCAGGTGGCGTACCCCGGCGGGGCCGGCGGTGTCGACCAGCCGGCGGGTGCCGTCGACGTCGACCTGCCGGGTGTAGCCGCGCTGGTACGGCGCCGACGCGAGGTGGACCACGGTCTCGACCCCGTCCAGCGCGGCGGCCAGGCCCTCGCCGGTGGCGAGGTCGGCCCGGATCCGGTCGACGCCGTCGCCACCCTTCGGGGTACGGCTCATCGCCCGGGTCGGGTGGCCGTAGCCGGCCAGTGTCGGGGTGAGGACCCGGCCGAGGCGTCCGGTCGCGCCGGTGACCAGGACCGTCATCGCCGCCCTCCCTGGATTGTGCGCGCCGCTCCGTCGAGGGTGACCCGCCCGGCCGGTACGGCGGGGCGGTTTCGTGGACCTGTCCTTCGGATGGTGGTTGTTGCCATGCCCGGTGGACGGGACGCCGACCGTGGGTGTGACCGGCACCCGCCCCAAACTCTCCCTCGACGGTGATCATGGCGACACGCCGACACGACATCTTGGGTGTGACTTTTGGGGTGGCCCTATATATGGTGTCTCACGCAGCTGGTTCGGCCGCCGCTCCACGGCGGCCGAGGCAAGAGGGAACCCGGCGCGAATCCGGGACTGCCCCGCAGCGGTGAGTGGGAACGACCGCCGTCATCACGCACTGGGACGACGTCCGGCAACCGCCGGATGTGCCTGGGAAGCGACGGCCAGTAGGCGAACACGGGCGACCCCCGTGCCGGCCCGCGAGTCCGAAGACCTGCCAGCGCGCCGCGTACCCGTCGGTACGCGGCGGTCCGAGGCCGCGCGGGACGGCCGACGCCACTCGACGTACGCGATCGTGCGTACCCGTCGCGGTGTCGCCGTGTCCCCGCGCGCCTGCCGGACCATCCGGAGGCGAGCGCGCGAGGAGAAGATTGTGACGGTCACCGAGGTCCCGACGACCGGCCCGGAGACGGGAGACAGCGAGGCGTCCGCGTCCCGACGTCCGCAGATGCGGGTCCGTAAGCGTAACGGCGACACCGAGCCGGTGGACGTCAACAAGATCGTCCGGGCGGTGGAGCGGTGGGCGGACGACCTGACCGACGTCGACCCGCTGCGGGTGGCGACCCGGACCATCAGCGGCCTGTACGACGGCGCGACCACCGCCGAACTCGACCGGCTCTCCATCCAGACCGCCGCCGAGATGATCGGCGAGGAACCGCAGTACTCCCGGCTTGCCGCCCGGCTGCTCGCCGGCTACGTCGACAAGGAGGTCCGGGGCCAGGGGATCGCCTCGTTCAGCCAGGCGATCCGACTCGGGCACGAGCAGGGCCTGGTCGGTGACGAGACCGCCGAGTTCGTCCGGATCAACGCCCGCAAGCTCGACGACGCCGTCGACCCGGACGCCGACCGGCGCTTCGAGTACTTCGGACTGCGCACGGTCTACGACCGCTACCTGCTGCGCCACCCGACCAGCCGGCTCGTGGTGGAGACCCCGCAGTACTGGCTGCTCCGGGTCGCCTGCGGCCTGTCCCGTACCCCCGGTGAGGCGATCGGCTTCTACCGGCTGATGTCGTCGCTGGCGTACCTGCCCAGCTCGCCGACGCTGTTCAACTCCGGCACCCGGCACACCCAGATGTCCTCCTGCTACCTGGTCGACTCGCCGCGCGACGAGCTCGGCTCGATCTACGACAGGTACGCGCAGGTCGCGCACCTGTCGAAGTTCGCCGGCGGGATCGGCATCGCCTGGTCGCGGGTCCGGTCCCGAGGTGCGTTGATCCGGGGCACCAACGGGCAGTCGAACGGGATCGTGCCGTTCCTGCGTACCCTCGACGCGTCGGTGGCCGCGGTCAACCAGGGCGGTCGGCGCAAGGGCGCGGCCTGTGTCTACCTGGAGCCGTGGCACCCGGACATCGAGGACTTCCTCCAGCTGCGGGACAACACCGGCGAGGACGCCCGGCGTACCCACAACCTCAACCTGGCCAACTGGATCCCGGACGAGTTCATGCGCCGGGTCGAGGCCGACGGGGTGTGGTCGCTGTTCGACCCGGACGAGGTCCCGGAGCTGCCCGACCTGTGGGGTGACGAGTTCGACGCGGCCTACCGGGCGGCCGAGGAACAGGGCCGGTACGTCCGCCAGCTCCCGGCCCGGGAACTGTACGGCCGGATGATGCGGACCCTGGCCCAGACCGGCAACGGCTGGATGACCTTCAAGGACACCTCGAACCGGCTCTGCAACCAGACCGGGCGGCCCGGCAACGTGGTGCACCTGTCGAACCTCTGCACCGAGATCATCGAGGTCTCGAACGATTCCGAGACCGCGGTCTGCAACCTCGGCTCGATCAACCTGGCCGCGCACCTGGCCGGGAACGCCACCGATGGCGACGGGATCGACTGGGCGCGGCTGCGGGAGACGGTCCGGACCGCCGTGACGTTCCTCGACCGGGTGATCGACATCAACTACTACCCGAGCCCGCAGGCGGCGGCGAGCAACCCCCGCTGGCGACCGGTCGGGCTCGGCATGATGGGGCTGCAGGACGTCTTCTTCGCGCTCCGGATGCCGTTCGACTCGGCCGAGGCCCGGGAACTGTCGACCCGGATCGCCGAGGAGGTCTACCTGACCGCGCTGGAGACCTCGGCCGGGCTCGCCGAGGAGTTCGGCGCACACCCGGCGTACGCCGAGACCCGGGCCGCGGCCGGGCAGCTCCAGCCCGACCTGTGGGGGGTCACCGGCGTCCAGGCCGAGCGTTGGGCGGCGCTGCGGGACCGGGTCGCCGCACACGGGCTGCGCAACTCGCTGCTGGTGGCGATCGCCCCGACCGCGACCATCGCCTCGATCGCCGGCTGCTACGAGTGCATCGAGCCGCAGGTCTCCAACCTGTTCAAGCGGGAAACCCTCAGCGGCGAGTTCCTGCAGATCAACACCGCGCTGGTCCGGGAGCTGAAGGCGCGCGGGCTCTGGACCGAGGAGATCCGTACCGCGATCAAGCGGGCGGACGGCTCGGTGCAGGGGATCGAGGCGCTTCCGGCGGAACTGCGGGAGCTGTACCGGACTGCCTGGGAGCTGCCGCAGCGTTCGCTGATCGACCTGGCGGCGGCCCGGGCCCCGTACGTGGACCAGTCGCAGTCGCTGAACCTCTTCATGGCCTCCCCGGAGATCGGCCGGCTCAGCTCGATGTACCTGTACGCCTGGAAGTCCGGTCTGAAGACCACCTACTACCTGCGGTCCCGGCCGGCGACCCGGATCCAGCAGGCGACCGTCTCCCCGGTCCGGGCCGGAGTCCTCCGGGGACCGCTGGTCACCCTGCCAACCGGGGGCGCGGGTACGGGCGACGCCGTCGACGCGGCCCTGGCCTGCTCACTGGAGAACCCGGAGGCCTGCGAGGCCTGCCAGTGAGCGGCCACCCGACGACGTACCCGACCACGACCGCCGAAAGCGAGAACTGAGACCATGCTGCTCGACCCGGGTCTGGACCTGACCCTGCGCCCGATGCGCTACCCGCACTTCTTCGACCGGTACCGCGACGCGATCAAGAACACCTGGACCGTCGAGGAGGTCGACCTGCACAGCGACCTCGCCGACCTGGAGCGGCTCACCCCGGCCGAACGGCACCTGGTCAGCCGGCTGGTCGCGTTCTTCGCCACCGGGGACACGATCGTCGCGAACAACCTGGTGCTCAACCTCTACCAGCACGTCAACTCGCCGGAGGGCCGGCTCTACCTGTCCCGCCAGCTCTTCGAGGAGGCGGTGCACGTCCAGTTCTACCTCAACCTGCTCGACACGTACGTGCCGGACGAGACGGAACGGTTCGCGGCGTTCGCGGCGATCGACAACATCCCGTCGATCCGGCGCAAGGCCGAGTTCTGCTTTCGCTGGATCGACTCGATCTTCGAGCTGCGCAAGCTGGAGACCCGGGAGGACCGGCGGGCGTTCCTGCTCAACCTGATCTGCTTCGCCGCCTGCATCGAAGGGCTGTTCTTCTACGGCGCCTTCGCGTACGTCTACTTCCTGCGGTCCCGGGGGCTGCTGCACGGGCTCGCCTCCGGCACCAACTGGGTGTTCCGCGACGAGTCGATGCACATGGCGTTCGCCTTCGACGTGGTCGACACGGTCCGCCAGGAGGAGCCGGAACTCTTCGACGCCGAGCTGGCGGAGCAGGTACGGCAGATGCTCGCCGAGGCGGTCGAGTGCGAGGTGCAGTTCGCCGAGGACCTGCTCGGCCAGGGGGTGCCCGGGCTCTCCCTGCCGGACATGCGGGAGTACCTGCAGCACGTCGCGGACCGCCGGCTGGCCCAGCTGGACATCGCGCCGCTGTACGGATCGGGCAACCCGTTCGCCTTCATGGAGTTGCAGGACGTCCAGGAACTGTCGAACTTCTTCGAGCGGCGGGTGTCGGCGTACCAGGTCGGGGTGACCGGGACGGTTCGGTTCGACGACGACTTCTGACCCGGATGCCGCGCGGCGGGCGACC
>NZ_JBDPLT010000092.1:0-6912 GCF_039871775.1 Plantactinospora sp. B5E13
TACCTACGCGTGCACAACGACGACCCGAAACCATTCGTCTGGACCGCCACCGCCGAATCAATCCTGGCCAAGGTCCGACGTGGACGAGTCGCTCTCCAGCAAGCGGCAAGCCAAAACTGAGACAGGACACTAGCCACCACGCCCTCACCGGCGACTGGCCGTCCGCTGGCAGCCTCCTCCCGGGCCCGCGCCCTGGCCACCGTTTCCAGTTGGTACCGCTACCTGCTGTCCCTCGACGAGAACTTGGCAGCCCGCAACCCGATCGCCGCAGTGCGCCGGCCCACCGTCGACGCGCATCACTCGGCCACGACGGGACTGACCGCCGTCCAGGCTCGCGCGCTGATCGCGGCAGCCGACACCGAGCGGCATCCGGCCGCCCTCCGCACCCGCGCGATCATCCGGCTGCTGCTGGAGGTCGGCCTCCGAGT
Organism: Plantactinospora sp. B5E13; assembly: GCF_039871775.1. Classification (NCBI taxonomy): domain Bacteria; kingdom Bacillati; phylum Actinomycetota; class Actinomycetes; order Micromonosporales; family Micromonosporaceae; genus Plantactinospora; species Plantactinospora sp. B5E13. The sequence goes on from NZ_JBDPLT010000092.1 coordinate 429, forward strand.
GGCCGAGGTATGCCCCCTCGACGTCACTCACTACGGTCACGACCGCGGCCACCCCCGGATCCTGCGTATCACCGCCAAGGGCAACCGCCGCATGACCCGGGCGGTGCATCCGGACACCGCCGCCGTCCTGGACACGTATCTAACCCATCGCGCCGCAGCGGCGGCCATCACACCCGAGCAGCTAACCGGACCCCTATTGACCACCAGCAGCGGACGACGTCTCGACCAGCCCGCCCTGTTCCGCCTGGTGCGCCGGCTCGCCAAGGCAGCCCAGATTCCCAGCTGGCAGCATCTGTCCCCACACTCGCTCCGGCACTCCTTTGCCACCATCTACCTTGACGCCGGTGGGAACCTCCGTGACCTGCAGGACGCGCTCGGCCACGCCAGCCCCACCACCACCCGCCGCTACGACCGCGACCGGCGCAACCTGAACCGCGACGCCACCTACCTCGTCGGCGCCACTCTCGCCCCTACCGGCTGATTCCCCGGTTCGGCGGCTCGTTACAGGTCTCCTACCGCTACTCCAAGGAGGGGCAGGCCGCTCCTGCCTGTGTGCCAGCAACGCGCGGACTGCGCTACCAGATCGAAGCGCTGACGAAACGTGTCGTACCCACTGACGAATCCTGTCGTTCCTACTGACAGATCGTGTCGTGGACCACTGACGTTTTGGTGTCGTTTCAGACGGGCCGGGTTACGGGTACGCCGCCGGCCGTTGCACACCAGCCTGAGCCTTTACGCCAAATAATCGTCATTATGGTGCTCCCCTTCCCGTGCTCCGACTCCGGCAGATCAGGGGCCGGGGGCTCAATTATTGGATTACCGGTAATCGCAATCCGATAATTGAGCCGCGCTACGACCGGTTGGGGCGTTTCTTACGGCTGCGCGACGAGTGTCAGTTCTCGATCGAGTTGACCGCTTCTCAGTCGTCCTGGCCGCAGGGGTGGCCAGTTTCTCAATCAAGTTGGCCAGCAGTGTTGGGTCTCGTTGAAGGTGGCCGGTTCTCAGTTTTTTGCCGAGATCTGGTTCGGCCTCAGTGGATCTCGCTTCGCTGGGGAGGCTCGGGGGCCTCCCTGGCTGGGCCGTTTGGAAATCTCCATAGCCGGCTATAACATTGCCGGCTATGGAGCAAATCGACGTGTTGGCGATCTGCGGGAGCACCCGGGAGGAGTCCCTCAACCGGGCGCTCCTGCGGGCCGCGCAAGATCTGGCTGGTGACCCGTTCAAGGTGGAGATGTGGGACGACTACGCCCACCTCCCCCGCGTTGACGCGACCCGCGGGCAACCGTTCCCGGCGACCGTCAGCACGCTGCGCGAACGCGTATCGGCCGCTGACGTTCTGCTGTTGGTGACACCTGAACTGAACCGAAGCATCCCGGGCGGTCTGAAAGACGTAGTCGACTGGCTGTCAATCCTGGCACCGCCCCGGCCGCTGGTCGGCAAGCCGGTGGCACTGATGAGCGCGTCACCGCAGAGGTTCGGTGGCGCCTTCGCCCAGCTGCAACTGGCCGAGTTCCTGCATCGTGCCGGCGCCGAGGTCATCACCGATCTCAACGTGGCGATCGGGTCAGCGCATAGCTATTTCGACAACAACGGCACTCTCATCGGCGAGGACCCGCTGCGTGAGATCTCCGAACTGTGGCAGCGGGTACTCAGCCGGGTTAGCGACGCCCACCAGCTGGCCTCGACATGACCGCCGGCCGCGAGATCGCCGCGGCCACGGGTCCCGTCGGCTACGCGCTTGCCCTGGCCACCAGAGCGCACCGCAACGAGATGCAGCACCGGATGACACAACTGGGTCTGCACCTGGGCCAGGAACTTCTCATCATCGACATTCATCAGCATCCGGGCACCACCCAGGCGGAACTGGTCGGGCGCATCGGCATGGAACAACCCACCATTGCCAAGGCGACCACTCGCATGGAGCGCACCGGATTCGTCGAACGCACTCCCGACCCGCATGACCGCCGGGTGATCCGGCTACGGCTCACCGAACAGGGCCAAGCCGTGGTCGAGGCCATCCTCGCCGCCTGGGCGGATGCCGAGGCCGCAGCCACGAACGGACTCACCCAGTCCGAGACCGAACAGCTCACCCGCCTGTTGCAAAAGATCCACGACAACCTCGCCTGAACAGCGCAAGCCCATCAACCACGGGAGAAACATGGAACTCGGTCTGGCCGGCAAGGTCGTACTGGTAACCGGCGCGAGCTCAGCCATTGGTAAGGCCACCGCGCTGGCCTTCGCCGACGAGAAAGCACAGATCGCCGTCGGCTACCACACCAACCGGGAAGCGGCCGACGAAACCGTCGCGTTGGCTCAACAGCGCGGCGCGCACGCGATGGCCTGGCCACTCGACCTTGACCAATCCGACTCGCTGCAGGCAGCGGTCGAAAATGCCCGACAGGAACTCGGCCCGATCGACGTCCTGGTCAACAACGCGGTGCAGTGGCCGTCCTGGCCGGAGCCGGGGGAGCTGTTCGAGACCGCGCCGCCCCAACGCGTCATCTCATCGGTCAACGCCAACCTCGTCGGCCCCTACCTCCTGGCCCGCGCGGTCGTCGGTGACATGCGTGAACGCGGTTGGGGTCGTATCGTCAATGTCTCCACCGGCCTGGTCGAGGACGGCTTCCCCGGCAACGTGTCCTACGTCGCCGCGAAGGCAGGGCTGCACGGTCTTACCCGTGTCATGTCCCGGGAACTGGCCGCCGCCGGCATCCTCACCAACGTCGTCATGCCCGGCTTCACCCCCGCTGACAAGCAGATGCCACCGCAACTCATCGACAAGGCCCGAGAAGCCGCCGCGACCCGGCAGGTCACCCACCCCGACGACGTCGCCCGCATGATCGTCTTCCTCTGCTCCGCCGCCAACACCAACACCACCGGCGAAGCCATCCGCACCGACGGCCACTTCCTCAGCCCAGGCTGACCACCACCGGATCCGAGCCCCCACAGCACCCAAAGGCCAACTCCACTGAGACCACAGACGTGATCAATCTCAGTGGAGTTGGCCTCACTCCAGGTCGACCAGCGCAGCCCCTGGCCAGCTCTGGCACTGACATTCAACAGCCAGGATGATGTGCGGCGTGATGTCTAAGTCGCTTGTGGAAGCCCGGCCGGGCGGCGAATTTGAGGCGGTCTACGTCGACGCCGATGGGGTGGAGTCGCGGGTCGGGTGGGATCGACTGGCCGGGGTCGGGTTGGAGTGGGGTCGGCCGGTGCGCCGGTTCCCCTCGTACCGGGGGCAGCGGCACTACCCGGGCCTGTACTGGTCGGCGACGATGCGCCGGCACGTCGGGTACGAGTCGTGGGTCGAGCGGGACCACCTGGTGGCGCTGGACTTCGACCGGGCGGTGGTCGGGATCGCCTCCCAGCCGTTTTGGCTGCTGTGGCGGGGTGAGGACCGGGCCGAGCGTCGGCACGCGCCGGACTTCTTCGCCCGGCTCGCCGATGGCGGGGCGGTGGTGGTGGACTCCCGGCCGGGTACGCGGGTCCGGGACCGCGATGTCGCCGCGTTCACCGTGACCGGGCAGGCGTGTCGGCTGCTGGGCTGGGACTACGTGGTGTGGGACGTGCTGGATCCGCTGGTCGCGGGGAACCTGCGGTGGCTAGCCGGGTACCAGCATCCTCGCTGCTTCGATGAGCAGGTCGCGGGCCGGCTGCGAGAGGTGTTCGCGCGGCCGCGGGCGTTGATGGAAGGCGCCGAACTGGTCGGGGATCCGATCGCGGTGCTGCCCGTGCTGTTCCACCTGATCTGGCGGGGTGAGTTGGTGGTGGACCTGTCGTTGGTGCTGGGCGACCGGACGGTGGTCCGCAGCGCGGCCGGTGATGGGCGTGGCTTAGGCTTGTTTTTTAAGCTATGCGTTGTTTCCGGGCGGTGATCGTCCGGTCACGCTTGACGGTTTTCCCGACGTCATGCCGGGGCGCTGGTTTACGGTTTCGTGAGCCTGGTGGACGTCCGGGGCCTGGTCGCGCGGGTTTCGGTGCGCCGGTGGGCAGAGCGCTGGTCGCGCGGAGGTTCCGAAACCCTCGGCGGACCCGGGCGGGGGTCAGCCGGTCTTGCCCGGTGGGTCGTTCCCACGGGCGGCGCAGGTCGGCGGCGAGGGGCCGGGCGAGGCGGAGTTGTGTGTAGGCGGTGATGATCAGCCAAGTCCAGCGGTCGGCGGCATCGGGTGTGCGGATCCTCGGACGCGTCCAGCCCAGGGTCTGTTTGAACAGGCGGAACGTGTGTTCCAGGTCGAAGCGGCGTAGGAACGACTGCCACCACCGGTCGAGATCGGCCTCACCCGCGCCGATCTCGGAGCACCACAGCCATACCGGTTTCGGGTTCCGGTCGCCGGGCAGATGGTCAACCTGTAGCCGGATGAGGGTGCCCTCGATGACTGGCAGGTCAGCGCCATGGTCGATCCAGCAGGTGCGGCGGGTCAGCCGTGGGTGCAGCCGGTCCCAGCTGGCGGTGTTGGCGGTGCCGTAGCGGGTGGTCTCGGTGGTGGTCTGGTGCTGCGGCGCCGGCCAGGTGTCCGGGTCGTCCAGGCGGAACTCGGGTCCGTGTTTGGGCGGCCGTCCGATCGCTGCCTCTGGTCGGGGTGGCTTCGGTAGTCGTAGTACCCGGTCGGAGCGGATACGGCCCAGCAGCACAACAGGTAGGTCGGCCAGGACCCAGGCGAGTCGGGTGATGTCGTAGCCGGTGTCGGCGACGATCAGAATCGGTGGGTCGCCGGTGCGCCAGTGCCCGGCCTCGACGAGGTGGTCCACGACGCCGCGTAGCTGGTCGGCGGTCACGGCGGTGGCGTCGTCGGTCGGACCGAGTCGTACCGCGTCCAGGACCTGTGTCCAGGAGGTGCGGCCGGACTCCAACGCGGCGACGAACGAGTACGGCCATCCAGGAATCATCTGGGCCTGCCCCTTCGCCCGACCGTAGACGTGGCAGAACAGCCGGTCGGGCGAGGTCGACGCGTCCGGGCGTAGCCAGTTACTGACATCGACGGCCAGGACGATCCGCCCGTCTGTGGTCCTCGGAAGTGGCAGGCCGGCCAGCCTCACCCGTAGCCGGCCGATGTCGATCCGGCCGCCGTTCAACCCGTCGTACAAGGCGCCGTGCCCCCGCCGGTGCTCCGCCGCAAGCGACAGATCGACCAGGCTGTGTACCGGCCCGTCGGTGCACAGGACCGCGTCAGTCAACTCGAACAACGCGTCCGCCCGGGCGGTCAGGCAGCCGTAGAGGTCCCGACGGAAATCCGCCAACACCTTCGCCGGATCAATCGCTGACCCGGCCGCCGGAGTGCCGGGTAGCACCAGACCGCCCAGGTAGTCCAGAATCGTGGCCACGGCCACCGCCTTGATCTTCATGTTCTGCCAGGAACCGGAAGATCATCAGACGGTGGCCGCCTCACGTCGAGCACCGACACGCCGAAGTCCACCCAGGACCGAACCGAGCGCCAACGGCCGAGGTTAAAGAACAAGCTAGGACCGGCCCGGCCGCCACCGCGACGGCCCCGCCCACGGTCCACACGGCGATCGCCCGCGCCCGCTTGGCCTGGTCGGGAAAGCCCTGCCGGACCAGGGCCAGCGACGCCGGCATCATTACCGCGGCCGCACCGCCCGGCACGAGACGGGCGGCCACCAGCACGCCGAGGCCGGGTGCCAGCCCGCAGGCGGCCGAGGCCAGCGCGAAGAGGACCAGCCCGCCGCCGTACGCCCGCCGGGCGCCGATGCGGTCGGACACTGCGCCGGCAGAGAGCATCAGGGCGGCGAAGACGAGGGTGTAGCCGTCCACCACCCACTGCAGCCCGGACATGCCGCCGCCAAGGCTGCGGCCGATGTCGGGCAGGGCGACGGTGACGATCAGTGCGTCCAGCGAGATAAGGAAGAAGCCCAGCATGGCGGCGCCAAGCACTACGGGGGACCCGCCCCGGGCCGGGCCTGCAGTGCGGGAGGCGATGGAGGACGCTTGCAGCGATCTCATGAGGGCACTCCTGAGACGTTCGGGGAGGTACGTGACCGGTACGGGGGGCGATGGCGGCCACCTGGACAAACCGGCCTGCAACGGGAGGCCGCGCCTCGCGCGCGACAGGTCCCCGCCGCCGCGCCGGGCGCGGGGACGGCGGCGGGACGAAAGGCGGGGCGGCCGGAGGGCCGTCAGTTGTCGAAGTCGGTGGAGCGGGTGAGCTTTTCCCAGGATTGGAGTTCGGTGCGGGCACGGTCGAGGTGGTCGATGATCGCGTCGGTGGCGTCGTTGCCCAGTGGCAGACGCAGCGGCGGTTCGTCGGCGTCCAGCGCGGTGAGGATGGCGGCCGCGGCCTTGGCCGGGTCCCCGGGTTCCTGGCCGGCTCCGCCCGGCAGGCCGGACGCCCATGTTGGTGCCTAGATGATTGAGTCCTAAATCTGGCCTGGTGGGGGACTTGGCGTATCGATACAGGGAAGGGTGTCGTTGTCTGCTCGTGACTGCCGACATCGACACCCTTCTGACTGCACTGTACGTGTTCGTAGA
>NZ_JBDPLT010000093.1:2500-5281 GCF_039871775.1 Plantactinospora sp. B5E13
TACTTCCTGGTGACCGATAGCGGACAAGTACCGTGAGGGAATGGTGAAAAGTACCCCGGGAGGGGAGTGAAATAGTACCTGAAACCGTTCGCCTACAATCCGTCGGAGCCTTTAGGGGTGACGGCGTGCCTTTTGAAGAATGAGCCTGCGAGTTAGTGGCATGTGGCGAGGTTAACCCGTGTGGGGTAGCCGTAGCGAAAGCGAGTCTGAATAGGGCGTTTGAGTCGCATGTTCTAGACCCGAAGCGGAGTGATCTAGCCATGGGCAGGCTGAAGCGCGGGTAAGACCGCGTGGAGGGCCGAACCCACCAACGTTGAAAAGTTGGGGGATGACCTGTGGTTAGGGGTGAAAGGCCAATCAAACTCCGTGATAGCTGGTTCTCCCCGAAATGCATTTAGGTGCAGCGTCGCGTGTTTCTTGCCGGAGGTAGAGCACTGGATGGTCTAGGGGGCCTACAAGCTTACCGAAATCAGCCAAACTCCGAATGCCGGTAAGTGAGAGCGCGGCAGTGAGACTGCGGGGGATAAGCTTCGTAGTCGAGAGGGAAACAGCCCAGATCACCAGCTAAGGCCCCTAAGCGTGTGCTAAGTGGAAAAGGATGTGGGGTCGCATAGACAACCAGGAGGTTGGCTTAGAAGCAGCCACCCTTTAAAGAGTGCGTAATAGCTCACTGGTCAAGTGGTTCCGCGCCGACAATGTAGCGGGGCTCAAGTACACCGCCGAAGCTGTGGCATTCACACAATAACTCGGCGATGTTTTCGGACATCGTCCAGGTGTGTGGGTGGGTAGGGGAGCGTCGTGCCGGGGGTGAAGCAGCCGAGTGATCGAGTTGTGGACGCGGCACGAGTGAGAATGCAGGCATGAGTAGCGAAAGAAGGGTGAGAAACCCTTCCGCCGGATGACCAAGGGTTCCAGGGCCAGGTTAATCCGCCCTGGGTGAGTCGGGGCCTAAGGCGAGGCCGAGAGGCGTAGTCGATGGATAACGGGTTGATATTCCCGTACCCGTGAAGGAGCGCCCGTGATGAACCTCGTTGTGCTAACCATCTGATCTTGGTGAGGTCTTCGGACTGATCTGGGGGAGGTTGGGATCCTGGCGGGTAGTAGTCAAGCGATGGGGTGACGCAGGAAGGTAGCTGAGCCCGGCCGGTGGTTGTGCCGGGGTAAGCGTGTAGGCCGGTGTGTAGGCAAATCCGCACACCTTGTGGCTGAGACGTGATGCCGAGCCGATTCAGGTGAAGTCAGTGATCCTATGCTGCCGAGAAAAGCCTCTAGCGAGTTCCGAGCGGCCCGTACCCCAAACCGACACAGGTGGTCAGGTAGAGAATACCGAGGCGATCGGGTGAACTGTGGTTAAGGAACTCGGCAAATTGCCCCCGTAACTTAGGGAGAAGGGGGGCCGGAGACGTGAAGCCCCTTGCGGGTGGAGCGTTGTATGGCCGCAGAGAGCAGGGGGAAGCGACTGTTTACTAAAAACACAGGTCCATGCGAAGAAGTAATTCGATGTATATGGACTGACGCCTGCCCGGTGCTGGAACGTTAAGGGGACCGGTTAGCTCTTCGGGGCGAAGCTGAGAACTTAAGCGCCAGTAAACGGCGGTGGTAACTATAACCATCCTAAGGTAGCGAAATTCCTTGTCGGGTAAGTTCCGACCTGCACGAATGGCGTAACGACTTCCCCACTGTCTCAACCACAGGCCCGGCGAAATTGCACTACGAGTAAAGATGCTCGTTACGCGCGGCAGGACGGAAAGACCCCGGGACCTTTACTATAGCTTGACATTGGTACTTGAATTAGCTTGTGTAGGATAGGTGGGAGCCGGTGAAGCGGGTACGCCAGTATTCGTGGAGGCAATCTTGAAATACCACTCTGGTTGGTTTGGGTATCTAACTTCGGACCGTTATCCGGTTCAGGGACAGTGTCTGGTGGGTAGTTTAACTGGGGCGGTTGCCTCCTAAAGGGTAACGGAGGCGCCCAAAGGTTCCCTCAGCCTGGTTGGCAATCAGGTGTTGAGTGTAAGTGTATAAGGGAGCTTGACTGTGAGACTGACGGGTCGAGCAGGGACGAAAGTCGGGACTAGTGATCCGGCACTTGCGAGTGGAAGCGGTGTCGCTCAACGGATAAAAGGTACCCCGGGGATAACAGGCTGATCTTCCCCAAGAGTCCATATCGACGGGATGGTTTGGCACCTCGATGTCGGCTCGTCGCATCCTGGGGCTGTAGCAGGTCCCAAGGGTTGGGCTGTTCGCCCATTAAAGCGGTACGCGAGCTGGGTTTAGAACGTCGTGAGACAGTTCGGTCCCTATCCGCCGTGCGCGTAGGATACTTGAGAAGGGCTGTCCCTAGTACGAGAGGACCGGGACGGACGAACCTCTGGTGTGCCAGTTGTCCCGCCAGGGGCACGGCTGGTTGGCTACGTTCGGAAGGGATAACCGCTGAAAGCATCTAAGCGGGAAGCCTGCTTCAAGATGAGGTATCCCACCCTTTGTGGGGTAAGGCTCCCAGTGAGACGACTGGGTTGATAGGCCGGAGATGTAAGCCAGGTAACTGGTTGAGTTGACCGGTACTAATAGGCCGAGGACTTGACTACGAAGCTGCTACGCGTCCACTGTGTGATTCACAGCAAACGAACAATGTGTGGGTTGTTTGATTTGTTGATAGGGTTACGGCGGTTATGGCGGAAGGGAAACGCCCGGTTACATTCCGAACCCGGTAGCTAAGCCTTCCAGCGCCGATGGTACTGCACTCGTGAGGGTGTGGGAGAGTAGGACACCGCCGGACAT
>NZ_JBDPLT010000094.1:0-5264 GCF_039871775.1 Plantactinospora sp. B5E13
CACCTGCGAGGTGCCCTCTCGAACCGAGCGATAGAAGCCTGAAGCACTCCTATCCTTCCAGTTCAGAGGGCACTTTCTATCTCCGGGGTCCTGCCGGGCCGATCTTCATCGGTGGATCGAGGCTCAGTAGTACGGCGTGGTCGGGGTGTGCATCGGGTCCATGAGCGGGTCGTGCATCGGCGGCTCGGGCGGCCGGCGCGGCTTCAACCACTCGTTCGGCAGCGTCACGATCGTGACGATCAGGGCGGCGAGCACGAAGGTCCAGAAGCCGCTGATCTGAAGGGAATGGATCATCCAGCCGCTCAGCCAGCTGAGGAGCCACAGCTTGAACACGTTGATGACCAGCATGAGGAGCAGCGTGACCAGGGGCGCGCTCACCTCGAAGGCAAGACGCGCGAACAGCACCGCGAGTACGACCAGGACAGACAGTTGCTGCTGACCGTCGCCCGCGCCCAGGGTGGCGTTGTCGAGCCAGGTCACGGTGAGCCACAGGCCGGCCATGGGCAGCAGGTACCTGGCGAGGAAACGCAGCGTACGCAGGATCCTGAGGCGGCCTGTCGGCAATCGGAGCAGGTCTCCGACCGTCGTCGAGATGAGCGAGACAAGAACCGCCGCCAAGACGGTCGGCCAGAAACCGGAGAGCCGTACCGGCAGCCCGAGGGCCTCGCACAGCCGCACGGACAGCCACAGGACAACGGGGGCCAGCGCCAGAGCGACCGTGATGCCGACGACGGTGCTCACTCCGGACAGCACCATCATCCGGCGGAACGGCGCGAAGAACTCCCGCTCCGAGGCGTCGAGGTCAGGCTCCTGCGCCATCTCGCGGATGGTCCGCCGTGCCCGCAGCCCCAACAACCGGTAGAGAGGCAGCGGCAACAGCCCGACGCCGGCGAGGAAGACGACGGTGATGAGCACGAGTGTCAACACCTGCGCCGTGCCGGACCCGGTCAGCTCGAAGTCCGGTAGCACCTGCACCACGATCCAGAGGGCGACGGCCGTCGACACCAGGGTGACGATCCATCCCCAGATCGACCTGGCCCAGGAGCGTCGTGGCTGTTGGGTAACCGACATGACACCTCCCCGCGCCGTCACCGGCACCGGCCGCGAGCGAGCCAACCGATAGTGGTAAGTCTATGGCCGGGTCTGCTCGCGATCGAGTCAGTTACCGCGAGGTGGACAACCCCGTACCGAAGCGGCGCCAGGCGTCGTCGGCCACCTGGTCGACGCTGTCGAGCGCGGCGGAGAGGTCTGCGGCGGTGAAGCGTTCCGGCGCGCCGGTACGCCAGCGGATGGCGCGGTGCGCGAGGTCCGCGTACCCGGGAAACAGCGTCGCGAGGTACAACCCGGCGGCGGCCTTCGAGATGACGTCCCCGTGGGCGAGCGTGTGGTGCAGGCGTGCCGGGCCGAGCGCGTACCAGCTCACCAAACCGGCGTCCACGGTCTCGTCGGCGGCCACCCCGGTCAGTGCCGGCCGAATCGTCGCCGCCGACGACTGCCAGTACGTCCGCAGGTTGTCGAGGTTGTAGCGGCGTACCGCCTCCGGGTCGACCCGTACGCCCAGGTCGGCGATTGCCGGGCCGCGCACCGGTACGCCGTACCGGTGCAGGGTCAGCCACAGCACGGGGGTGAGTTCGCCGCAGGGTCGGTCGGCGGTGAACGTCCCGTTGACGGCGTGTGGCACCACCCGCTGGTCGTCCGGCCACGCCCGGGCCGACGCCGGATCCAGATAGACCCCGTCGAAGTGCGGGGAGTCCGGCATCCCGGCGTGCACGTCGGCGAGCGCGGCACAGTCGTTTGTGCCGGCCGGACGCGAGGTCAGGATCACCGTGTCGACGTCGCTGACCCCGGGCTGCCAGGCGTCGAGCACGGCGGACCCGACCAGGTAGAGACCGCGTACGTATCCGGGCAGCGCCCGGTCGACCGCGTCGAGGTAGGTCCGGGTCAACTCGCTGATCACGTGGGTGATTCTGACACTCCACGCCGCCACTCCATGGACCCGTTTTCCGGTGCCGACGCCGGACGAGGTGATTGGCAGCGACGACGGCGCCACCGCTACGGCCTCAGAACGGCGGTGCCGACGCCCACGGATCGTCGTACCCGTCCGCTGTCGGACGTGACGGCTCGGCCAGGCACCACCTGAGATGGTGCAGAACCCAAAATCCTGTTCCCGGCCCCGCAGATCGTGGAGCACGGAGTGCAGGTGGGTGAGGCCGAACCAGCGGACCACCGCGACGCCGTGGGACCGGAGCAGCGGGTCCGGGGCGTCGAGAAGCCGCCGGACCACACCGTCGAGCAGCCCTCGCGGCGGCTGCCTGCGTCTGATCTCCGAGGAATCCCAGGCAAGCAGGTAGGCCGCTCGCCGCCGCCGTTCGGGATCGTGATTTGCGAGTTCCGGCAGGAGATCGTCGAGGGTGAGCCTGCGCAGCAGGGCCAACGCTCGGAGGTCGACCGGGGCGGACGACCTGGCGTACCGGGCGACCTCGTCCCCGGCCGCCCCGGGGTGTGCCGGGCGGGGGTCACGTCCCTGCCCAATCAGTGCGTCGAGCAACTCTGCCCGCACGCCCGCGTCGCTGTCGGTGGCCACGGCACGTGCCAGCGCCGCCCATGCGGCGTCGCTGACAACCGACAGCATGAGCAGCGACGTCCCGGCCCGGGCCCGCCGCTCCGGCGACGGATCGGCGGCGAGCGCGGCGAGCAGCGCCAGCTCGTCCAGCGGCAAACGCTCACCGAACCAGCCGGTGTCGTACCCGGCGACGGTCTCGTCCAGCCACCGCTCGTACCAGGCCAGGAAGTCGGCGTCCTCCACCACGTACGGTCCGACCGGTCCCTCGTCGTCGAGGTTGAACAGCCTGCCGCGTGCCGGCCCCGTCACGACGAGCTGGGTGAAGAGCGAGCACCCGTGGTCGGCGATCCGCAGGGTGCCTCGCAGAAAGGTCCGGTCCGGTCCGGGCGGCTCCTCGTACCGCTGCTCCCAGTCATCCAGGTAACGCGGGCCGGGCAGGTAGGGGCTGGCCTGTGCCAGGTGCCCCGGCCGGCAGGACGGGCCGCACGAGTCGGCGAGTGGGCGCAGACCGTAGCCCGGCCCGGCGCCACCGTCGCCCAGTTCGGTCAGGAAGATTCGGTATTCCGGCGGGAGCGCGACGTCGTGCCGCGCCTCGAACTCGGCCACCACGTCCTCGGACAACGGCGCGCGGAGTTCGAACCGGTGCTCCCGAGCGCCGAAGGCCGTCCAGGATGGCGGCGTGGCCCGCGCGGCGGACAATTTCCCGGCGATCCGCCCCAACCGACCGGGAACACCTCCATCCCCAGGCATCGGACCAGCATACGAGTGGTTTCCGGAACGGAGGTCAGCGGCGACGGCCGCTCCCGGTCAGGTCCGTACCCGTTCATCTTTCCGGTCGGCAGCCGAAGCAGAGCGGTCAGACGCGGTGCTGCCGTTCAGGTGTCGACCGGGCCGCAGGTCGGTGGCCACCGGAGTGGCCACCGACCTGCACGACGTTCCCGTACGCGTCGATGCCCCGGAGTCGGCCGTTACCTGCGGTAGTTCTCTCCGAGGGGCGCGCCGGGGATCGGCTTGGCGACGAGCGCGACCGGGATGAAGTAGCAGATCTGACTGATCACCAGGGTGAGCGTCCACATCGCCCTGTCGTCGTAGTGGCCGGTCGCCCTGGCGAACAGCTCGTCGGGGACGCGCTCCCCGGACGGGTTCGGGGTGAGGACCGCCTCCACGAGCTCCAGCGCGACCCGCTCCGCCTCGGTGAAGTACGGGGCGTCCCGCCACGACGCGACGGCGGTGATCCGCTCCTCGGTTTCCCCGGCCTGGCGGAGTTCGCCGCTCTGCCGGACCGTGTGGTAGGTGTTGCCGACGAGCTGTCCGGCACGCAGCTGCACCAGGTGGATGGTGGTCTTCGGGACCGAGCCGTTCTGGATGACCCTGGTCATGGTGCCGGCCATCGTCACCAACTCCGGGAAGAGCGGGGCGGGGTCGGGCAGCCGCGATCGGAGGTTGTCCTGGGTGGTAGTGGTGGACGTGGCCATGGTCGAACCTTCCTGTCCGGTGGATGGTGTCTCGGTGGTCCGACGAGACGGCCGGCGGAAATGTGAGGTGACCCGCCCACCTCACAATCCGAGGGGCTGTTTCGTCGGCAACGGTGGGAACAGCCGCAGCCGAGGGAGCCGTCGACACCATGACCACCCAGTCCGAGCCGGGAGACGGCCGGCCCGATCCGACCCTGAGCGTGATCGTCCGCGAGCGGCGTCAACTGATCAACCTGGCGTACCGGCTTCTCGGCTCGCTCGCCGAAGCCGAGGACGTCGCCCAGGAGACCTACACCCGCTGGTACGCGATGTCGCCGCAGGAGCGGGACGCCGTCGAAGTTCCCGGGGCGTGGTTCACGAAGGTCGCCAGCCGGATCTGCCTCGACCTGTTGGGCTCGGCACGGGTCCGGCGGGAACGGTACGTGGGCGAGTGGATCCCGGAGCCGCTGCCCGACCGTACCGAGCTGATCCGCGGGCGTCCGGGCGCCAGCAGCGCCGATCCGGCCGACCGGGTGACCCTCGACGAGTCGGTCAGCATGGCCTTCCTCGTCGTACTCGAGACGATGACCCCGGCCGAGCGCGTCGCGTTCGTCCTGCACGACGTCTTCCGGTACCCCTTCGCCGAAGTCGCGGAGATCGTCGGTCGTACCCCGGCGGCATGTCGTCAGTTGGCGACCTCCGCCCGTCGTCGGATCCGCGAGTCGCAGGCGCCTGCGGCCCCGACCGTCCAGCAGGCCGGCCTCGTCAGGGACTTCAAACGGGCCTGGCAGGCCAGGGACATCAACGCCCTGGTCGGTCTGCTCGACCCCGACGCCACCGCGACCGCGGACGGCGGCGGACTGGTCACCGCCGCGCTCGACCCGGTCGACGGCGGCGAGCGGATCGCACGTGGCCTCGTCGAGGTTGCCGGCCTGGCACCCCGGCTGACGATTCTGGAGCGCACGGTCAACGGCCAACCCGGTCTGGTCGTCCAGCAGGACGGCGTCACCGTGACCGTGCTGGCCTTCGAGGTCGCGGGCGACCGGATCAGGCACATCTGGGCGGTACGGAACCCGGAGAAGCTCCGGTCGTGGACGGCGGGTCAGTAGCCTGGCGGTCCACGGGCGGGCGTCCACGGCCCACGTCGGGAGTGAGCCGGGCAACTTCGGACCCGAGTCCTGCACCGGTGAACCGGGGGGTGCGGCGGCCCCCCGTACCGCCGCCCCCCCTCGGGGGGCCGCCCCCCT
>NZ_JBDPLT010000095.1:0-4833 GCF_039871775.1 Plantactinospora sp. B5E13
GTCCCTGCCGGCCCGGACCCGACCGCGCCGGGGCCTGCGGGCGTACGCCTGGCGCGGCAACTGCGCTGATAGCGAACAGTGCCCGGACCGGGGCGTTCCGGCCCCGGTCAGCGGTTAGTGTCGGGCCTAAGACGGCACGGAGAGCGAAGGGCTGCCATGACTGGTTCAGACTTCTCAGCTATGCCCATGCGGGTGCTCGAAGCCCGCGGTGGGGACGCGTTCGGTGGCAACCTCGACGACTCGGTCTACAACCGCCTGCTCAAGGAGCGGATCATCTTCCTGGGCAGCGAGGTGACCGACCAGGTCGCCAACCGCATCTGCGCACAGCTGCTACTGCTCGCGGCGGAGGACCCCGACCGCGACATCAACCTGTGGATCAACTCGCCGGGTGGCTCGGTCTACTCCGGCATGGCGATCTACGACACCATGCAGTTCATCGACAACGACGTTTCCACCGTCGCCATGGGCATGGCGGCCTCCATGGGCCAGCTGCTGCTCTGCGCCGGCACCAAGGGCAAGCGGTACGCGCTGCCGCACGCCCGGATCATGATGCACCAGCCCTCGGGTGGCATGGGTGGTACGGCGTCCGACATTGCCATCCAGGCGGAGCAGATGCTCTACACGAAGCGGATGTTCCAGGAGCGGGTGGCTCACCACACCGGCCAGGACCAGGCGCAGATCGAGGCCGACTCGGACCGTGACCGTTGGTTCACCGCGAACGAGGCCAAGGACTACGGCTTCATCGACAAGGTGATCACCGGAGCCGCCCAGGTTCCGGAAGGCGCCGGGACCCTGAACTGAGGAGCTTGACGATGACCGACCCGACCATGCTGTCGTCCGGCTTCCAGCCGGTGCACAACCGGTACGTCCTCCCCTCCTTCGTCGAGCGCACGTCGTACGGCGTCAAGGAGTCGAACCCGTACAACAAGCTCTTCGAGGACCGGATCATCTTCCTCGGCGTGCAGGTGGACGACGCGTCGGCCAACGACGTGATGGCCCAGCTGCTGACGCTGGAGGGGACCGACCCGGACCGCGACATCATCATGTACATCAACTCGCCCGGTGGGTCGTTCACGGCCATGACGGCGATCTACGACACGATGCAGTACGTCCGCCCGGACATCCAGACCGTCTGCCTCGGGCAGGCGGCCAGTGCCGCCGCGGTGCTCCTCGCCGCCGGTACGCCGGGCAAGCGGATGGCGCTGCCGAACTCCCGGATCATCATCCACCAGCCGGCCACCGAGGGCGGCTACGGGCAGGGCTCGGACATCGAGATCCAGGCCCGGGAGATCCTCCGGATGCGGACCCAGTTGGAGGAGATGCTCTCTCGGCACTCCAACCAGCCGATCGAGCGGGTCCGCCGGGACATCGACCGTGACAAGTTCATGACGGCCGAGGAGTCCCGCGAGTACGGGCTGGTTGACACCATCCTGACCAGCCGTAAGAAGGGCCTGCTCGCGGCCAACTCGGCGAGCTGATCAACCCGGGTCAGGGGCCGGCCGGACGTCGCGTACGACGGCCGACCCCTGACACACCCGTTTTGGGGGTCGGAGAAACCTCGCGCAGCGGGTAACGTCGGTTCTGTACCGCCCACCGCCGGTCGGAACCGGCCGGCGAGGAACCGACGGGGCGTACCGTCCGTAGGCCAGGGCCGTTCAGGGCCGGCCGATGAGCGCAGGGAGAACGTAGGTGGCACGGATCGGCGACGGCGGCGACCTACTCAAATGTTCCTTCTGCGGTAAGTCGCAGAAGCAGGTCAAGAAGCTCATCGCGGGGCCCGGGGTTTACATCTGTGACGAGTGCATAGACCTCTGCAACGAGATCATCGAAGAGGAGCTGGCCGAGTCCGGCGAGGTGAAGTGGGAAGAGCTTCCCAAGCCGATGGAGATCTGCCAGTTCCTCGACCAGTACGTCGTGGGACAGGACCAGGCCAAGAAAGCGCTCTCGGTCGCGGTCTACAACCACTACAAGCGGATTCAGGCGGAGTCCGCCGGCGGCCCCGGCTCCGGTGACGCGGTCGAGCTGGCCAAGTCGAACATTCTGCTGATCGGGCCGACCGGGTGCGGCAAGACACACCTCGCACAGACCCTGGCCCGGATGCTCAACGTCCCGTTCGCCATCGCCGACGC
This sequence comes from Plantactinospora sp. B5E13, assembly GCF_039871775.1. NCBI lineage: Bacteria > Bacillati > Actinomycetota > Actinomycetes > Micromonosporales > Micromonosporaceae > Plantactinospora > Plantactinospora sp. B5E13. The sequence continues at coordinate 2,130 of NZ_JBDPLT010000095.1, forward strand.
GACCGCCCTGACCGAGGCGGGCTACGTCGGTGAGGACGTCGAGAACATCCTGCTGAAGCTGATCCAGGCCGCCGACTACGACATCAAGCGGGCCGAGACCGGGATCATCTACATCGACGAGGTCGACAAGATCGCCCGTAAGTCGGAGAACCCGTCGATCACCCGGGACGTCTCCGGCGAGGGCGTGCAGCAGGCCCTGCTCAAGATCTTGGAAGGCACCGTGGCGAACGTGCCGCCGCAGGGCGGCCGTAAGCACCCGCACCAGGAGTTCATCCAGATCGACACCACCAACGTGCTGTTCATCTGTGGTGGGGCGTTCGCGGGACTGGATCAGATCATCGAGGCCCGGACGGGCCAGGGCGGGCTCGGCTTCGGCGCCCACCTGCGTTCGGTGTCGGAGCGGTCGACCGACGACATCTTCGGCCAGGTGATGCCGGAGGACATGCTCAAGTTCGGCCTGATCCCCGAGTTCATCGGCCGGCTACCGGTGATCACCAACGTCCGGAGTCTGAACCGGGAGGCCCTGGTCCGGATCCTCACCGAGCCACGCAACGCCCTGGTCCGGCAGTACCAACGCCTCTTCGAGCTCGACGGGGTCGAGCTGGAGTTCGAGCCGGCCGCGTTGGAGGCGATCGCCGACCAGGCGATGCTGCGCGGCACCGGCGCCCGCGGGTTGCGGGCCATCCTCGAAGAGGTCCTGCTTTCGGTCATGTACGAGGTGCCCAGCAACCCGAACGCGGCACGGGTCCTGATCACCCGGGGTGTTGTCCTGGAGAACGTCAACCCGACGATCGTGCCGCGTGAGTTCACCGGCCGCCGGGCCCGTCGCGACCGCGAGGAGAAGTCGGCCTGACGGCCCGTACCGTCGTCAAGGCCTCTCCACGGCCCGCCACCGGCTTTCCGGAGGCGGGCCGTGCTTCGTACCGCCTTCCCGGCTTGACGCCGTCACCGTAGGCTCAGCGCATGCGCGTCGCCGTCTGTCAGCTGAACTCCCGCGACGACCGGAAGGCCAACCTGGCCACCGCCGCCGATTTGCTGGGCAGAGCCGCTGCCGCCGGCGCCGACCTGGCGATCCTTCCCGAGTACGTCGACTATCTCGGACCCGGCCGGGGGATGCCGGAGCCGGAGTCGGTGGAGGGCGAGTTCGCCGCCTTCTTCGCCGACCTCGCCCGGCAGCACAACATGTGGGTGCTCGCCGGCTCCTTCCACGAGATCGGGCCGGACCCGTCGCACACGTACAACACCTCGTTGGTCTTCGACCGGTCGGGCAACCTGGCCGCGACGTACCGGAAGATCCACCTGTACGACGTGGAGATCCCCGGCCGCGTCTCGTACCTGGAGTCGCAGACCGTCGCCGCCGGCACCGACCCGGTCGTGGTGGACGTCGACGGCGTACGCGTCGGTCTGTCCATCTGTTACGACCTGCGCTTCCCGGAGCTCTACCGCCAGCTGGCCGTGGCCGGTGGGGCACAGTTGCTGGTGGTGCCGGCCGCGTTCATGCTGCACACCGGTCGGGACCACTGGGAGGTCCTGCTGCGGGCCAGGGCGATCGAGAACCAGTGTTTCGTGGCGGCCGCGGCCCAGATCGGCGACCACGATCCGGGCCGTACGTGTTTCGGGCGCAGCATGGTGATCGACTCCTGGGGTACGGTGCTCGGCCAGGCGCCGGACACGGTCGGCACGGTGGTGGTCGACCTGGATCTCGACCGGTTGCGGAGCATCCGCGCGGAGTTGCCCAGCCTGGCCAACCGCCGTCTCTGAACGCCGGCACCGACCTCGGCGAGGGTTTCCGACGCCTCGGTGGGTGTGTGCCACGGGGCCCGCGGTTCTCCTCCGGCGGCACCGGCAGCCGTGGTGCGGCCTACTGCAGCAGTACGCCGACCACCGCCAGGCCGACGATCACCGAGGCGGTCACCAGGAGTCCGGTGGTCATCCGGGACCGTCCTCTGCGGGCCAGCCGGTGTACCGACGTGACCAGCGCGAGCAGCACGAAGCCACCGATCACCAGTTGCCAGAAGGGCAGGAGGAGAGCGGAGAGGCTGTCCTGGGCAAGGACATCGAACCCGCTCGGTCGCACGGCCATGCCTCACACTCTGGCATGACGACCGGGACAGCCGGGCCTACCGCGGCGGGACGAAGTCGTCGCGGAGGAGGAATTCCTCGTGTACGACGCGGAGAGACGTGTCGATTTGCGCCTGGCGCGCCAGAGGCGTAACTTTCTCTCTGCAAGCGGGACACCGGACGGAAGGCCGGCCGCGAGCACCGGGTCTGGGTAGCGATACCGAACAGGGCCGGGATCGGGTGGTGCACTCGGTCGGCGAGAGTCGACTTGAGATTGCGAGACCAACCGGGTAAAGTATTCGAGGCCGGCAGGAGCCGGGCGGGTGCGCTGAGAAGCGACACCGGCCGGTCTGCGGGACTCCTCCCCGAAAGATCGTCCACCACCTGGTGGTGTACGTTGACGCGGGGAAAACTCGGGCGATGCGGACAAGGTTGAGAAGACCTTGACACTGCGAAGTCGACCGGGTAGCCTGGACAAGTTGCCCCGGAGGCAATCCCACGAAGTGGGAACGCAAACGGTGTGTGTTTGTTCTTTGAGAACTCAACAGGGTGCTTGATAAGCCAGTGCCAAATTGTTTGTTTGGCAGCAAGTGTTTAATTTGTTGCTGGGTTTGATTTTCCAAGTTTTTGTTGGAGAGTTTGA
>NZ_JBDPLT010000096.1:0-4644 GCF_039871775.1 Plantactinospora sp. B5E13
CAACAACACCGTCTACCTCCGCAACACCAACAGCGCCGGCGCCGTCGACCACCAATTCATCTACGGCATCTGACCCACCCCACACACCGACCGCCGGCCGGCCCACCCAGGCCAGCCGGCGGTCGGCAGCCGGCGAACGAGACCAGGGCCGCCTACCCGGGCGGCCTGATCACGTCCGGCTGCCCGATCCGCGCCTCCAGGGCATCGCACTCGCGCACCCGGTCCGGTAGATGCGTCGTCCGCAGAAGGTCACGGAGCGCCCGACAGTGCTGTGCCGCCGCGTCCGTCTCACCCAGCCAGATCGCCGCTTTGGCCTGCACGATGAGGGCGTCGGCGTGCAGCGGCCGGTAGGTGTTGCGGACGGCGATGTCGAGCGTCTCCTTCGCCGTACGGCGGGCCTCCTCGGCGTCGCTGTCCAACAACGCGGCTTCGGCGAGGCCGACGCCCGCCTGGCACTCGAAGTACTGGAAGCCGTTGTTCCGGCTGATCGACAGGCTCTCGGTGAACCGCGTGCGGGCGTCGTGGACGGCGCGGCTGCCCAGCAGCGCGAACCCCAGGGTGTTGAGAATGGCCGCCTCGGCACGCAGATTGCGCTGCTGCCGGGCGAGCCGCAGCGCCTCCACCGCGTTGTTCACCGCGGACACCCACTCGCCGCGTTGGCGGTCGAGCTGACTCAGCTCGTCGAGCACGGACAACTCACGCAGCGTGGACCCGGTACGACGGTGGTGTTCGAGGGCGGCCTCGAAGTGGGCGTACGCGGTGTCGAAGTCCTCCAGCTGCCGCAGGATCATCGCCATGTTGTGCCGGTTCGCGATCGCCGAGGGGTGGCGTGCCGACTTCTCGTTCAGTCGTTGCGCCGCCTGCAGGTACCCGACGGCTTCGACGAGCTGTCCCTGCTCGTGGCACATCGTGGCCAGGTCGTTCAGGGTCACCGCCCGGATGTGGTCGAACTCGGGGCCCGTTCCGACGTCAAGCGCCCGCCGGTAGAGCTCCTGCGCTTCGTCCAGGTGGCCCAGCTCGGCCCGGACGAGACCGAGGTTGTGCGACAGGTAGGCCTCGCCGACGAGCCAGCCGCTGTGCTGTGCGGCCGCGATGCCGCGGCGGTAGGCCAGGGCCGCGAGGTGATGCTTTCCCGCCGCCCAGTGCGCCTGACCGATGGTCTGGTGCATGGCCGCCTGGGCGCGGACGTCGCCGGCGGCCTCCGCGGCGGCCAGCCCTGCCGACCCGGTCGCGAGCCAGGCAACCACGTCTCCGGAGGTGAAGAAGTAGCCGCGGAGCTGGTCGGCCAATTGCCAGGACCGCGCGCGGTGCTCGCCGACCGCGGCGGCCTCGATCGCGGCGACGAGGTTTCCCGCTTCCTCGTTCAGCCAGGCCATGGCGGCGTCGAGATCCGGAAACCGGGCTCCGGTCAGGTCGACATCGATCGGCAGCCGCACCATGTCGGCGTAGACCAGGGTCATCGCGGACGCGGTCCGGGCCAGATACCAGGTGTAGAGCCGACCCGACGCCGCGGTGCGGTCGAGCGGTGTCTGTTGGCGCTCACCGGCTCGGACCGCGTAGAGCCGCAGCAGATCGTGGTACCGGTAGTGGTCCACCCTGCCGGCTTGGAGCAGGTTCTCCGCGACGAGGTGGTCCAACGCCGGACGGACGATCCGCTGCTCGGCGCCGAGGAGTGCGGCGACCGCGGCGACCGAGAAGCTCTCTCCCGGGATCAGCGCGGCGGCCTGGAAGACCTCGGCCGTCGGCGGCGGCAGGTCGCGGCAACTGATGGCGAAGGTGCTCGTTATCGTGCTGTCGCCGAGGCTCAGCTGCTCCAGCCGGGACCGTTCGTCGGTGAGCCGCCGCAGGACGTCGGCGACCGTACTTCCTGGACGGCCGGTCAGCCGGCCGGCCATCAGCCGTACCGCGATCGGCAACCGGCCGCACGCGTCGACGAGGGCCTCGGCGTCCTTCCGTTCGGCCCGCACCCGGTCCGTTCCCAGTTTGAGCCCGAGCAGGTCCAACGCTTCGTCCGGCTCGAAAACCGGCAGCAGCGTCGTGATCGCGTCATCCAGCTCCTCGCACTGGTTGCGGCTGGTGACCAGCACTGCGCTGCGACCGGGGCCCGGGACGAGCAGGCGGATCTGGGCGGCGTTGTACGCGTTGTCGAGCACGATCAGGACCCGCCGGTCGGCGAGCACACTGCGGTAGAGTCCGGCCGCCTCGTCCTCGTCGGCGGGAATGGCGCGGACCTCGACACCGAGGGCTTTCAACAGTCGGGCGAGCGCGTACGCGACGCTGACCGGCCGGTCGTCGTTGCCTCTCAGGTCGATGTAGAGCTGACCGTCCGGAAAGTCCCGGCGTACTCTCCAGGCCGCCTTGAGGGCGAGGCTGGTCTTGCCGACACCGGCCATGCCGGAGACGACGCAGACGACTGTCGAACCGCTTCTCGGGTAGCGCAGCGCCCGCTCGAGCCGGTGCAGTTCGTCGACCCGGCCGCAGAAGTCCGACGGCGGCGCCGGCGTCTGCCGCGGCGTGACGTCGCCGGTGCCGCCCACCGGAGTGCCGCCCCGTCGATCGACCTGCCCGGTGAGGACGGCCTGTCGTGCCTCGACCAACTCGGCACCGGGATCGATGCCCAGTTCCTCGGCGAGCCGTCGACGGATGCTGTCGAAGGCCTCGATCGCGGCGGCCTGCTGTCCCGCCGCGGCGAGCGCGACCACGAACCGCGCGTGCAGCGACTCGTGCCACGGATGCCGCCCGGCCAGCCGACGCAGCAGCGGAAGGACCTGCCGCTGTCGGTGGACCACCTCCCCGAGGCGCGCCAGGCGGACGGCATTCTCCACCCGTTCCTCGGCGAGCGCCGTGATCAGTGGATCACCGCAGAGTTCCCGCACGTCCTCGGCGGCGTCATCGCCGCGCCACATGTTCAGCGCGTCGAGGAGCAGGTCGAAGGCGCGCTGTGGCGGGACAGTTGACGCAGCAGCCTCGGCCACCCGGGACCGGTACCCGGACAGATCCAACTGATCGCCGTCGGCCTGGAGTTGGTAACCGCCCGATCCCAACGTCACCATCGGTGGCCGCTCCGGCTGCTGCTTCGGTTCCAGGAGGCGACGGAGCCGGCTCACGTGTGTCTGCACCACATTGGCGGCCGACGGCGGCGGACAGTCCTGCCACAGCAGGTGGATCAGCTCGTCCCGGCTGACGGGTCGGCCCGGGGTCAGCGCGAGGCGCGCCAACACGATGCGGTGCCGGCCCGCGTTGAGGTTGACCGGCTGACCGGCCCGAGTGACCAGCAGCGGCCCCAGAACCGAGATCCGTGCCGGACCCGCCGCGTCGACGCGCTCCCGCTGCGGCGGTCGCGCCAGTTGCTTCATGCGCCTGCGGTCGTCCTGGTGTAGTTCCAGGACGTCCGCGAGCGCCTGCAGTGACCGTGCTCGTGGCCGCCCGCTGCGCCCCTGTTCGAGGTCGCGGACCACACCGACGCTGACCCCGGCCTGACCGGCGAGGTCGGCCTGGGTCAGGCCCCGGCTCACCCGAGCGCTCCGCAGAAGTTCACCAAGACCCTCGTGCTCTCGATCGTTCATAGCCGACTCGAATCCCCCGTGCCGAAGATGGCCGGCCTGGCGCCGGCCTGCCCGTTCTCCAATGGACGACCATGGATGATATTCGGGATGACCGCTGGCCGCCGCCGGCACGACGGCCTTCTTCGGTGCCTGGCATGACCGATCGTGGTACGAGAGCCGGTACAGGAGTTGTCCCTCCAGCCGTACGCCAGGAGCGCTTCCCACACTCTCGGTAGGCGAGGCCACAGCCCGCCCTTATCGGGAGGACACATACATGCGCTCTTACGCTCGACGGAGCGGTTGGTTGGCACGTTGGTCAGTGGTACCGATCACCGTGCTGGCCACGGCTGTCACGTTGACGCCGACGACCGCGTCAGCGACGCCGGACACCGCAGCGGTCGACGTGGCCGGACCGGCCGCAGCCGGCGTGCCCGGGGATCCGCCGCTGCCCGAGTACCCGGGCCTTTCACCGCAGGCGGGTACCCTCGCCGCGGTGGCCACCACGCCGGTGCCGTGCGCCAACAACGGCTCCGACAAGACCATGTCCCGCGCCGATGCGATCACCCGGGCACGGAGCTGGCTCAGCGTGGGTGGTGTCCCGTACAGCCAGTCCCGGTGCTACCAGAACAGCTACGGTGACTACCGCACCGACTGTTCGGGCTTCGTCTCGATGGCGTGGGGTCTCGGCGGCTCCGGAAGCTCCTTCTGGACCGGAAACCTGGACACCCGGTCGCACACGATCCCGCGCAGCGACCTCAAGCCGGGTGACGCCCTGCTCCGGCACACCGGGGATCCCAGCGAGAACCACGTCGCCCTGTTCGTGAGGTGGGGCAACTCCGCGCACACCGAACCGGTGGTCATCGAGCAGACGGGCAGCAGGGACACCATCGAGCGCACCTGGTCGGCCAGTAACGCCGGCCTCTACACCCCGGTCCGCTACGACAACATCGTCGATGACGTGGTTCCTCGTACGGAGGACATTCCGATCTCCGGTGACTGGAACGGCGACGGCACCGACACCGTCGGCGTCTTCCGCCCCAGCAACTCCACCTGGTACCTCCGCGACACCAACAGCGGAGACGCCACCACCATCTTCAAG
>NZ_JBDPLT010000097.1:0-4618 GCF_039871775.1 Plantactinospora sp. B5E13
ACTCATGACCCCATCCTGGGCCGTCACCACGCCAACAACAGTATTCAACGCTTCTCGATCCTGAACTCGCCCTGTCCGACGGACTTGCTATGAGCCGCTGGCCTCAACTCACCCTGACAGACAGGGCAGATCGCGGCGGCGCAGGCCGGCTTCGACGCGCACGTGACGGTCAGCGCCTCGGGCCGGTGCCGCTCGTGCGGCGTGGAGGGACCGTGCGTCGAGCAGCTCCGGTCGGCCCGCACCCTCGCGAGCTATGGGCGGTTGCCCCAGCGGACGCCCGGCGCTACCCAACCGGAGCGCATCGGGCATCGAACACCGCCGTTCCGGGTGGTGCCGGTGGTCGCCGAACCGACCGTCAACGGCATGGGGTTCATGGTGAACGAATTGATCGGCATTGACCAGACGTCGCCCGAGTTGAGCAGGGTCGTCGCGGTGACGGTCGGCTTCGGTTCCGTGGGGTTGATTCCCCGCTCGTGTACCGCCATCGGGGCTGCGCGGGCGGGTGACCGGCGGGGCGCTCCCAGCCGCCGCCTCCGGTGGCGGACCTGCCTACCTCTCGGGCAGGTCCGCCACGCCGGGCAGGTACCCGTGCTCGGCGGGCCCGGCGCTTCGCGAGCCGATCCTCTCCTACCCACGCTGTCCGGCGGCGGGCCTGCGAGTACTCGACGTGGAAGGAGGTAAGACGATGATGTCCCGAGTCCTGGTGACCGGCGCCGCCGGGTTCATCGGATCGCATCTGGTGGACGCGCTGCTGGCCAGGGGTGTCACGGTCCTCGGTCTGGACCGTCGCCGCCTCGGCGAACATCCCCTGGCGGGCGAGAACCTGGCGACGGCCGTGACGAACAGGTTGTTCACGCCGTACCACCTGGATCTGGCCACAGACCAGCTCGATGATGTGGTCAAGGGCTGCGACACGGTCTTTCACCTCGCCGCCCGGCCCGGTGTCCGTCAGTCGTGGGGCGGGGAGTTCCTCGACTATGCCCAGGCGAACGTCGTCGGGACCCACCGGCTGCTTGACGCCTGCGCTCGGCAGGGCGTACGGCGGCTGGTGGTGGCCTCGTCGTCGAGTGTCTACGGCCCGGCGGACCGGCCGAGCCGGGAGATCGACCCGACGTGCCCGGTTTCCCCGTACGGCGTCAGCAAGTTGGCCGCCGAGCACCTCTGCCTGGCCTACGCCCGTCGGCCGGACAGCATGCTCAGCGTCGCCGCGCTCCGGTACTTCACCGTGTACGGGCCTCGGCAGCGGCCCGACATGCTCATCGGCAGGATCCTGTTCGCGGCCTATACAGGGTTCCCGATAACGCTCTACGGCGACGGCAGCCAACGCCGCGAGTTCACCTACGTCAGCGACGTCGTCACCGCGACCCTGGGAGCGGCGCACCTCGACGTCCGAGCGGCGGTGATCAACGTCGGTGGCGGCGCCAGCGTCTCCATGCGTGGCGTGATCGACGAGGCGGCGAAGGTCACCGGCCGCCAGGTGCCGGTCAAGGCGGTGGACGCCCAGCCGGGCGACGTACCGGCGACCGCCGCTGACCTGACCCGCGCCGGACGTCTGCTCGGCTACTGGCCCACCGTCGGCCTGCACGAGGGGCTCGCCCGGCAGTCGGCCTGGCTGGTCAACCTCTCCCGCGACCGGCTCGCCGCATTCACCTCCTAATCCCCGCAAGGAGCCTTGATGATCGTGTTGACCGCGAACTCGGCGAGCGAACTGTTCATCGCCGCGTGCCAGGCCGTGCTGCTCAACGGCCACGTCGCCCGTCCCCGTACCCTCACCACGACCGAGGTCGTCGGCGCGCACCTGTGCCTGACGAACCCTCGACGACGACTCGTCGACGTGCCGCCCGCGCGAGTGATCAATCCAGCGTTCGCGGTCGCCGAGGCGTTGTGGATCCTCTCCGGTTCCGACGACCCGTGGATCTTCGACTACAACGAGAACCTCCGCAGGTACGCCGACGACGGGATACTCCGCGGCGCGTACGGGCCACGGCTGCGCCGGTGGGGTGGCCGGATCGACGAGTTCGACGCGGTGATCGACCAACTCGACGCGGTACGCCGACAGTTGCACGCGGACCGGGATTCGCGGCGGGCGGTAATCCAGCTCTACGACCCGTCCCGCGACCATCGCGGCTTCCGGGACGTGCCGTGCACCCTCGGCTACCGGTTCTTCATCCGGCAGGGCCGACTGGTGATGCACACCAGCATGCGCAGCCAGGATCTGTGGCTCGGCTTCCCGTACGACATCTTCACCACCACCCTGATTCAGGAGCTGATGGCCGGCTGGCTCGGTGTCGAGCTGGGCGAGTACCACCACCACGTCGACTCGCTGCACCTGTACGCCGAGAACGCCGAAGCGGCCGCCGCCTCGCGAAACGGCACCCCCGGTAGCGCCGAACTCGACCCGGTCGAGGTGCCCTGGCCGAACTTCGACACCCTGCTCCAGCGGGTGCTCTCTGGCATCATGCAGCCGGCGGACGGGGCGACATGGCACGCGTTCGGCCGGACGCTCGCCAGCTACCGTGCCTGGAAAGCCGGCGAACGCGACCCGGCACGTACCCTTGCCGCCGACATCCCTGGCCCGCTCAGTGACGCCCTTTCGAGCTGGTACGACCACCTCACCCCCGCCCTGACGAGTGATCCGCGATGACGGCCACCCCCTCACGCAGACGCGACGCCGAGGTCGTGCTGGGGTTGTGCGCCTACACACACGACTCCGCAGCGGCGCTCCTCGTCGACGGGCACCTGATCGGCTTCGCCGAGGAGGAACGCCTCGACGGGATCAAGCACAGCAAGGCGTACCCGGAAAACGCCGTCGCCTGGCTCCTCGGCGAGGCCGGATTGACCGCGAACGACGTGACGACAGTGGCCTACAACTTCGACGGACGCCGCTACCGGTCCGCGCTCGGCCAGCTACCCGCACACCTGCTCCGGTCCGTGAGCCGTCCTCGGGCGATGCCCCGGGCCCGCAGCTTCCTGACCGTGCACCGCCGCTACCAGGCCCGGATGCGGGACCTGGCCCGGCGCTTCCCGCGCGCCCGACTCCATCCGGTGCCGCACCACCGCGCACACGCCCTGTACGCGTTCCTCGCCTCCAGCGTCGACGACGCGGCGGTCCTGGTCGTGGACAGCCTCGGTGAACTGCAGACCACCACGGTCTGGCATGCCGCGCACCGCGACGAACAGCCCTTTCGTCTCGACCTGCGCACCGCGATCGACGACCCCGCGTCACTCGGCTACGTCTACGGCGCCGTCACCGAGCACCTTGGCTGGCGGCGCGGCGACGAGGAGGGCACCGTCATGGCGCTGGCCGCCCTCGGTGACCCGACGCGCTTCCGGGCACTGATGAGTCGGGCAGTCCGCCTCACCCGGGACGGATTCACCCTCGACCCGGCGCTGCTGCCGCTGCGGGTGCTGTCCAGCCGGTACGCCCGGACGAGTCCGGCCTTCACAGCCGCGACCTGCCCACCTCGGCTGCCAGGCGAGCCGGTCGAGCCCGTGCACGCCGACCTGGCCGCCGCGCTGCAGGAACGCACCGAGCACGTGATGCTGCACCTGTCCGGACAAGCCACCCGACTGACCGGATCCGGCCTGCTCTGCCTCGGCGGAGGCGTGGCGATGAACTGCGTCGCCGCTGGCCTTGTCGTCCAGTCAGGCATCGTCGACGAGATCCACGTGCCGCCCGCGCCCGGTGACTCCGGCACCGCCATTGGCGCGGCTGCGGCCGTCTGTCTCGACGCCACCGGCCGGCCACCCACCGGCATCGAAGGGCGCTGCTACCTCGGCCCGGCGTACCCGAACCTGACGCTGCCACCGGAGCCGCGCCCCGGACTGACCGCCGAACGCCCGGCCGATCCCGTTCGGCACCTGGCCCGACGCCTCGCCGCCGGGGCGCTCGTCGGCCTCTTCACCGGTCCGCTGGAGGCCGGACCACGCGCGCTCGGCAACCGGTCCATCCTCGCCTCGCCCTTCGCGTCCGGCGTCGTGGACCGGCTGAACGCCACGGTGAAGTTCCGCGAGCCGTTCCGGCCTTTCGCCCCGGTCGTCCTCGCTGACAAGGCGGCCGACTACGTCCGGCTTCGACAGTCCTCGCCGTACATGTCCATCGCCGCTCCGGTCACCGACCTGACCCGAACCCAGCTGCCCGCGATCGTGCACGCCAACGGCACCGCCCGGGTCCAGACCGTCACTCGGACGCAGCACCCCTTCCTCGCCGAGGTCCTGACCGCCTTCGGCGAGATCACCGGGCATCCGGTTCTGATCAACACCTCGCTGAACGTCAAGGGCAAGCCGATCTGCGGGACCCCGGACATGGCCCTGGACTGCCTCATCGCGACCGGCCTGGACGCCCTGCTCATCGAGGGCTGGTGGGTGACGAAGTGCTGATTGGCTACAGCTTTTGGGGATTCCTCGGCCCGGGGATCGTCGACACCCCCGACGGGGGACGCAGCCACCGCCGAGCCCTCATCGACGGGCTGCGCCAGACCGGTCACGACATAGACGAGTAGTTCCGAAGTCAGGGGTCGATGTCCAGGCATGAGGAGAGGGCATCCAAGATCATGTTGTGACGCAAGACCTGGACACCCTCTTGACCGCACTGTACGTGAAGATCGACGACAGCATC
>NZ_JBDPLT010000098.1:0-2311 GCF_039871775.1 Plantactinospora sp. B5E13
GCTGGCGGACCCTTCGTCACACCACCGCCAGCCCACGGCAGATCGGCGACATCGTCCGCGCCGCTCTCCACCTCACCCACTTCGAATACCGATACCTACCGAATCCATGCTGAGATCACGTCACTGGACGCCGCACGCCGGCGCGGCGCCATCAACGTCTACTGCCTCGGCATCGGGGTGGACGCCCTCAACTATGTGGGTGATCTCCTGACGGTCGCGGTGTTCGAGGCCGACGTCTTCGACCGGATCTTCGACGGTTTGGTCGACAAGAACGACGAGGGTGAGCTGGCCTCCGAAGAGCTCGCCTTCGACGAGCACACGGTCGATCGGCTCCTCAGCGAGGGTCGGATGGCGCCGAGCGGTGCGGCCTGCCTGCACCTGACCTGGCAGCACCGCAACGCCATCCTGTCGCGAGGGCAATGACCAAGACCTGCGGACGGCAGGACGGCCTGGTGACTCGGCGTCCGGGGCCCCGCTGTGGTGGTGTCACGGCGGTAGCCGTGGCTGACACCACCCACGAGGTCAGGACAACACGCGATAGGTCACATGCGTGACCAGGCTCGCCGCCCGCGACGTCACCTGCTCGAGCTTCAGCGCGGGGACGCCGTCGAACAGTCGCGTGCCGGCACCGAGCGTGACCGGCACGATATGCAGCCGCAGCTCGTCGACCAGACCGGCGGCGAGGTACTGGTTGATCGTCGTCGCGCCGCCAGTGACCGTGACATCGCCGTCGCCGGCCGCCGCACGCGCCTGGGCCAGCGCCGACTCGATCCCCTCGGTGATGAAGTGGTACGTCGTACCGCCGTCCATCGGCTGTGGGTCACGTGGGTGGTGGGTGAGCACGAAGACCGGGACGTGGAACGGCGGGTTGTCGCCCCACCAACCGTTCCACTGCCGATCCCACCCGCCACGCACGGGGCCGAACATGTTGCGTCCCATGATGAAGGCCTTGGCGGTGGCCCACAGGTCGAGCTCGGCCCGGTTCTCGTCGGGAGTGTCGAACATCCAGGTGTGCAGCATGCTGCCGGAGCCGTCGCCGCCGTCGTCGCCGAACGGGCGTTCCTCGCTCTGATTGTGCCCGGCCGAGTACCCGTCGACCGAGATCGTGATGTCGCAGATGACCTTGCCCATGCGTTGCTTCTCCTCGTGGTGACCGTCGTCGTCGTTGCGGTGAGCTTTTTGTCGGGGATCAGCATGCGATGGACGAAGCATGACGTCCAATGCCAATTCTGTGTCGAACCCATTGATATCTTCGATCTGTGCTCAATCTGGTCCAGCTCATGGTTCTGGCGTCGGTGGCCCGGCACGGGTCGGTGACCGGAGCGGCGAGAGAGCTGCACTATTCACAGCCGTCGGTGAGCCATCACCTGTCCCGTCTGGAAGCGGCCACCGGTGTCAAGCTCGTGCAGCGGGTCGGTCGGGGGATCCGGCTGACGCCGGAAGGGCGGCTACTGGCCAACCGGGCCGCCGAGATCGTGGGACGGGTCGACGCGGCGACCAGCGAACTCGCGGCACAGGTCGGCCTGCAGTCGGGGCGGGTCCGGTTGGCCGCCAACGCCTCGGCGCTGAGCACGATCGTGCCCCGAATGGCCGGCGCGTTGGCACAAAGGTACCCGGGAATCGAGCTGAGCCTGATCGAGCGCCACCCGGTCGAGGCACTACAGTTGCTGCGCCACGGCGAGATCGACGTCGCCCTCGTGTTCCGACACGCCGACGCTCCGGTCGAGGACGAGGGATTCCGGCTCCTTCACATCGGCGACGACCCGATCTACCTCGTCAGCCGGCGACCCGACGACAGCCTCGCGAACCATCGCCACTCCGCCTGGATCGGCGGGGGCGACCGGTGCCAGGCAGAGCTGTTCGCCGCGTGTCGACGGCAAGGCTTCACCCCCCGCATCGGCTCACTCAGCGACGACATGGTCGTCGTGCAATCCCTGGTGGCCGCCGGCATGGGCGTGACCATGCTGCCCGGCCTCGCGCTCCAGGCCCATCGCCGACCCGACGTCCACATCACCGAGATTGTCGGCTTCCGCCGCCAGCTCCACGCCGCCACCTACGGCGACCCACCCGACCCGCCCGCCGTCGCCGCCGTACTGGCGGCACTCACCAAAGTGACCAGTTCGACGGCATCGCCCGGAGGCGCCGCGGTCACCGGCACGTCCTCGACCGGTGGTGAGAACGAGGCTCAGCCTCGATCCACCGATGCGGTTCGTGTTGATCGCAGTTGAATAGATTTGATCCGATGTGGTTTCGGGGCAGGGTGGATTCGCCGATTACGTGGTCGGCTTGCTCGGGGCAGGGTTGTGCGGGG
>NZ_JBDPLT010000099.1:0-2157 GCF_039871775.1 Plantactinospora sp. B5E13
CCGCTGGCGGACCCTTCGTCACACCACCGCCAGCCCACGGCAGATCGGCGACATCGTCCGCGCCGCTCTCCACCTCACCCACTTCGAATACCGATACCTACCGAATCCATGCTGAGATCACGTCAGTGCAACGGTTCGCCGAGGAGCTTCGCGAACTTAAGCGACGCGCCGGCTCACCGGCGCTGAGAAAGATCAGCGACCAAACCAAGGGCAAGTGGGGTACTGCAACCCTCAGCGGTCTGTTCGCCGGCGCCGGTAAACGGGCCCCCACCTGGGAACTGGTCGACGACGTCGTCAAGGCACTGGTCGTTTGCGCCCGTGGACAGAGCTTGGAGCTGGACCCGAGCCTGACAGATCGGGATGAATGGAGCAGGCGCCATCAACTGCTGCAAGCTGCCTTAGAGCGGGAGAAGTCTCGGCAGAGTCTCTTGCGGAAGAACCTGCTGGATCAGTTCTGGGTCCTTGACCAGATTCAGCAACCGCCGTTCCACACACTGGGCGAACTGGTCGAGCGATGGGACGGCAGGCCAACGCCGGCCGGCGGGGCCTACGTGCCGCGTCCCGACTTCGACGAGGAGATGCGTACAGCGCTCGCCACACCGTCGGCCCCGTACCCGTTCCTGCTGGTGTATGGCGATGAGGGTGCCGGCAAGTCGACGTCTGCGTGGACCGCCGTCGTGGAGACGCTAGCGCCGGAGACGAAGGTCCTCATACCGCGCGACGGAAGCGCGATCGCCGCCCTGGCCGAAGCCGAGGACGTCTCCACGATCATGACAGGACGGCTGCTGATCTGGGCGGATGGCTTGACCTCCTCAGACCTCGAATGCCTCACTCGCAAGACGCTGGAGTTACTCGCCGACAAGGCGTTCCTCGTGGCGACAATTTCCGCAGATGAGTGCGCTGCGATCCTCGACTCTCCTCACGGCTTGAAGCCGACCGCGACGGCCGCGCTCAAACGTGCGTATCTCGTTCCCTTGCCGCATGACCCCGAGATCTTCGAGATCATCGAGCAGACCACCGGCGCGAAGGGTGTCGATCTAGAACGAGCCGACCCAAGCGTAGACCCACAACTGGCGTGGGTATGGCTGAACACAGGCCGCCACCAGAGTCCACCAGGGGTGGCCATCGTTCGCAGCGCCGTTGATTGCCAACGCGCCGGGCTAACCCGACCGGTGCTGGCGGACGAATTGAAACGACTCTTCCCGATCTACCTTGCGGAAATTGAGGACACTTCCGCATCTGACGAACTTTTCGCGGCGGGAATGACGTGGGCACAAAAGTCCCGCCGCGACACTCCTCCAATGCTGCGTTCCAGGAACTATCAGGGTCGTCCGTCCTGGGTTATCTCAGATCAACTAAGGGTTGATAAGGCGACCTGGAAAGTACCAGACTCTCTTTGGCCCGCACTTGTCAAGATGCTCAATCCACAGGAATGCTTTTACATCGCCGCCGCGGCAGACAGACGCGGGGAGCTTGTCTATGCAACAGAAGCGCTGACGAAAGCAGCGACGATACCAGAAAACGCTGCACGGGCAAATGTACTACTCGGAAGCATGTTCAAGAGGCTGGGCGATCTGCCTGCCGCGAAGACGGCACTGATGACCGCCATCAGCCTGGGGCAATCCGAAGAGGCGAGCGCTGCAGCCGACCTGCTGGGACGAGTGTTCCAGGAAGAAGGAAACATCGGACGCGCAATCGAGTACTGGACGCTTGCGACGCAATACCCAGGAACCCATGCGCTTATGTCCTGGTACGAACTGGGCCGCCATTTTGCATCGGTGGGCGATAGAGATAAGGCCGTCGCCGCACTCAGCCGGAACTTCTCTGACCCCGACCTACCTGGCTTAGAGCTTCGCGCATCGACATTACTCGCCATCGTCCGGGGCACAGTCAGCGACTTCCAAGCACTCCTTGAGGCATGGGAAACCGAAAACGATCATCGCTGGGAAAATCATGACGTGGCCGCATCAGCTCTACGAGAGTACGTAGGGTTCGCACTAAGCACCGAGGAACCAACGCACTCCGAAGCACCTCAGCCTCGATCCACCGATGAAGATCGGCCCGGCAGGACCCCGGAGATAGAAAGTGCCCTCTGAACTGGAAGGATAGGAGTGCTTCAGGCTTCTATCGCTCG
This sequence comes from Plantactinospora sp. B5E13, assembly GCF_039871775.1. Taxonomy (NCBI): domain Bacteria; kingdom Bacillati; phylum Actinomycetota; class Actinomycetes; order Micromonosporales; family Micromonosporaceae; genus Plantactinospora; species Plantactinospora sp. B5E13. The sequence continues at coordinate 2,135 of NZ_JBDPLT010000099.1, forward strand.
GTTCGAGAGGGCACCTCGCAGGT